>NZ_AP017558.1:329768-659537 GCF_002355635.1 Halopenitus persicus | reverse complement strand
AGCGACGCTATCCCACCGCCTTCTGCGGATTCAACAGAGCATTTTCAGGATGTAGGTGCGTCCTCTTCGGCCAACTCGACGCTGCCATCTCCAGCCACAATTAACTGGTACCCGGAGTAGTGGAAAGACACTATCCCGTCCGTGCTCATCGAGGATACCAACTTGTCCAGGGCATCGGCGTCGACCACGTCATAGAGCGGTGTCTCCAACTCGGTAGAATCAACGTCTTCCTGTTGAGCAACTTTCTCGACAACAGCCTGACTCGCCGTACTGTTATTATTCAGTTCCACAATCAAATCTCTCCGTAAGCTCGTTAACCCGGTCTAAGACGTTCAACCAGTAAAAATGGGTCGAATCATAGGGCACACAACCTCAATCAGCTTCCGCAGTTATCTCCACAGAACCGGTTTCCCTGAGCTGTTCAACTTCCTCAGGGGAGAGGAAGACAGGTGCGCCTACAACGTCTCCTGCCTTGTCCGTGACCGGCGAGATCTGGTGTTCTCCGATGACTGATTCTCACCTCCATCCGTCCTGGCGTACAGGTTAAGGGGTTTGATGATCTCCAGGTACTCGTCCCGGACCTGATCCCTGGGAATCTTCGTATAGAGATCCATGACCTCCTGGTCGCCGTCGCCACGCAGATACCGGGTGAAGTGATCCGGAAGCCCGTTGTTCCTCATCTGGGACGTGAAGATCGTCCTGTAATAGTGAGGAGTAAATTTGTGGTGCCAACGCTTCTCGTCCACGTCGTCCATGACTCCGGCTTTGACAGCTGCCTTCCGAACCTCTCTCCGAAGCCGTTCCTTCCCTATCGGACCGCCACGGATCGACGTGAACAGGTACTCCGACTTGCTGGAAGAGATCGCCCGGAGCCGTTGAACTGCTTGCACCGTCTCGTCGTCCACCGGGTTGACCGTGGTCGTACCACCCTTCCTATCTCGGAATCGGATGAAACCGTCCTCCAGGTTGTTCAGATCCTCCTCCTTCAGGTTCAGTGCCTCCTGGATTCGGACACCGGTCTTCGCCAGGATGACGGCAGCGGTCTTGTCCCTGGGATCTGGAATGTTCTTGACTATCTGCTTCCCGTTCTCCCACGTAGCTGTCTCCGGTCGTGGCTTCTTCTCCTTCGGGATTTCCTCAAGAACAACCTTGGCTGGGTTGCCGGTGATGTCCTCGAACCGTGGCCGGAACAAGGCCCAGGTGTAGAAGCTACTGAGTGATTCAACGTACCGGCGTTTCGTGTTCCGTGCTACCTCCCGGTCGTTGAGGTCGAGAACGTATTCCTCGATGTCACCAACCGTTACCTCTGAGGGATGGGTGTCAGGGAACCACTCGTGGAAGAACCGGGCAGCAGTCCTGCTGTAAGCGTTCAAGGTTCTTCGGGATTTGCCTGTCGAGTCCTTGCTGCGGAGCCAGTCGTTGATGCAGCTGTGTTTGTTCTTGAAGACTCGTTCCTCCCAGGTATCCGAGTCCAGCAGGACTTCGTACTTCTTGGCCGCCATCTATGCTGCACCTCCGTTGTCCTCAGTCAGTTTCCAGCCCCAGCCACGTTCGTACTCTACCATGTCCTGGGCGGCCAGGAAGTAGAGCTGGTTCTCGACTGGTTGCCGTAGAACATCATCCAGGATTCCTTCCTCAACGATACGCCGGAGAATATCCTCCAGGGATTGGTACTGGTCGGTGAGAACGTCCTGTTTCAGGGTGGATGGGTCGAAGCTGATTGCCTCAGAACTCTCAGACTCCTTCTCCTCAACACGCTTCTGGAGCCGTGAGACTTCATCCTCAAGCTCCTGAACACGCTTCTGGTTGCACGTGGCACCGTTCAGGCCGTGCCGTCGGTAGGCTCGGGCCTCCTGGATCAAAGAGTACAGGTAACGGCTCCGGGACTTCCCGTTTTCCTCGGCTTCCTCATCCCACTGTTTGAAATCTTCTTCCTTGCATACGACCTGGGCGACTTCGGTGTCTCCAGCGAAGCCACTGGTCTGCTTCCACTTTTGCTTGTCTTCTGACATTCTTGTTTCACCTTTCGGGGGTGGAGAAAAACGGGGGATACCCGGTTTCGACCTCTCTCACAGGTTAGATTACCTGTCAAGATTTTTATATCCTATGTAACCTGTTGTATCTATGAGTGCCAAGAACGGGCTATCTAACGTCAGTAGAGGGATTTATTGTGTCAGAGACGGTTAAAGAGGCCATTATACGTTCTCTAACCGATATTCCTGTATAATTCGAATATAAAAGTTTGGAAATTATGCTTTTCATTGCTCGTCTTTGAGCCCTCTGTTGACCTATAGATGTTTTCTGATGTTAATTCTCAGAATAAGTTAACCGGTCTAGTTGTACTCTCTGGCAGTAATAAGTTCCAGCAGCCTTGCTGAATTCAGGGCGCGTATGCAGCAAGGTTCGAAGATCGGACTTGGAAGAATAAAATGAGATATAACAAGCTGAACAGCACGTCCGCGGGATCCTAAAAGGCAATCGACATCTATCTCCATATATGCCATAAGGACATCAAGGACTGTACTTGAAGAATATCTACAAGTAGGGGTTTGAGGCCTTGTTGAAACCCTTGATCGGTGATAGGTTTTAGCGGCCGTACTGAATACACAGCGCGTATGTTGAACGTAGATTGAATCACCGGCAGCGCCATTCACAGAATTTCAAAATCACTTCAGGAAGCCCCAGTATTTATTTTCAGGATGAAAGATGTTCGAGTATGCCAAATGGCCACGGGCAACGGCAAGAAGACGAAGAAAAATTAATTAAAGCTGTTGAGGAAGACGGGTGGAATTTATATCCTGATCCACCCGAGTGGGTGGTTTCAGCGGCTAAATCAGATGGTATTGATAAAGGAGCTGGATTCAAAGCGAAGAGAAAAACGTATAATGGCGATAACTACGTATATTTGGCCGTTTCAAGTGTTCACGGACTCCACATCCACGTTTTCTCACAAAAGAAGTCCCAGTATCACGAAACAACTCCGAAAGAAGGGATTTGCCCTAATTGTCAACAGTATGTACGCCGATATGACGATGACGACTATCTAACGTGCCATAGGTGTGGATGGCAATACAAACCGTTATCCGAGCGCTTTCGCAATATATTCGGCTAAATCCCTGGAGTTACCGCTGTGCTGCATCCACGCTCTATATTCAGCGCGACCACGAAAACAGATCACTCTCTAAGAATTTAAACAAAGCCGATCAGCTTTATGTACTGTAATTTATCTTTCGATTCTACGAGTATCCGCCGGAAACGCTCGAAACAATCGCGACACTCCCACATAAAAATCTGATCGTTATATCAGATTGTTACCCATTCGTGGGAATCGGCTGGGCAACAGCCGCCTCTCTGGCGGTTCGTTGGACAGTCTCGATGCCGTTCCGCATACTGGCTTTCGAACTGTATCCCTCGCCGCTGTCGGCCAAGATACGGCCATTACGATGTTTGAGTCGCCAGCGCCACTCACCGAGAGTATCCACATAGGCGACGAATCCAACTGGGTCGAACTCCAGCGTGTCCGCCTTCGGAATGGCCTTTCTCACCCGGCCCATAGCTGTCTCTGCGTCCGATTTACTGGTGTACCCTTTCGCATTCCGCGCGATGACCCGCCCGTTCGGCGCTGTCAGTCGCCAGTGGTAGCCGCTCGTCTCGCCAACAGTGATGCTCCATCGCTCCGCTTCGGTCGCATTGTTTCGCACACGTTCGATAGCATCGAGGGTATCACCGCGAGAATCGAATCCAAGTTTGCTCCGGGCGAGTACTCGACCGCTTTTCATCCGGAGTTGCCAGTGCCATTCATCAGGGTCTTTCTCATAAACCTCGAAGCCAGCGGGGTCGTATTCCAGCGTGTCGGCATCACCGACAGTAGCGGCAACTCGACCAACAGCGTCCTCAACGGAGTCTCGGGAGCTGTATCCCTCGCTACTGTCTGCGATAATGTTGCCGTTGCGGTGGCGGAGCCGCCAGCGCCACTCGTCGGCGGCGTCATGATACACGTCGAAAGACGATTCTGAGTCGGCGACGGTGGAAAGTGTCGACACCTCGTTGTCGGCACCGGCTGTAGGTGCGGGCGGAGCGAACGTCCCTTGCTCCGTTGCTTCTTGGGGTATGCGACCGGCGCTTGTCCAGCCAAGTTCTTTCCCGCTAAAAACATCGAAGATACTTTTTATAAGGACGGCGTCCTGAAACTGTTTGTAGCCAATTACTGACAGCGGTGAGTACACCACCAACTTCCTGTCCTCAGCGTCGATCTCAATGGCGAGAAGCGACAGCAGGAATATGAGTGCGAAAAAGAACATCGCAATCTTGAGCATCATCAACCCCTGCCCCGCGATGATCGCAAGCGGGATGACGATAGACACCACAACACCCATAAGCGGCAAGAGCGTCATTGAGAGGAACGCGTACGGGAAGACGAGCCGGTGAAGTAACCCGTAGTTCGGGTCACTGAAAACGCCGACGTGTTTACGGAGCGTCTGGATTTGACCACGGTACCACCGGAGGCGCTGTCTGTAGAGGCCGCGCCAGTTCGTCGGAGCGTAGGTGTACACGATCCCTTCACTCATATGGACGCTTCGGCCACGCTTGAGTATCTCTATTGTCAGATCGAAGTCCTCAGTGAGCGTGTCGGCACTGTATCCCCCGACTTCCCGGAGGGTATCCGCCCGAAACGCCCCGAGACAGCCAGGGACGACGGAGACGAGACCGACATGGTCAAACGCCCGTCGGAACGTGTTGATCCCAACGATGTATTCAAGCGCTTGCAGGTTCGTAATGAACGAGCCCCGGTTCCCGACTTTGACGTTGCCGGCTATTGCACCAGCGTTGGGGTGCCGTTTGAAAGACTTGACGAGTTCCGCGAACGCGTCGGGATCGATCCAGGAATCGGCATCGATGGCGACGATAATGTCGTTTGTCGCTTCCTCAAGTCCTCGGTTCAGTGCTGAATGTTTTCCGCCGTTTTCCTTCTGGATGACTAGGGCGTCAGTTCCGGCGTGGGCCGTGGCCTCTTCGTAAGTTCCGTCAGCGCTCCCGTCGTCGATGACAATAAGTTCGATACCGCCAGTGTATGTCGTGGCTGAGATGGAATCCAGCGTCCGGCCGATGTGCCCGCGCTCTTTGTACGCAGGGATGAGGACGGTGATTTCCGGCCACTCATCGATTTGTTCATCCCAGTTTTGTTCCTCGATTTTCTGAACCATAGCGAACGGAACCATCAGCCAGTAGTAGAGGAACATAAACATCATCCCCAGAACGAAAACCACGTTGAAGAACGTGGCCTCGGCCCAGTATCTAAAGAGGAGCGAGACACCGATAGCCACCGGCACCATTATGATCAGCCAGAGAGGGGCCGTATTGAGCCAATCCGGTGTCCGATGTTTGTATTTCGCCAAGGCAACGGCGATACCGAAATAAAAGAACGCGACAAGGGCGACAATCAAAAGCGCCTGGACCAAGTCGAACGGAAGAACGGCGAAAAGTACGAGAAACGTTATCGCGGTGATTACAAGGAGTACGATAAATTCGATAGACAGATGACGGCTTACTCGAGTCATACTGTTATCATTAATCTTAGGTAAGATGAACTTACCGTTTTGGTAGTATGAAATTACCACATATAATCATATACTACCCGATATGATGGATTATAGCTCAGAACAAGAGTATTTCTCAACTACGTGATGAACTCCAGGTATGTCCCGCTGGCTGTTCGTCGGCGCTACACTCGTCGGGCTGTTATTGCTCGCCGAATCGCCAGCACACCACAGTATGTTGTTCCACTCCATGACTCGATCCAACAGATAGTCTGCATAAGACCATCTTGTAGGCTCCGACCGCATACCGATGCTGACTACATCCTCTGTATCGGTCAGAACGATACTGAGAGACGCCTGAGGAGTCCCTACTTGTGATGAACTCGACGCAGCGCATCAGCCGTCGCTGTCCCAGAGATACGGATGTATTTCTGTGCGGTCGCCAGATCACTCCAGCCCATCAGGGCTTGCAGTGGCACCGGGGCGACGCCTTTGTAGGCATGGTAGCTGGCGGCAGTTGCTCGCAGACAGTGTGGATAGACGCGACCCGGTAGGTCAGCCTCGCTCGCGGCAGCCTGTACTCGTCTGTTGATCGTTGACCGCGACCGAGGGAACGCATCGTACCGATTGGCAAACCGCTCGACGCAAAGCTCCAGCCGAAGTGAGAGGTCGAATGGGATCAGCCGCGCCGATGCCACAGTCTTCGGATGCCAGCGGGATGCGACAGCATCCTCGACGGAGAGACGTTCGTTGTGGATGGCTTCCTGCCGTGCCTGACGTCGGCAGTACCCACACTGGCACGGTTCGTGTTGGGGGATGCGAATCGTTCGACGGTTCCAGTTCACCCACGCCGTCTGTAAATGCGCGACCTCGCCAGCGCGAAGTCCAAGGCGGCCTGCGATGAGACAAATGAATCGCGCTTCGAAATCGTGTGGCGCTGAAAGGCTTGAACACGCTTCCAGCAAGAGTTCGAACTGACGATCGGTGAGGACATCCTCGTGAGTATGCCGAGTCGTGAGCGCCCGTCGATGACGATTCGCCCATTCTGTCCCGGGTTCGTTGTGATGAGACACCCGTAGTCATCCTCATGCTGACGGATTGGAAGTACCGCCGAGTTGTACTGAATACAGAGCGCAAGTCGGTCATGAACTGGCTGGGCAGATTAGCATACAGTATAATAGTCCATTACGGAACAGTAACGGAGCAATTACGCTGTGCTTAATAGATTCTGCCGTAATCACGTAATGTGACCGATTTGGTATCGCTACAGGGGGTGTTGGCCATCTTCTTGTGGGCAGCACTGCTTGTCTACGGTCTCTCCTCACTGTGGTGGGTCGTCGAGGTGACTTTGCTTTCACGTGGATGGAAACAAGATACTGAGGAAGTGTGGGGGCTTGATGATATCCAAGTCCGTGTACTGACGATTGACGCTGAGTCTGTCGTCCAACAGACCGTCAACGCACTGCCCGACAATATCACAGATGTGCGTGTTATCGCCGAAGCAGACATCAGTATCAATGGTGCTCAAGTCCATGTTGTTCCCGATGATTTTGATTGCAACGCGACTAACAAAGGTCGGGCCGTTGAATGGGCACGGAGAAACGTTGATGCTGATAAAGAATATCTCCTCTATCTAGACGAAGATACGCTCGTTACAGAACTCACTGGGCTTCCAGATGCTGATTTCATTCAGTTCACAGAGAAGCCAATTTACACCGGTTCACGTCTCACGTATCTCTGTGAAGTGTTTCGCACGGGTTATCAATTTGAACAGCTGGGATTTCGCCGCCTATCGTATCCCCTATACGCGTGGGGTGGAGGTTTTGCAATCCGCCGTGAGATTGAACAAGAGGTTGGGTGGGATGTAGCCACGATCACGGAGGACACGAATCTGATCTGGCGGGCAGCGAGAGACCACAATTTGACCTACCAGTTAGTCAATGATCGGTTTCGGAATCAAGCTCCGCCATCGCTCAAAGCGATGATCAAACAACGGCGGCGATGGATGTCCGGCACAATCGGTGATGATCACTTACTTCCGCCACTATACCGGCCGCTGTACTTCACTCGGGTCATCGCGTGGGCGTTCTCACCGTTCGTACCGTTGTTGGCTATCGCATCGTACCTGTTGCCCGGGACAGCTCCCGGGATAGGACTGTATTCGCTGCTCTCTACAGCCCTTTTAGGGATTCTGTTCGTGTATATGTTCTTTGGCGTGGTGGGCTATCGGAAACACCCGATCTTGTGGCCAGTGTTCCTGATTCTCACGCCGCTGGCGGTTGTCCTCCACTCTGTCGGGGCGCTCTGGGGAGTCGTTAGCCCAGTCGAGGAGTTCGAAGTAACCGAAAAAGTCACTGCTGACGTTATAGAACAGGCAAACCACCTCGATGAGGGAGCACTTGCTGAGCACGATGGAACCGGTCGACTCCTCCGTGAGTCTGATGATGAGTTCGAAATAGGGATTTTCAGCGACGATGATTAGTCTGAAGATCCGATCACAATACCCTGAGAGGTAGTTCCCCTTCGCTGCTGGTCTTGAGGTAAGCACATTCCGTCGGAGAGTTCCAGTTTAGAGTAGAGGCTGAGGCGTTTCTCATGCTGAATGCACTCTCTATATTCAGCAGCCCGTTCCTCTCGGAACTACTGACATCCGCCCCCTCGGATGCAATATCGAGCCCTCGTTCAAGATTGTGAACCACACACTTGATGACGAGTTCGCGGAACTGCTTCCACCAGAGACGCGACCTGACGAATGCACCGAATTTCTGTTTGATGGTCGCGTTGACTGTCTCGTTTATCTTCCGTTGATGGTAGAGGTCGTTGTCCAGCCGAGCATTCCACGCCTTGTGGAGAGGTGTGAACTCCCGATGCTTGATGAGTGGTCGAATATCGTGGTCACGGGCGAGCTGCCGGAGTTTCTGGTCGTCGTATCCCTTGTCACCGGCCAACACCGCGATGGATTGTACGTTCCGTTTCATTACCTGTGGCGCAATTTGGGTATCGTGCTTCCGCGTTGTGGTCACGTGAATATCGAGTACTGCGTTGGTTGCTGTATCGACCAACAGCGTTGTCTTCAACTGCTGGATGGTGAGGTTCGTTCGCTTCGTGTAGTGAGTAGAAGCGTGCGCCCGTTCGAACCCGGATGGATCGATGCCGGTGACACCGTTCAGCGGCAAGTCTCTAAGTGAAACGTTGAGCAGAACCCGCCAGACGGCCATCTCCAAGCGGTCGAACGCCTTACAGAGTGTCGAGGGTGCGGGGATCGAATCAAGGCCGAGGGCGTCTCGAATGTGCGGCATCTCGATGAGTTCGTCAACGAGGTCACGGTACGTGGTCGTCTTTTTCACCTTGAGACAGAGCAAGACAACGTGTTGCCGCAGCGTGAACCGCTTCCGTGAATAGCGAGTCGAGAACCGTGCCACAGCACGGCGAGCCAGTACTAAAGCCCGTTCAACGAATCGAAGAAGACGTGACTTCGGGAGAGCATCCATCTCCTCTCCAGCTACTCACCTGTCGTGTTTGTCAGCAAGGGTTTCAACGAGGCCATATATCTCCAAAATTTCCTCGTATGTCTGTTTGTAATCTGAGGTCGCGGTTACTGCCTTGCTGGATACTCGTGAGTGAACGACAACGGTTTTGCTCCAAGTACCGTAGAACGAGTCGGGCCGATGATGAGGCACCGCACTGAACCGGACTCGGCATCCGGTGATGATGAACCCTATGAGTACTGCCAGGCCCCTTGCATTCGAGAGATCGGATGTTGAGTTTCTACGAATACGAGGCGTTATCGTCGGTGGGTATTACAGAGATGGAACTACTCCCATCCGTTAGCTTTGCAGTGATTTGATGCATTCAAGATATTGTTGCCTCGCCTCCTCACGGTCGACTCTGGTATAGATATCCATCGTCTCGGATTCTGAATCTCCCCGAATATACTGAAGAATCCGATCATCCATCCCTTGTCTCCGCATTAGCGTGGTAAACACAGTCCGAAACGTGTGGGGGGTGAACTTCCGTTCGAACCGCGTTTCACCCTCTTCCATAACGCCAGTATCAACCGCAGCTTCTCGAATGGTCCTACGGAGTCGCTCACGGCCTACTCGATTCCCTTGGATACTGACGAACAGATATCCCTCGTCGTGATCACCACTAACCAGCTTACACCGCTCTATCGCCCGTACCGTTTCCTCGTCAATGGGGACGACGGTCTGTTTTCCTCCTTTTCGTTGCCGTAGACGGATGAATCCGCTATCGAGCATTAGGTCATCCATCTTGATCTCCAACGCTTCCGTGAGGCGGCATCCTGTTTTGGCCAAGATCGCGGCGACAGTTTTGTCCCGAGGATTCGACATTCCTCGGACGATCTTCTTCGCGTTTTCCCACGTTGCACAGTCGGGCCGTGATCGAATTTCCTTTGGTATCTCTTCCAGTATGACTGCAGCTGGATTCCCGGTAACCTCTTCAAACCGAGGGCGTTTCATCGCGTAGCTGAAGAACGCCGAGAGCGATTCGAGATACCGTCGCTTCGTGTTCCGACTGAGATCTCTGTCGTTCAGGATTCGGAGATACTCCTCGATATCTCTGACCGTTGTCTCTGCCGGCGTTTTTCCGGAAAATGCTCGTGGTAGAACTTGCGGAGAACACGGCTATACGCATTTAGTGTCCGACGGCTACGTCCAGTCGTCTCTTTCTGCTGCAGGAAGTCGTTGATAACTTCGTGCTTGTTTTCGAAAACTTGTGTCTCCCACTCTTCGACCATCTATGAATCACCCTCCGGAACGTGTCGCCAGCCGTGTCCAATCTGGTATTCTGCTCGGTCCGCATCGATTAGGTCGTACAGAATGTCTTCCACTTCCTCTCGGACATGATTCTCGATACGGTCAGAATCGAGTATACTGCTGACAAGCTCATCGTGTGTCCGGTACTCCTCCGATAGTTCTCCTAGAACCAGATCCGGTACAATGAGGTTCGGATCACCATCGGGGCTACCTTTCAGACGACTGATCTCGTCGTGCAGCTCGTTGATTCGCTCCCGAAGCTCTTCGTTCTGCTCAGAGTCTCCTGGCTTATCGAAGAAGTCGGTCTCCCGTACTCGTTGACCTTCGATAACGAGGTCATAGAGGTACTTACTCCGGCTTGGATACCCCTTCTCTTCGGCTTCTTCGGTCCACGCTTCTTTATCTGATTCTTTACAGTATATGGCGACTTTGTCTGTACCGTCAGCTAGTCCAACTACCTCTTTCCAATTCGAGTCTTTCGATTGTTCTGGATCCATAGATTATTCTCACAGGTATAATTTATTAACAATTATTTTATGTCTAAGTGCAGTGTTCGCTTGAATGAGTGCCGAGGCCTCTTCCCTTCCGTTCGAGTCGGAGACTGACCTCGATCGTTCTTACGTCTTTTAAGCCACCGTTGAAGAAGTACAGGCGACACGGCTGGCGAGGTTCGTGGCGCTGCCCCCCGAAAAGACCTCGTCATTGTACACGTGCATACGGAAGCCGATCCCGACCGGAAGACGGAGCCGAGATCCACTGCTGGGGACACCCGGGCCGGTTGCTGCCACGGATGGAATCACGGCCGGAGACCCGAATCCGCAGCCTCCGCTTTTTTCTACCCGCACCGTGTCAGCCTACACTATGACGGATGCCTCGGCTAATAGTGGTGCCTCCGACGCTCGGAGCGAATCCGGCGATGGGGGCGCGTCCGGCGAGGTCGAGACGGAACTCTCGCGGGACATGAGCTTCTTCGATATCACGTTCATCGGCGTTGGTGCGATGATCGGGGCCGGCGTTTTCGCCCTCACGGGCTTCGCCGCGGGGCTCGCGGGGCCCGCACTGATCCTCGCGTTCGCTCTGAACGGCTTCGTTGCGCTGTTTACGGCCGTCTCCTATGCCGAACTCGGAGCCGCGTTCCCGGAGGCAGGTGGCGGCTATCTCTGGGTGAAAGAAGCGCTCGTCGATCCGAACGGCTTCTATGCGGGCTGGATGTCCTGGTTCGCCCACGCCGTCGCCTGTTCGCTGTACGCGGTGACGTTCGGCGTGTTTCTCACCGAGTTCCTGGTCTACGGTGGTGTTCTCGCGGAGGGGTTCCATCTTCTGGGGTTCATCGGCCGCGAACTGCTGGATAAGATCCTCGCGGTCCTTATGATCTCTCTGTTCGCATATATCAACTATCGGGGGGCCGAGGAAACCGGCAAGGCCGGCGTCATCGTGACGTTCATCAAAGTCGCCATCCTCGGCGTTTTCGTTGCCTTCGGCATTCTTGCGACGGTTCAGACGCCGAACTGGCCCACGAAATTCCTCAATAGTCCCGGGTTTGCACCGAACGGTGTCGTCGGTATCATCGGCGCGATGGGCTTCACGTACATCGCCTTCGAGGGCTACGAGATCATCGTCCAGTCCGGCGAAGAGGTGGTCGATCCGGGAACGAACGTCCCGAAGGCGGTCTTCTACTCGCTGGCGATCGTCGTGCCGATCTACGTTCTCGTCGCCTTCGCCGCGATCGGTGGGATCGAGACGATACCCGAATTGGCCGACCGAGCGGGCGTCTCGGTGGGTGCGCCCACGTGGCAAGTGCTCGGTAATCTGGGCGAACTCGGCATCATCGAGGCGGCCGGACAGTTCGTCCCCTACGGCGTCCCGTTACTCCTGGTCGCTGGCCTGACGGCAACGATGAGCGCACTGAACGCGACCGTGTACTCCTCCTCACGCGTTTCGTTCGCGATGGGGCGCGACAAGGCCCTCCCCGAGCTCCTCAGCGAGGTCCACCCCGAGAAGCGAACGCCACACGTGGCGATCTTCCTCTCGGCGGTGCTCATCGCGCTGATGGCGGTGACGCTACCCATCGAATCAGTCGCCGCCTCCGCCGACATCATGTTCATTCTGCTGTTCGTGCAGGTCAACTGGACGGTCATCAAGATGCGCAAGACCCACCCTGACCTGCCACGGACGTACGAAGTCCCGTACATGCCGTGGCCGCCGCTCATCGGGATCGTCCTCCAGTTCCTGTTGACGCCGTTCCTCCTGTCGGCCCTGGGTATGGAAATCGGTCTGGGACCCGACTCCCACGGATTCATCGCGCTCGTGACCACGGCCATCTGGATGGGTCTGGGACTGCTCCTGTATTACGGCTACTCGCGGCGGAAAGCGGAGGAAAAGATCGAGGAGGAAACGCCGACCGTCACGACCGAGCAAGCCCCCGCCGAAGAACGGCGCGAGCGGGAGCAGCGGATCCTCGTTCCGGTAGCGAATCCGGCGACCGTCGAGCAGTTGATGCGGACGGCGCTCGATCTTGCCGAACAGCGAGACGCCGAGATAGAGGTGGTAAGCGTCGCCACCGTTCCGCGCCAGACGCCGATTTCGGAGGGGCGCCAGTTCGTCGATGAGGAACGCGCCGTCATCGACCAGGCGATCGACTTTGCGGACGAAGAGCGCCCGGGCATCCCGGTGAGTGGCAAAATCCGCATCGGACACGACGTGTCCCGGGCGATCCTCAATACGATCGAACAGGACGATATCGGTCTCGTGCTGATGGGCTGGCGGAGTCGCCCCCGTCGTCGTGATTTCGTCCTGGGGAGTAACGTCGACGAGGTGGTGACCAAGGCTCGCTGTGACGTTTTGGTTGAGCGTGTCGGTCCTGCCGCAGACAGTGCGTCCATCGGCGAAGTGGATTCGATCCTCCTGCCGACGGCTGGCGGTCCTCACGCCGAGTTCGCAACGGAGATCGCCCGTGCCGTTGCCAGACGGAACGATGCTCACGTCAAAGTGATATACGTTCGATCCACCGACTCGGACCGTGACGGCGATGCCCGATCGATTCTCGATTCGACCGTCGCTGCACTCGAGAACTTGGAGACGTCGACGGAGATCATCGACGGAACGAACATCGGGGATTCCATCGTCGAAGAAGCAGCCGACCACGACCTCACTATCATTGGGGCGTCTCGTGAAGGGCTCCTCCAGCAGGTCGTGTTCGGGGCCATTCCCGAAGAGGTCGGCCGGCGAGCGGACAGCACCGTCATTATGGTGAAACGGAACCTCGGGATCGCGTCACGCATAACTCGGTGGTTCAAAAGCCGCCGGTCGTAACAGCGACGAATATATACTCCATTATATAAAAAGAGGAAATCACTGGATCTGACATAACTACTCCCACATCCACGTAAACACAGCTGAAACGGGGGTCCACACCGTCGCCGCCTGGTACAATGCGATATATTAAATATGATCCGGGATATAAATATTATTTAAATATTGTACGATCATCTACGACGAACCCGGATAAAAATCGATCCAGAGATCTCCCCGTGGTGGTCGATCGATGCGTTCTCACGTTCTATTCATCCGTCTATTTCAAATTCACATATTGTATTTAATATTGGTATGTCTCCATCCATAACGACGGATTCGTTCGTCGGTCGCCAGTCGCCGGACGACGGACGCCGGTCACCGGACGCCAATCACCGGACGCCAGTCATCGGTCGCCGTTCACACGGCCTTTCGATGCGGTCGTGATACAAACGAAAAGGACGGCCACGTCGGAGTGCAGCGTTCCGCCGGCCACCGGTTGCCCCATTGGTCGGGCCTACGAGAGCAGCTGCAGGACGGACGCCGACAGCACATCGACGCCGATCGGCAGGCACGCCTCGTCGACGTCGAACCGCGGGGTGTGATGGCCGCTCGGGTTGCTCGCGCCGATGCCGAGGTACGTCGCCGCGCCGCCGTTTTCGGAGACGGCCTGCATCAGGTACGTCGCGTCCTCGCTGGCGGCCAGGGCGTCGCGGCGCACGAGCGAGAGCGAGTCCGACCGGTCGGTCACCGTCCCGCTCACGAGGTCCACGAGCTCCTCGTCACAGTCCTGCCGGATCGACTCGCCGGTGAGCTCGACCTCGGCCTCACATTCGTGCATCTCGGCCGCCGTGTCGACGTATCGGCGGACGGCGTCGCGCATGTACTCCATCAGCTCGGTCGACTCGCCGCGGACCTCGATCGACGCGGTGACCCGGTCGGCGATGACGTTCGCGGCGTTGTCCGAGCGGAGCTGCCCGACGTTCACGCGCGTGTTCCCCTCCCGGTGGCGCGGGATGCCGTAGACGTTGTCGGCGGCCGCGATGAACGCCTGGACCGCGTTTCGTCCCTCGTTGGGGGCCAGCCCGGCGTGGGCCGACTCGCCCTCGAAGGTGACGTCCATCCGGGAGAGCGCCAGCGCCTCGTCGAGCCCGGCGACGACCGTCCCGACGGGGACGTCGAGGCCGACGTGGGCGCCGAACAGGTAGTCGACGTCGTCGATGTGGGGGCCCGAAGCCATCGCCTTGCCGCCGCCCAGCAGCTCCTCGGAGGGCTGGAAGAAGACTTTGAACGTTCCCTCGAAGTCGCTCTCGAGCACCGTCCGGAGAACCCCGAGCCCGAGCGTGATGTGGGCGTCGTGCCCGCAGGCGTGCATGTACCCCTCGTTCGTCGATCGGAACCCCTCGGCGACCGGCCGGTGGTCGTCGTCGGTCGATTCGGTGATCGGCAGCGCGTCGATGTCCACGCGCAGGCCGACGGTCGGGCCCTCGCCGTTCCGCACGACCGCGACGGCGCCGGTGTGACCGCCCCGTAGCCGCTCGAGGAGGTCCGTCCGGTCGGTCCCGGCGGCCGCCTTCTCGTACCACTCCGCGAGGACGTCGTCGTCGGGCACCCCCAGTCGCTCCTCGGAGTCGAGGGCGTCGGGCCCGACGTGGATCTCGTCGACGCCCATTCGTTCCAGTTCCTCGACGATCCGCACCGTCGTTCGGAACTCACACCAACCGGGTTCGGGATGGCGGTGGAACTCGCGCCGCAATTCAGTCAATTCCGCGTTCGATGGGATCGTCTGTGTCGATGTCATGGCGTTCGTTCGATGGTATATCTCTCCCGCCGAAGCCCTTGATTGTTGCTCCTTCTCAGTCGTCCTCCGGCGCCTCGATCATCCCCTGCTCCCACATCCACCGGGCGATCAGGATCGTTCCGAAGACGGAGACGATGATCACCACGTACAGCGGGTACCCCGGCAGGAAGTTGAGCACGCCCGCCTCCAACAGCAACGTCATCGCCAGCGCCAGCACGAATCCGACGCCGGCGACCTTCGGGTAATCGCGCCCGAACTGCGCGAAGATGGCGCCGAACACCGCGGGAACGAGGTAGGACTCGAGCGCGTTCTGCCACAGGCCGGGCAACGCCTGGAACGCGGACACGAGGGCGAACGCACCGACGCCGAGCAGCGTCGTGTTCACGCCGATCGACGCGGCGATCGCGATCGTCGAGATGATGCTCCCCTGCGGCGTGCCCGTCTGGACGTCGGCGCTCTCCTGGGCCGCGGCCGCACAGGGCAGCCGGAGGTTCGAGATGTTTCCGGAGAGGAACGCCATGTAGGTGCCCGGGATCCCCAGTACGGGGTAATACGAGATCGGCTCGACGACCCAGAAGATGCCGAACGTCGCCGCGACCGAGACGAACGCGCCGATGATCGCCTGTGACGGCGGGACGATGTCGAAGACGGTGAGGAGGACGACCGCCGGCCCCAGCGAGAGCAGCACCGCGAGGAGGTTCGTCCGGCGCCCCCACGTGTTGATGTAGGGGATGAAGCTGTCCTGGTAGACGTCCGAACCGGTTCCGGAGCCGCCGGCAGCGGATGAGTCGGTTCCGGACATCTTACCACCAACTCCCGACGGTCACTTGCAGCGCCACGCCGACGAACAGACCGACGATCATCGCCACGCCGAGCGCCCACTCCCGTATCCACTGGACGTCCCGCTGGTCGGCGATCCGGAGGAGGAGCAGCATCACGAGCCCCCCGACCGCGACCGACCCCGTCTCGGGGGTCCCCGCCGCGACCTCGCCGGTCAGGAAGTAGGCGAAGGCCCCGAGCATCGCGGCCGAGCTGATGATCGGGATGAGCTTGTCCTTGCCGTTCCCCAGCTTCTGTCTCGCCTTCTCCATGTGCGGCGTTCCGAGCGCCGAGACCAGCAGCCAGCCGGTTCCGCCGAGCGTCATCGACCAGACCGCCGTCGCGTACGCGGTCTCGGTGATGCCCTCATCGCCCAGTCCGTATCCGAACTGGCTCACCCCCAGCTCGGCTGCCGGAAGCTCGAACGCGACCGATCCGATCACGGAGAGCCGCATCCAGGCGACCGGGCCGCCCACGGTGGCGATCAGCGCCAACATTCCGACGAGGACCGCGACGGCGGGACCGATCGCCGAGATCAGGCCGGTCTTGAACCCGGTTCGCAGCTGGTCCTCGGAGAGCCCCATCTCCTTCCCGTCCCGCCAGGCCCGTCGGAGGAAGATCGCCGCCTGCAACAGCACCACCGAGACGACCGGTATCGTGGAGAGCCACAACCACCGACTGTTAGCGATATCCATATATGCTGGAACGACTGTTAAGATTTCATACCATACCATGTCTGGTACTGTCTCTCTTATTCCTATATATAAATATATCGTTCGGGATCGGGGTCTGAGTCCACGCTCGATCGCGGCGATCGACCACTGCTCCCGGTTCGCAGCGGGCCGTCACAGCCGGACCATCGCACGTGACGTCGACGGAACGGGACGGTCGGCGAACGTCGCCCGGGATCCCCGAAACCACAGCGTTCAATAGCGCTTCCCGCCATATCGTACGTACAGGTGTACGAGTCGATTCGAGCCGTCCTGCTGGACCCGTTCGCGGTCATGAACTCGATCGGGCTGATCGCGTTCGCCCTCGTCGGATCCGCGAAGGCGATCCGCGAGGAGTTCGACCTGTTCGGGATCACCGTCGTCGGCCTCACCACCGCGTTCGTCGGCGGCGCGACCAGGGACGTGATCGTCGGTCGGATCCCGCTCGCGCTCAGCTCGATGGGCGAGATCACCCTCGGAATGGTCGGCGTCAGCCTCGCCGTGGGATTACATCTCGTGTTGGAGTCCCCCGACGATCATCCGATAACCGTCGTCTCGGACGCGGTCGGATTGGCGGCGTTCACGACTGCGGGCGCCATCGTGGCGGTCGAAACGGGCGTCTCAAGCTTCGGCGTCGTCGCGATCGCCACGATCAACGCGGTCGGGGGCGGCGCGTTCGCCGACATCCTGCTCGACCGGTCGCCGTTCATCCTGGTGACCGACTTCTACGCGAGCTGTGCCGTTCTGGGCGGGACGACCTACTGGATCCTCGCGGTCGCGTTCGGCGCCAGCAATCTCGCAGCTGCGCTGTGTGCGACGGTCACCGTCGGAACCCGGCTGTACGCCGTCTGGTTCGGGTGGCACCTTCCGACCGCCCAGACGGTCGGCGCGGCGCTCGACGGGTTGTTCGGCAACGGCTCGAAGTGACGCGTCCGCTCGACGCGATGGGGAATTTATAAATTCGTTCGCGGATCAGTCTCAAACGAGCGAATCGCGGGACGAGCGAACCACGGGACGAGCGAATCGCGATCGAACCGCGGGAGTCCAGCTACGGGCCCGCGTACGTCTCGCCCGGGTTTCGCCCGGCAGGCCGCGTCGTCGCCCGGATTACGAGTGGTTCACCACGACTACGAGCGGTTCACCACGACCACGAGCGGTTCACCACGACCATGAGCACCACCGATTCATCCATCGAAACGGACGTAGCGGTCATCGGCGCCGGACCCGGCGGATACGTCGCCGCGATCCGCGCCGCACAGCACGGCCTCGACGTGACGCTCGTCGAGAGGGACGCCTATGGCGGCGTCTGTCTCAACGCGGGCTGTATCCCCTCGAAGGCGTACATCCACGCGGCCGACCTCGCCCACGACGCGACCCACGCGACCGAGCTGGGCCTGCGGGGCGACCTCGAGGTCGACATGCCGACGCTGCAGGACTGGACGTCCGGCGTCGTCTCGCGAATGAGCCGGTCCGTCGAGAAGCTGTGTAAGGCGAACGGCGTGACCCTCATCGAGGGGACGGCGACGTTCGCGTCCGACACCGAGCTGGCCATCGACGGCGCGGACGCGGCGCCCGACACGGTTTCCTTCGAGCACGCGATCGTGGCGACGGGGAGCCGGCCGATCGAGATCCCGAACTTCCCGTTCGCCGCGGAGACGGTCTGGTCCTCGCGGGACGCGCTCGGCGCCGAAACCGTTCCCGACCGGCTCGTGGTCGTCGGCGCGGGCTACATCGGGATGGAGCTCTCGACGACGTTCGCCAAGCTCGGCGCCGACGTGACGGTGGTCGAGATGCTCGACGACGTGCTTCCGATCTACGAGGACGACGTGAAGCGCGTCGTTCGCTCGCGGGCCGAGGATCTGGGGATCGAGTTCTCGTTCGGCGAGGGTGCAAGCGATCTTCGCGAGGCCGACGGGACCGGGATCGAGGTCGTCACCGAAACCGAGGACGGCGCGGAGTCGGTTTACGAAGCCGACCGCGTGCTTGTCGCGGTCGGACGCCAGCCCGTCACCGGAACGCTCGATCTCGAGGCGATCGGTCTCGCCCCCGACGAGAACGGCTTCCTCGAGACGGACGCGCAGGGGCGGACCGCCCACGACCACGTCTTCGCGGTCGGCGACGTGGCGGGCGACCCGATGCTCGCGCACGCGGCCAGCCGGGAGGGGATCGTCGCCGCGGAGACCATCGCCGGCGAGCCGGCCACCCTCGAGGGACAGGCCGTCCCGAACGCGGTGTTCACCGACCCCGAAATCGCCACGGTCGGGCTCACCGAGGCCGAGGCGGCCGACGCCGGCTTCGACCCGCTCGTCGGCGAGATGCCGTTCCGGGCGTCCGGCCGCGCGATGACCGCCGACGCGACGGACGGCTTCGTCCGGATCGTCGCCGCCGACGACGACCACGCCGTGCTCGGCGGGCAGATCGTGGGCCCCGACGCCTCCGAACTGATCGCGGAGGTCGGCCTCGCGGTCGGGACGGGCGCAACGCTCGAGGACGTCGCGACGACCGTTCACACCCACCCGACGCTGGCGGAGGCCGTGATGGAGGCGGCCGAGAACGCGATGGATCAAGCGATCCACACCCTGAACCGGTAGACCGTCGCTCCCCGGTCGGGCGTGGTCCCCACCACCCTGAACCGACCACTCGGACGCCGTCAGTTCGTCGTCAGTTCGTCGTCAGTTCGTCGTCAGTTCGTCGTCGGAACTCCCGTTACCGCCGTCGCTCCCGGCACCGTCGCCGCCACCATCGACGTCCTCGGAGTGGATCGCCGGCACGACGCGTTTGATGGCGTACCCCGCCGCCTCGAGATCCGCGATGATCCGGTCGATCGCCGCGGTGCCGGGCGTCGTCATCCGGATGACCAGATCCGCCGTGCCGACGGGTAGCCCCTCTTCGGAGCGGTCGTGACGCACGCTTCGCACGTTCGTGTCGTGGTGGCCGATGATCTCGGCGACCTCGCCGAGCACGCCCGGCCTGTCGTCGATCCTGACCGTGAGCGTGACGAACTGCCGGCGGTCGACGAGCGCCCGCGTGAGGATGTCCTGCAGCGTCGCGACGTCGATGTTCCCGCCGCCGAGCACCGGCACCACGGTCTCGTCCCGGCAGTCGACCGCCCCGGTGAGCAGCGGTGCGACGGCCGCCGCGGCGGCCCCCTCGACGAGCTGCTTCGTTCGCTCGAGCAGCCACAGCGTGGCCTGCGCGATCTCGGTGTCGGTGACCGTGACGACCTCGTCGACGTGCTCGTCGATGATCCCGAGCGTGAGATCCGAGACGCTCCCCGTCGCGATCCCGTCGGCGATCGTGTCCGGGGTCTCGTTCTCGATCGGTCGTCCCTTCCGCAGGCTTTGGGGCACCGTGGCGGCCGTTTCGGCCTGAACGCCGACGATGCGGACGGAATCGTCGATGGCCTTCACCGCGGTCGCGATCCCGCCGATCAGCCCGCCGCCGCCGATCGGGACCGTGAGCAGGCTCATCTCGGGCACCTGCTCGAGCAGCTCCAGGCCGATCGTCCCCTGGCCGGCGACGACGTCGGGGTCGTCGTACGCGTGGACGAACTCGGTGTCCGGGTCCGCGGCCAGCGACCGGGCGGTCTCCATCGCGTCGGCGAAGGTGTCGCCCACGAGCCGGACGGTGGCCCCGTACCCCTCGGTCGCGTCGACCTTCGCCTGCGGCGCCGTCTCCGGCATCACGATCACCGACTCGAGCCCGAGCTCGGTCGCCGCGAACGCGACGCCCTGCGCGTGGTTGCCCGCGCTCGCCGCGACGACGCGATCCGCGTCGCCGTCGGCGAGCCGATGGATGGCGTTGAACGCGCCGCGTGGCTTGAACGACCCCGTCTTCTGGAGGTGTTCGCACTTCAAACGGACGTCCGCGTCGAGCCGGTGGCCCAGCGTCGAACTCGTCTGCACGGGCGTTCGTCGGATGCCCGCGGCGTCGTCGATCCTGTCCTCGGCTGCCGTGATGTCCTCGATGGTAATGGTCATTCGAATCGTGATGGCGTCGGTACGCGTGAGGTGGTTTGTGAACGCGGCACGGTCGGTGAGCGTGGTACGGTCGGTGAGCGTGGCGCAGTCGGTGAACGCGGCACGGTCGGTGAGCGTGGGGCGGTCGATCCGTGACTCGGCGCTTCAAGCGAATCGGGTGAAACCGCTGCGGTCGATGTGGCCGCCGGGTCGTGGGCCCCGCAGGTCAGTCGGACAGCTGCTGCCAGCTCAGCTTCGGATCCCGGGCGGCCGTCGTCTGGTCGATCCGTTTCGCGGCGGTCATTCGTGGCGCCGCCGCGATCGCGTCGTCGTCCTCCTCGCTGACCGCGTTGAACGCGGCGGCAAGCCGGTCGAGCGAGCGCTTGCTCTCGGCCTCCGTCGGCTCGGTCATCAGCGCCTCGTCGACGATCTCGGGCCACTTCGTCGTCGGCGGGTGGACGCCGTTGTCCAGCATCGCCTTGGCGAAGTCCGCGGCGTCGGTCTCGCCGGCGCTCGCCACGAACTCGTGATGGAAGGGTCCGAAGGGAACCTCCAGATCGATCCGCTCGGCCAGGTAGTTCGCGTTGAGCACCGCCTTCGCGCTGGTGTCGACCAGCCCCTCGTCGCCCAGTCGGGAGATGTAGGCGTGCGTCTTGAGGAGCACGAGCCAGTTCCCCATCGACCCGTGTACCTTTCCGATCGATTCGTCCGGATCGACGAGCGTGTACTCGTCGCCGTCCGCTTTGACCTGCGGGCTGGGCAGGAACTTCTCGAGCCCCTCGCGGACGCCGATCGGGCCCGCGCCGGGACCGCCGCCGCCGTGGGGCGTGGCGAACGTCTTGTGGACGTTGAAATGCATCACGTCGAAGCCCATGTCGCCGGGGCGGGCCCGTCCGAGCAGCGCGTTGAGGTTGGCGCCGTCGTAGTACAGCAGGCCGCCGGCGTCGTGGACGATCGTCGCGATCTCCTCGATGTCCCGCTCGAAGAGGCCGAGCGTGTTCGGGTTGGTGAGCATCAGCGCCGCGGTCGAGTCGCCCACCGCCTCCGAGAGGGCGTCGAGGTCGACCCGCCCGTCGTCGTCGGCCGGCAGTTCGACGATGTCGTAGCCGGCCATCGCGGCGCTCGCGAAGTTCGTGCCGTGGGCGCTGGCGGGAACGAGGATCTCCTCGCGCTGATCGCCCTCGCCGTTGTGCTCGTGGTAGGCCTTCGCGACCAGGATCCCGGTCAGCTCGCCGGCCGCCCCGGCCGGCGGCTGCAGCGTGACGGCGCTCATTCCGCCGATCCGGGACAGGTAGTCCTGCAGCTCGTGGTAGACCTGCAGGGTCCCCTGTGCCAGCTCAGGATCGCGGTCCGGATGGACCGCCGCCGCCGGCTGGCCCGCGATGTCCTCGGTGAACTTCGGGTTGTACTTCATCGTACAGGACCCCAGCGGATACGGACCGCTGTCGATCCCGTAGTTCATCTGCGAGAGCCGGGTGTAGTGGCGAACCAGCTCCGGCTCCGAGATCGAGGGTAGCTCGACCTCGTCGCGCGTCAGCTCGTCCGGCAGGTACGTGTCGCTCGGCTCGTGGCGGGTCAGGTCCGTCTCGGACAACAGCGGCTCGTGCCCGTCCGACTCCGTCTCGTCCCACTTCGCCTGTCGATGTCGTTGCATTACGCCATCACCTCCCGTACGTTCTCGAGGAGCGCCTCGGCGTGCTCCTCGTTCGCCTCCGTGATGCAGACCTGTATCGCGTCGTCGCCGCGCTGGTGGACCGCGAACCCGCGGTCGGCGAGCTCCGAGACCACCGCCTCGGCGTCGCCCTCGATTTCGGCCGTGAATTCCCGGAAGTGGTAGGCGTCGTTCGCCGGCGCCGAGACGCCCGGGATCTCGTCGAGCGCGGCTGCGAGCTGGGCCGGCAGGCGGGTACACCGGTCGGCGAGCGCGGTGAGGCCCGCCGGACCCAGATACGCCGCGTGGATCGCGGTCCGCAGCGCCACCCACGCCTGGTTGCTACAGATGTTCGACGTCGCCCGCTCGCGGCGGATGTGCTGTTCACGCGTCTGCAGCGTGAGCGTGTAGGTCCGGTCGCCGTCGGCGTCCTCGCTGGCGCCAACCAGCCGGCCGGGCACCTGGCGCAGGAACTCCTCGCGACAGGCGAACAGCCCGATGCCCATCCCGTAGGCGTTCGGGAGCCCGAGCACGCCGGCGTTCCCGACGACGACGTCGGCGCCGACGTCGGCCGGGTTCTGGAGCAGGGACAACGCCAGGAGGTCCGATCCGAGACAGAACAGGGTCTCCCGGTCGGCGAGCAGGTCCCCGACCGCCCCGAGGTGCTCCTCGATGACGCCGTCGGTGGTCGGGGTCTCGACGTAGACGAGGAGGACGTCCTCCTCGAGGCTCGACTCCAGCGCGTCGGGGTCGACCATTCCGTTCTCGGTCGGGAACTCCCGGATCGAGAGCCCGGGGCCATCGGCGTAGTTTTCGAGCACCGCCCGTCGTTCCGCCCGGAGGTAGTCGGGGACCAGGATCGTCGACCCGTCCGCGGCGCGAACCCGGTCCGCGAGGGTGGCCGCCTCTCCGAGGGCCGTCGCGGCGTCGTACATCGAGCAGTTCGCGACGTCCATCCCGGTGAGCTCCGCCACGAGCGACTGGAACTCGAACAGGACCTGGAGGAACCCCTGCGAGACCTCCGGCTGGTACTGCGTGTACGACGTGATGAACTCCGACCGAAGCGACAGGGAGTCGACGACCGACGGGACGTAATGGGAGTAGTGCCCGCGGCCGAGGAACTCGGCGACGTCCGCGTTGGCGTTCAGCGTCCGATCGAGGCGGCGTCGCACCGCGCGTTCCGACTGCCCGTCGATCCCGAACGTTCCGTCGTATCGAACCGGATCCGGAACGTCGAACAGTTCCTCGACGTCGTCCGCCCCGATGGCGGCCAGCATCTCCGCCACGTCGTCGGCGTCGTGAGGCGTGAACGGACTTCCCGATTCGACCTGCGCCTCGTCCTGCTCGTCGAACGAGAGGCCCGGGTCACGCGTCGTTGGTGTCTGGTTCATGGTTCAGATCTGGTCCTCGTATTCGTCGGCCGTGAGGAGGTGGTCGACGTCCTCGTCCGTGCGGATCTCGACGAGCCAGCCCTCCCCGTGCGGGTCCTCGTTTATCAGTTCCGGCCGGTCGGTGATCGCGTCGTTGACTGCCTCGATCGTCCCCGACACCGGGAGGTAGATGTCCGAGACGGCCTTGATCGACTCGACGACCGCGAACTGGTCGCCCCGGTCGAACGTCTCGTCCTCCCGCGGGAGCTCCGCGAAGACGATGTCGCCGAGCTCGTCCTGTGCGAAGTCGGTGATGCCGACCCGGAGGACGCCCTCCTCGTCGGTGGCCAGTACCCATTCGTGCGATTCCGCGTACCGCCGATCGGTTGGTATCTCGTAGTCCATGGTTAGTCGCCAGTCCCGTCGTCTCCCTCGCTCCCGTCCTCGCCGCCCAGCGAGTCCAGGAACCGTTGGCCGACGATCGTCGCCGGGATCCTCCGGCCGCGGACCTCGACCGCGATCTCGGTGCCGGTCGACGCGTGGTCGGCGTCCACGTAGCCGAGCGCGATCGGCTCCGAGAGCGTCGGACTCATCGTCCCGCTCGTGACGTGGCCGACGTGGTCGTCGTCGCGATACAGTTCGTAGCCGTTCCGCGGCACTCCACGCCCGTTCAGGTGGAACCCGACGATGAGCTCCTCGGGCCCCGTCTCCGCCTGGCCATCCAGCGCGTCCTTGCCGACGAAGTCGTCCTTCGAGTCGTCCACGACGAACCCGAGCTTGGCCTCGAGGGGCGTTCTGGGCTCGGTCTCGGGATCGAAGTCCTGCCCGGACAGCAGGAGACCGGCCTCCAGCCTGAGCGTGTCCCGCGCGCCGAGCCCGCAGGGCTGGACGTCGTCGAACGTCCCCCACAGCTCCTGCGAGCGGTCCGCGTCGAAGAAGACCTCGACGCCGTCCTCGCCGGTGTATCCCGTCCGGGCGACCAGACACTCGACGTCGCCGATCGTCGTCCGGATCATCGAGAAGCGACCGACGTCGGCGATCGAGTCGCGCGCGTGCGCGTCGACGGTCCCGATCGCGTCGGGTCCCTGGATCGCGACGAGTCCCAGGTCCTCGGTCCGGTTCTCGATCGTGACGTCCGCATCGAGCGACGCGGCGTGCGTCGACCAGCGGTCGGTCATCTGCGTCCCGTGGCCGGCGTTGGGCACGAACAGGTACGCGTCCTCGTCCTCGTCCGGGTACCTGTAGATCACCGTGTCGTCGATGATGACGCCGTCCTCGTTCAGGATACACGAGTACTGTGCGTCCCCCGGATCGAGGTCCGTCACGGCGTTGGTCGTCAGGTGGTCCATGACCGCCGTCGCGTCGGGGCCACGGACCTCGACCTCGCCCATGTGGCTGACGTCGAAGATCCCGACGGCGTCCCGGACGGCGGCGTGTTCCGTGCTGATCCCCGCGTACGAGACGGGCATTTCCCACCCGCCGAAGTCGGTGAACTCCGCTCCGGCGTCACGATGTACCTGGTGGAGTGGTGGCGTTCGTAGCGACACGCGTAAAAATCGGCATCGGCCGTATAAAAGCGTTTCCGTGGCTGCGGAGCGTGTTCGGCGTCGTTCGCGTGAGCGACCGCGTTCGGGAGCGGCCATCTTCGGACGCGACCGGTCGTGCGAGTGACCTCCCTCGGAGGCGACCGGTCGTGCAAGTGACCTCCCTCGGAGGCGAACCGCGAGGGACGTGAGTTCGGAAGCGAACGAGGAGAGGGAGCGGCTACTTTTATATTGATACACACATAGTTTCCCAATATGGGAAACAGATCGCGCACGACGTCGAAAACGTCCCTCCTCACGATCGAGGCGATCCGGGACCTCGAGGGCGCGACGCTGTCGGAGATCGCCGACCACGCCGGGATTCCCGTGAGCACGCTTCACACTCACCTTCACACCCTCCGAGAGATGGAGTACGTGGTCCGCGAGGGCGACACCTACCAGCTCGGGATGAAGCTCTTCCACCTCGGCGAGCGGGCGCGGTGGCGCGACGAACGCTACCAGATCGTGAAGGAACTGGCGTGGAACCTGTCGAATCGGGTCGGCGAGGAGGTCAGCTTCGCGATCAAGGAGAACGACCGGATGATCATCCTCTTCGACGAGACGACCACGCCCTCCGACGAGGGGTTTCAGGTCGGCCGGTACTTCGACCTCCATAGTTCGGCATGTGGGAAAGCAACGCTCGCGGAGTTCCCCGAGTCCCGAGTCGACGAGTTCGTCGATCGATACGGGTTGCCGGCCCACACCGACAACACGATCACCGAACGGGAGGCCCTTCACGAGGATCTCGAGGCGATCAGGGAGCGCGGCTATGCCGTCAACGAGCAGGAGGAACTGGAGGGACTGCGGGCCGTGGCGATCGCGATCGAGGAGCCGGACGGCAGCGTGTTCGGGACGCTCGACATCTCCGGACCGCCGTATCGGCTGCCCGATGACGAGGTCGTCGCCGAACGGCTCCGGTCGACGGTCGCGGACGTCGAGGCGGCTCTCGAGGACTACGAGCAGGGGTAACGACGGCTCTCAACCCTGTTTTCCCAACAGCCGAAATGAGGGACGCTCTCGGCGCGGCCTATCCCGAGGCGTGATTCGGCGCCGTTCCTCCCCAGAGAAATTACACGTATATGGTTGTAATAAAATTCCTTCTCCCGGTCCGCGGCGACCGCCGAGCGAACTGAGCCGGGGTGGACGTCCGAACGCGTCCCCGAACCGGAGACGAGCGTCCCGATCGATCTCCGATCGTATGATGGTGATGATGATGATGGTGATGTTTATATGATCTTTCTATATTTATATACTAAATATTATATTCATAGAAGCTCGGCAGTTTCATACAGACGCGGGGGTTGCGGTGCCGATCGACGAACTCGGATCGGCACGGCTCCGCGCCACATCGACGACGTCGAATCCGCCTTCACTTATATAAATCCGTCACACTTGTCGAACGTGGTCGGCGGGGGGATATCGCCGTATTTCGTCGTTTTAGGGCATATAACGTCCCGCCGGAACTGACGTCCGCTGACACGGGTCACGACCTCCTCGGCCGCGATACGGGACCCCTCCGATCGATCTCCATTCGTACCCGCTCGACCGCCGTCCGAATCCGCTCGACTGTCGTCCGTACCCGTTCGACCGCCGTCCGAATCCGATCGGCTGCCGTATTGGATCCAGAATCATAATATTTCCGTCTATTATTTTTATTTGTTATAAGGCGCCAGGTTCAACCACGGTGGCTGCACGGCGCTGCTGTCCGGCCGGTCTTTCGCGAGTCCGCCTTCAGTCCCGGAACCGATCACGAGTGCAGGTTCGATGGCCTGCCTCCGGTTTCGATGGCCTGCTTCCGATTTCGAGGCTGTTTCCGGCTTCGATGCCCGGTTCGGCGGGACGGCCGACGTTCGAGACATGTACCAGACGGCCTATATTCGCACGCGTCGTCGATCCGAACGTGTCGCGGATCGACCTCTACGGTGACGGCTCGGGCACCCGCTCCCGTCTCGTCTGGTTCACGGTTGCGGCGATCACGGGTATCGTCGTGGCCGCCTTCCTCGTCGACGTCGGAACGGCAGCACCCGACCCGGTCGCATACGACCGGACCGTCGGACTCGGCGTCTCCGCGGAAACGGACGCGGTGATGGCCGGCAAGCAGGACGTTCCGAAGGCGCAGGTCTTCTACTCCCAGTTCCAGTACGTCGTCGGATATGCCGGCATCGAGACGATGGTGGCGGATAGCAACGATCCATTGACCCGCCGCCAACTCGGGTATCCGACGGCGATGTACGTGCACACGTACGACGACGCCGCGCCGACGGTCGACGACCGCGGTCGTTTGACGTCGGCCGGATCGCCGGCGTGGACGCCGGCCACTGAGGCGGTATACGTCGCCGGAAGCGGTGCCCGAACCGCCGCCGGGGAAACGGTCGTTCCGTTCGCCGATCGGACTGCTGCCGAGTCGTTCGCGACCGCCGAGGGCGGCACGGTCCTCACGTGGACGGCGCTCCACGGGCGGTCGTTCGACGTCGACACGGCGGCGACCGTTCGAGGGATGGTTCCCCACCGATGGACCGACGCGACCGAGCGGATCGACCGATCGACCGAGCGGACCGATCGTCCGGCGTCCGTCGTCGTGGGCCGGGAGATGGACACGAAGCACGGCGCGGACACCCTCCAGCGGGCGGGGTCGATCCAAGCCGCGATCGACGCCGCGCCGCCGAACACGACGGTCGTCGTTCCCGCAGGAACCTACGAGGAGCGGATAACCATCGAGAAGCCGATCACCCTTGCCGGTCGGGATGCTCGGATCCGCGGGAACGGAACCGGGTCGGTGATCACCGTGCGCTCGGCGAACGTCTCGATCACCGGCGTTCGAGTCTCGGGCACCGGGAACAGGACGCGCGACGACGAGGCGATCAGCCAGCCGCCGGGCACCGAGGACGGCGACGACGAGGAGTGGGACCAGTTCATACGGACCGGATACGGCTACGGGGATGCCGGGATCGTGGCCGACGGCTCCCCGGGACTCGTGGTCGCGAACACGACGATCGAAACCAACGCCAGCGGCATCCTGCTTCGGAAGGGATCCGACGCGGTGATCCGGGACGTTCGCGTGGCCGGCACGGCCGGCTGGGAGCACGGGTTTATGGGCGTCACCGCGTTGAACTCCCGAATCGTCGTCGCCCGGAGCACGTTCACGGGCGGTCGGGACGGCATCTACCTCCACCGGGGCGACGGCTCGGTGATCCGGAACAGCACGTTCCGGAGCTCCCGATACGGGATCCACCTGATGTACACCAGCGACGCGCTGCTCGCCGACAACGTGATCCGCGATCAGGAGTTCGGCGGGATCACGATCATGACGCGTCCCGAGGGGAACGCGATCGTGGGCAACGACGTCCGTCGCACGCCGACCGCGATCCAACCGTCCGGCATCCGGAGTTACGTTGGGTACAACACGCTCGTGGACAACGAACTCGGACTGTCGACGAGCGCCCGTGAATCCGTCTACGAGTACAACGTGATCGCCGACAACGGGATGGGTGCACGGTCGACGACCGTTGTCCCGTCAAGTCTGATCGCACGCAACGACTTCGTCAGGAACGACCGACACGCGTCCGCAGGGTCCGGCCCGTTACGGATCTGGGCGGACGACGAACACGGAAACTACTGGGCGGGTGCGTACGAGTCGCCGTCCTCGTGGATGACCGATCCGGACCACACGGCAGCCCGGACGGCCCCCACGACGTTCGACCGCGCGTATCGACCGAGTTCGTCGGTCGACGCCGCACTTCACCGTGAGCCCGCCGCGACGACGCTCGCGGAGTCCCCGGCCGTCCGTGCGCTCGCCGAGCTCCGCGGGTCGGTCCCCGGTGCCCGAACCGGAAGCGTGATCGATCCGGCACCGGTACGCACGCCACACGCACCCGAGCGGATCGCGCGAGCGACCGACTCGAGCGACCCAACCCACGCAGCGTGGCGGCAGGACCTGCTGAACGAGTCAGGCAACGACGCCACCTCACGCAACGACGCCACCTCACGCAACGACGCCAACTCGACCACAACACGACGGATGGATACGGAGCCGATCATGGAGACACAACCGATGGCTACCACGGGAGTACCGTAGTGACGGACGAACGACCACTCGTACGGGTCGACGACGTCACGCGAACGTACGGCGGCGTGGCGGTCGTGACCGACGTCTCGTTCGACGTCCGTGCCGGCGTGACTGCCGTTATCGGCCCGAACGGCTCCGGCAAATCGACCCTGCTCCGATCGCTTGTCGGTGAAACCACGCCGACCGATGGAACGGTTCGCTATCACGGACCGGATGCCGCCCGCCCGATCGGATACCTTCCACAGCGAGCGTCGTTCCGGGAGTCGTTCACCGCCCGTGAAACGCTCGCGTTCTATGCACGGCTCCTCGGCGAGACGCCGGACGGGTATCTCGAGCGTGTCGGCCTCTCCGATGCAGCCGACCGACCGGTCGAGGCCCTTTCCGGAGGGATGCGACGACTACTGGGAATCGCACAGGCAACGATCGGCGATCCCCCCGTCCTCGTGTTGGACGAGCCGACCAGCGGCCTGGACCCCGGTATGCGTGACCGGATTTTCGAGCTCGCAGGGCAGTACGCCGACACGGGTGTGAACGCGAGCACGAACACCAATGTGAACGCGAGCGCGAGCACGAACGCCAATACCGACCGAAATGCCGCGGTCGTGGTGAGTACCCACGACCTCGACCTGGTGGACCGGTATGCGGACCGCGTGATCTGTCTGCGGCACGGAGCGGTCGCGGCGTCGGGTCCGCTTCCGGAGGTATACGCAGATGCCGGCGTGCACACCGCGGCCGGCCTCTATCGATCGGTCGGAGACGAAGCTGGCACCGATTCCGATCCAGCGACGGATCCTGCGGAGTCGATCCACGTCACGGGGGTGTCCGAACGATGACCGGATCGCATCTGCGAAGTATCGGGGCAGTCCTTCGACGCGAGATCGCGACGATCCGCCGAACGCCAGGCTACTGGATCGCCTCCCTCGGGCTTTTGGCCGTGCTTGTCGGGGTACTTGCGGTCGGCGGGGGTGATGAGACGGGGTTCGTTCCCGCGATCGTGGACCTGTTGCTCCCGACCGAGCTGCTCGTTCCCACGATGGCGGTGGTGCTCGGCCATCGAGCGTTGCTCACCGACGCCGAGGAGCTGGCGGTGATCCGGACGTACCCCGTCTCGATGGTCGACTACGTCTGTGGCGTTGCCGCTGCCCGGGTCGTGGCGTTCGTCGGGATGCTGGTTCCGTTCGCGCTGATCGGCGGCTACGTCTGGCTCACCGCGAGCCCGGACACGACCATCTACGCCACGCACACCGGCGTCGACTCGCCGCTGCTTTTCGTCCGGTTCCTCGCCTTCGTCGTGCTGCTCGGTTTGCCATACCTGTCGGTGTCGATGGTCGTTGGCGCGGTTGCAAGCAGTCGGCGGGGGGCGCTCGCGCTCGCCGCCCTCGTTCTGGTCGGCGGCGTGCTGGGCGGCGATCTCGCGGTGGTGGGCTCGCTCGGGGGTGGCGCCGGCGTCGAATCGCTCCCGGCCCGCGTCGCGATCCCGCCAAACGGGGCGTTCCGAGGGCTCGTCTTTGAACATGTCATCGGGGTCGCGCTCCCTCCGGACGACGGGTTCGTGTCGTCCGCCGCAGCGGTCGGGAGTCTGCTCGGCTGGACGGCGATCGGCGTCGGCGCCTCGATCGCGGTACTGGCGTTCGGCGGCGCCGTCACCGATCGGCTTGAGCGAGTTCGCGGACGAGTGAATTCGATCCGAAGTCGATGACCCGGGAGTCGGTGGCTTGGTAACCCGGGAGTCGGTGGCTTGGTGGCCCGGGCATCGGTGATCTGGATGAGACGCGCAAAAGCGGCTACAGCATCTCGTCGACCGTCCGGAGGAAGCGGTCAACGAGCCGGTCGGAGACGGACGGTGAAACCACGTCCACGAGCTCCGTGGTCCGGTCCGGCCGCGCGAGCGAGACCGTCATCGGTGACTCGGCCGATTTGTCAACGATGTCGTGCTCCGCGAGCGTCGAGAGGTGCCACGAGATGGTGCTCTCGGCGAGATCGAGTTCGGCCGCGAGCTCGGGTGGGCGTTTCGTCCCGTCCGCAGCGAGACGAACGATGATTCCGCGTGCGGTTTCCCGCCGCAGGAAGGCGATCGCTCGTCGCTCCCACGGCTCGAAGGACGGCTCGAAGTAATGGGTTTTTCCGCAGACCGGTTCCTCGACGATCGTCCCCTCACCTTCGAGGCGACGGAGGTGGTACTGGACCTGTCCGGTCGCGAGATCGAGCTCGCGACCGATCCGTCGGAAGTGGAGGCCGGGCGTGGCGTGGACGTGTCGACGGATCCGATCCCTGGTGTCGGACATCGATCGATCGTCGTACGGGGAGCGTGCTTAATCGCGTGTCGGTTTTCATCGCATGGGAATGCCGCGACCGGAATTGGAACAGATGCGAACGCTCGGCATCCGACCGCCATCGCGATTGGAGCGCCTTTGCAGTTCGACCGATGTCCTTCTTATACGGGCGTCCGTATTGTCGGTGTGACTCGCGCAGTACTGGGGCAGACCACGTGGGGCGTCGACGCCGCGATCCCGATCCTCGTGGTCATCCTACTCGCGTCGATCGGAACCGGGGTGCTCTTCCTCGTGAGCGTGGTCGCGTACCGTCGTCGCCGTCGATCCCAGTACGGGCTGATCGCGGTCGCGATCGGCGCGTTGTGGGTTCGATCGGTGGTGGGTGCCGGGACCGTATTCGGGCACGTTCCGATGCCCGTACACCACTTCATCAGCCACTCGCTCGATCTGCTGACCGCCGGGATCGTGCTCTATGCCGTCTATATGTACGCGCCCGGGTCGGTACCCTCCTCCGAGGATCGGTGAGGGCGCCCCAGGTCGGTAACCGCCCCCGAGGGCTGGTGCGGTCGCTGTTCCGGACTCGCAGGATATCCCCGACCGAGGCGGGAGTTCCGGCTTCCCGGACTCGCATTTTGGTGCGTTCGTCGAACGCGCCAGATCGACTATGGGCAGGTGAGACGTCGATGCCGCTATGCGACGACGAACACTGCTGTCGGGGCTCACGGCCGGTGCAACTCTCACAGTGACCGGCTGTCTCGGCTCCGTTCTCGCGGATCGTCCCGAACACGTCGTTCTCGAGCCGCAGTCGGATCAGCAGGCGGACAGCGAGGACCTGTCGTATCCGGCCTACGGTCAGCCGGTGCCTGCCGTCGAAGTTCCCGACCCGCTAACCGGCGACCGGATCGATACCGGAGCCCTCGATCGAACCGCGATCATCACCGCGTTCTTCGCGACCTGTCCCGCCGAATGTGGCGTCCTGCTTCGCCGATTGGCCGACGTGCAGGCGACCGTCGCCGACCGGGGACTGACACGGTCGGTGGTGTTCCTGCCGATCACGTTCGATCCGGAGCGTGACGATGCGACTGCGCTTCGAGACCACGCCCGGAGCGTCGGCGCCGATCTGGAGTCCGGAAACTGGCACTATCTCCGTCCGAACTCGCCCGCCGCCGCCGAACGCGTCGTCGAGGACCGGCTCGGGATCGAGTTCGAACGGGACACGAGCAGCGACCGCGTGGCCGGATACGACTTCGTGCACGCGGTCGTGACGCTGCTCGTGAATCCGAGCGGGGTCGTGGAACGGGCCTACCGCGGCGAGACGATCGACCGCGATCGCGTGGCGAAGGACATTGCGACGGTCGTTGCGGGGACGTCCGACGCGACTGCGGAGTCAGTTACCCACGACTGAAGTCGTGGGCTTCCTCCTTGCATCTCTGTGATCGTCGGAACGACCGCACGTGAAGAACCCGGTGAGCGATGCCCGTGAAGAACCCGGTGAGCGAAGCGCTAGTGGGCCATTCCCGCGCCCGAAAGCGGGTTCCAGAAGGGAAGCATCGGATGCGGCACGTGAATGCCGACCGCCATCAGGCCGTGTGCGAGGAGTACGTATCCAAGCACGACGAAACACACGCCGAGCACGCGGTGCAACCACCGCCGCCGACGGACGCTTACCCCCTGGATCACGGTTCCGTACGCGAACACGGCCGGGATCGTTCCGACGCCCAGTGCAGCGAGCGCGATTCCGCCAGCAGTCGGTGACCCGGCAGCGAACGCATAGAGGTATGCCGGATAAAGGATCGGGCACGGTAACAACCCGTGCAGCCCGCCGAGGAGAGCGATCCCCGGCCCACCAGCGAGACCGTCGATCCGGCTCGTCAACGCGCCGGTGACGCGTTGCACGCCGGGCAGATGGATCCCGGTCGAGACGCGACCCAGCACGTAGGACACGCCGATGGCGATGACGAGAACGCCGATGCCGACGCCGACGACGCCCCGGACCGTGCTCGCCGCGGCAGTGATCTCGTCGACGCCGAGATACACCACGCTGCCGAGCGCACCCATCGCGATGCCAAGCAGGCTGTAGCTTGCTGCTCGCCCGACGTTGAACAGCGCGTGCTGGCGAACCTCGTACAGCGAGAGGTGGTCGCGCCGGGACGTCGGGGTGGTCCGTGAGCCCGGGTCAGTCTGCGCGCCCGGAGCGGTCCGTGAGCCCGGGTCAGTCTGCGCGCCCTGATCCCGTCGCGAGCTCGGTCCGGTGGCCGTCGTCCCGCCGTCGGTTTCGTGCGTGTTTCCCATCCGAGTCGCATAGACCGTGACCAACGGGCCACACATCCCGATGCAATGGGCGCCGCCGAGAAGCCCGATCGTGAAAAACAGGAGGACGTCGACGCCGAGGATCGGCGAGACGCTCATTTCCCGTCCCGGAGTCCCTGTACGAGCGCCCGATCGATGTCGTCGAAGCCGATCGTCCGTCCGCCGTGGTCGTCGACGAACGCCGCGGCCTCGTCCGCCTCGGAGAACGGGTGGAGGCCGGGGCCCATCCCGCCACGGACGTCGCTTTCGACCACGTAGGTGAGCGTGGTCGCATCGGCGAACGTTTCGGGTGCCGTGGGTGAGGGCATCGTCGGACCGCTCTCCCGGTCCTCGATCGTCCAGTCGACGGCCGAGAAGTCGGTCACGTAGATGGCCTCGGTCTCCCACCCACGATCGAGCCGGTCGAAGTGAAACGGAAACAGACTGGACACGAGCGTGTGAAACCAGAACGGCCCTCCCTCGCGATCCTCCGGAGCGTGCTTCGCGTAGTATAGCTGTCCGTTCGCACCCCCGTGGGGACCGATCTCCATTCCGTGGTCGTCGTCGAACTTTCCGCCCGAGAGATCAACCGGCTCCGGCGTTGCGTTTTCCGAACCGGCGGAGAGCCGGCCGAGACATCCCGCCGTCGATCCGAATCCGCCCAGCACCGCGGAGGCCGTGAGAAACTGTCGACGGTTCACGATCTCCCTTTATACCCGCATTACAAGCCGATTCTGGTGCGATCGTCGAACCGACGACGCGTCACCACCCACCGTTTTCTTGCAACGTGGTGTCGAAAATGTTACCAATAGCACATTTCCGCCGGGTGATATATACCTCGAGGACCGAAACGAGTACGTATGGTACTCGGATCGATCGTCAGTTTCGTCGTCGCATTGCTCGTGGGCGGACTCGCCATCTACGTCGGCGCGCGGGTCATCGCGGACGTCGACGACTACTCACACGCCGTGATCACCGCCCTGATCGGCGCGGTCGCGTGGGCGCTCGTCTCATGGGTTCCCCTCATCGGTCCGCTGGTCGCGCTGGTCGTCTGGATCGGCGTCATCAACTGGCGCTATCCCGGTGGGTGGGGGCAGGCCGCGGTCATCGGACTCGTCGCCTGGGTCGCCGCGCTGGTCATCCTGATCGTGCTCAACGGCCTGCTCAGTTTGGGGATCGGCGCGTTCGGCGTGCCCGGGGCCTAGGGGTCGATTCCCCGCGTCTAGCGGTCGCTTTCCGACGTCCAGGCACCCCATCTGGCGGTGCACCTGAGCCATAGTTTATATTCGAGACCGACACAACCCGTCTCGATGCGTTCACCATCCAGCCACGACGGCTCCGTCCACGACCGACTTCAGCGCTACTTCGTCGTCTCCACGCTCCGGTGTCACGACTGCGGCGAGCTCCACGAACGCGTCCGCGCCGACGGCGAGACGTACACGGCCGCGGACTTCGCGATCGACTCGCTCGCGGAGTGGCGGCTCGAGATGGACAAGGAGGAGGCGTGGATCCGAAACAACCGGTCGGCCGTCCGGAACGCGCTCGTGGACTTCGAGGACGACTGGCCAGAGACGGTCGCGGCGGTCCGTGATCGGTTCCTCGAGTGAGGCTCCGGACGCCGATCGACCACCACGTTCGACCGCCGATCGAACACAACAGCTATACCCCAGTGCCCGCGAGTGACACCGACTCGAATGTCGAACCCGCCAGACGAACCGCCCCGCGATCCGCGCTCCCCCTCCCGTCGCCGGTATCTCGCCGGCGTCGCCGCCGCGGCGGCGACCGGCGCGGCCGGCTGTCTCGGCGGCTGGGGCCATACGACCCTCGACCGATCGCAGGCCGACTTCGATCCCGAGCCGCTCCCGGGCGACCGAACGTATCCCGACGATCCGGACGTGACGATGTTCCGGCGCGGGCTGCGCCGGCTGGGATATTATCCGGACGCGACCGTCCCCGACGCGGTCACGGTCAACTGGCAGTTCCCGGTGAACTACATCGGCCACACCGCCGCGAAGGCGAGCCCGCGACCCGCGCCCGACGACGAGACGATCGTGATCCCGGGCGATACGGGGCTCGTTCACGCGGTCGGCCCGAAGGGCCGCCACCGGTGGACCCAGCGGACCGGCGCCACCTCGCTCGGGATCCACGGCACCGCGGCGATCGTCGACGGGATCGCCTACATCGGCGGCTACGACGGGGACCTGTACGCCTTCGACGTCGAGACCGGCAAACAGGTCTGGCGCACCTCGCGGATGGCCTTCGACGGCGCGATCGCGATCGGTTCGAGCCCGGCCTACTGGGACGGGGTCCTCTACGTCGTCGTGGAGTACAACAACCCGCCGGCCGGGACGCTGTGGGCGGTCGACGCCGACACCGGCCGGCCGCTCTGGAGCGACGACCGGCTGTGGGGAATGCCCCATCCCTCGGTCTCGATCGACCCCGAGTACGAGCGGCTGATCACGGCCTCGAACGACGGCGTCTGCTACTGCTGGAAGTTCCCCTCGTTGGAGTTCGAGTGGTCCTTCCAGACCGGCGCGGAGATCAAGGGCACGATCCCGCAGTACGAGGGCCGCGCGTTCGTGGGGTCCTGGGACGGCCACTTCTACTGTCTCGACACCGACGCCGGCGAGGAGCTGTGGTCCTTCGAGACCGGCCAGATAATCATGTCCAACCCCGGCGTCGATCCCGAGACCGGGATCGTGTACATGGGGAACGACGACGAGTACGTCTACGCCCTGGACATGGAGACCGGCGACGTGGTCTGGTCGCGGGACGTCGGGGGTCACGTCATCGGATCGCTGACGGTCACGTCCGACGCGGTGCTCGTCGGGTCGTACGACCGGAACCTCTACGCCCTCGAGAAGGACACCGGCGAGGTTCGGTGGACGGTCCCGAACAACGGCCACGTCACGAGCGCCGCGGTGCCCCACGACGGCCGGATCTACTACGCCGAGCGCGCCGACATCACCGGCTACTGGAACGACGACGAGCCCACGACCGTCCGGACGCCCGGGCACGCCTACTGTCTCGTCGACGATTCCTGACCCACCTCGACCAGTGTGCCGGAGCGTCGATCGATCGACGAAAGGCGTATACCCACGGCGGAAAAACGCGGGGTATGGACGGATACATCGTCGACATAGAGAACGACGAACTGCTCTCCCCGATCGTCGTGATCGCGACGATCGTGCTCCTCGGCGTCTTCGTTCTCGGCTTCCTGTATCGGGCAGCGCTGTTCGTGCTATAGCCGGAACCGCGTCGTCCGCCGTTGCCAGACCGTAGCGCCATCCAGCCGTGACGTCATCCAGCCGTGACGCCATCCGGCCGTGACGTCATCCGGCCGTGACGCCATCCAGCCGTGACGTCCAAGTGCCGACTCGGCGTTCCCCTCGCGTGTCGATCCGACGTGCCCGCCGGCTAGCCCACCAGTTGCTCACGAACCCGACCAGCGGCGGCCAGCGTGGCCTCGTGTGCGGCCACGAGCACCGCGACCGCGACCACGATCGTTGCGGCGGCCCGCGGCGTCGACAACAGTCCGAGCGAGACGATGAGCGTCGTCGCACACGCCGGCGCGTGGTTCGTGTCGGTGGCGATCATCGCCCAGCTCGTGGCCGCGATCGAGACCGTCCCCGACGCCGCGAGCCGGAGGCCGTCGAGGGAGGCCGGGGCCGGCGACTCGACGAGGGTCACGCCGGCGGCAAGCAGGAGGTAGGCCGCCAGCCCCGCGACCGCGCCGATCAGGTGGCTGCCGATCACGCGCCGGGCTCGGTCGCGCCCGCCGTGGCGGTCGAAGGCCAAGATGAACGCCGAGGGGCCGAGGCTCGGGAAGATGAACGGCTGCCCGGTGACCCACGCGACGCTCCCGAGGACGGTGAACAGGAGGCTGGCGTACAGGCTCGTGTACACGCGACGTCTGACCACGGACGGGGTTGCCGCGCCGGCTCATTAACCCGACCGATCTCACAGCATCGCCCCCACAGCATCGCCCTCACGGCGCCAGCAGGAGCCCGGCCACCGCGACCGTGATGAACACGAGTTTCATCGCGGTGTTGACCGCGATCACCTTCGCGCCGAACTCGGGGCCCCAGATCCCGAACTGGAAGGGGATGGACCGCTTGAACGTCGAGACCGCGAAGGAGACGATCCCGCCGAGCAGCATCGTGATCACTGCGGTCCGCGGGGTGAAGGTCTCGCCGATGAGCGGCGCGATCGCCACCGCCCCGGCGGTGGTGTCCAGCGAGTAGACGGCCACGATTGCCACCGACGCGCCGGGAAGCCCGAGCGCCGCCGTCAGGGGTTCGGCCACGCCGGTCAGCGCCTCGACGTCGACGTGGGTGATGAGCGCGATCACGAGCGTGTAGACGACGGCCAACCGGGGCACGATCCGCCGGAGCGTGCCGGCGGTCTTTCCGGCCGCTTCACGCGCTCGGTCACGGGGTGAATCGGACGAGTCGTCGGCGGCTCCCGATGCGTCGTTTCCGGTCGCATCGCCCTCGTGGCCGGTCTCGAGGTCCGCGAGCGCCGACCGGTCGACGTTCCGAGAGGAGAGGACGAGCCCGCCGATGACCACGCCGGCGATCGTGATCGCCATCGAGATCCCGGCGCGGATCGAGACGTAGAGGACGCCCGTGTGAAACCCGAGTATCGGGATCAAAACGGGCACGTAGTAGGTGAAGACGTGCTGTACGAACCCGAAGAACGTGTTTATCATCACGGCGACGATCGTCGCGCGGTCGTCGAGCAACCCCGACTCGCGGTACTCGGCGAGCGTGGCGTAGCCGGCGGTCGTCGACGCCGCCGTCGTCAGGATCGCGGTGCCGACCTCGTCCGGAAGGTTGGCGGGTCGGGTGAGGTAGCCCGCCACTCCGGCGATGTACCGGATCAACCCGAACGAGACGACCAGATTGGCGATGAAGACGCCGAGCGCGATGAAGACGGTGATGCGGGCCAGTCGCGGAAGGACCTCCCGGAGGAGCGCGACCGTCCCGGCAACGATCGCGCTCGTCGGGGGGATCTGGGCCCCTAGGCTCGCCTGGAGCGCGAGCACCGTCCGTGGAAGCTCGACCATCGACTGGTGAACCGTCCAGAGGGCCGGGTCGATGGTCGCGGCTCCGAACACGGTCTCCCTTCGCCATCGGTCGTCAAAGGTGCATCGGACCGGTTCGCTCGTCCGGCTTGCCGGTCCGACGTCGAACTCGCCGATCGAGCTGCCGGCCCGGCGTCCGACCCGACCCGACCCGACCCGACCCGGCGTCCGACCGGCCCCATCACTCCTCGAAGCCGCCTTCCCACCGGAAGATCCCGTTTCGCTGGATCACCTCGCCGTCGATCGCGATCGACGCGTTCGTGGTGACGTCCGCGATCAGGTCGACGTGGACCGCCGAGTCGTTGCCGGACTCGCCCTCGGGAAGGCAGGCGTCGTAGGCGCGGCCGAGCGCGAGGTGGACGGTACCGGCCATCTTCTCGTCGAAGAGGATCGAGTCGGTGAACCGGTCGATCCCGCGGTTCATCCCGATCCCGAGCTCGCCGAACCGCCGGGCGCCCGCGTCGGTCTCGAGGATCGACGCGAGCGCGTCCTCGTTCGTGGCCGCCGCGAAATCCACGACCTCGCCGTCGTCGACTTCGAGGCGAACGTCCCGAACGCGACGCCCGGAGATGGTCATCGGCACGTCGAAATGGATCTCCCCCGTGGCGGTCGCCGGCGCGGTGAACACCTCGCCGGAGGGGAGGTTGTGGGAGTCGTAGGCCACGGAGGCCGCGGAGTTGACCGCGGTCCGGTTCTCGATCCCGACGGTCAGGTCCGTCGTCGGGCGGTCCTCGCGGTCGATCCGGATCCGCACCTCCGAGCCGGCATCGAGGAGCTGCTTGAGTCGGTCCATCTCCGCGGCGAGCGCCTCCCAGTCGCGCAGGACCGCGCCGTAGACGAACTCGCGATACGCCTCGATCGACATCCCTGCCTGTTGGGCGAGGCTCCGCGTCGGGTGGACCGTGGAGACCCAGTCGGCGTCCATCCGTGCCTCCCGGATCCCGGTCCGTGAGCGGGCGTGGGCCCGACGCGTCTCGGGATCGACGTCAGCGGTCGCCATCGTGTTTCGCCCGCCGCCGAGCCGGAGGTACGCGTCCGCCGCTTCGAACAGCGCGAGCGAGTGGGCGGGATCCGTCTCGAACGGTTCGTCGGCGTCCTCGCGTCCCTTTAAATACGCCCGGGATAGCTCGCCGGAGCCGTACGTCACCTCGACGTTCGCCCCGCGCTCGCCGAGCGCCTCGACGACCGCGACGGCCAGCTCGTGTGCTCCCTCGTCGACGTCGACGATCACGTCGTCGCCGGCCGCGATCCGCGCGCTCCAATCGACGAGCGTCTCCGCGTGCTCGCGTACGCGTGGGTCCATCACTCTCGTCGTCGGCTCGCGGGGACAAAAACCGTCGCTTCGGTCGGCCGGTTCGGTGGGCACGGTCCCCGGCGTCGACGACCGACTGCCTTCAAGGCCCGGCGGACCGCATCGACGGTATGGACCGGATCTACGCCCCCTGGCGGATCGAGTGGGTCGAACGCGACCGGGACCCGATCGACGGCTGCCCCTTCTGCGTCCTGCCCGAACGCGACGACGACGTCGACGCCCGGATCGTCGCCCGCGGCGACCACAACTTCGTTCTTTTAAATAACGCACCCTACAATCCGGGCCACGCGATGGTGATCCCGTACGGCCACGTCGCCGAGTGGGGCGCGCTCGCGGACGACGTGATGCTCGAACACGGCCGGCTCAAGGCGGCGACGATCGCGGCGCTGGAGGCCGCCTCGGGGCCGGACGGGGTCAACACCGGGATGAACCTGGGCGGGTCGGCCGCCGGCGGCTCGATCGACGACCACATCCACACCCACGTGGTTCCGCGGTGGGACGGCGACACGAACTTCATGCCGGTGGTGAGCGACGCCAAGGTGATCGTCGAGGCGGTCGATCGGACCTACGAGCACCTCCACGCGGCGTTCGGCGAACTGGAGTCCGCGGTCGCGGTCCCGGCGATCGACGGCGATGACGGGGACGCCGGCGATACCGCCGGCGCGGTCAGGCTGTCCTTCTGATCGCCCCGCTCCGACCGCGGAGACTTTTGGGCCGCCGGCCGAAGGACTCGCCGATGACGGATCCCGATCTCCCGACGCCGGTGCTCGACAACCACCTCCATTTGGATCCGCGACACGGTCGCGGGATGGACGCGGTCAGGGACTTTCGGACCCTCGGCGGCACGCACCTGCTCGTGGTCAACAAGCCGTCCTGGCACCTCGGCGTCGAGGCCGACGAGCCGGCCGACTTCCGGACGGTCTTCGAGGAGACGATCGACGTCGTCGCCGCGGCGGACGAGCTGCTCGACGGCGGCGCCTGGCCCGTCCTCGGCGTCCATCCGGGCCTGATCAGCCGGCTGGTGGACGAGCGCGACTTCTCGCCCGACGAGGCTCGCGAGCTGATGCAGGGCGGGCTCTCCGTGGCGGCCGAGTACGTCGCCGACGGCGACGCGCTCGCCCTCAAGTCGGGGCGGCCACACTACGAGGTGACCGACGCCGCGTGGGACGCCTCGAACGCGGTCACGAAACACGCCTTCACGCTCGGCGCGGAGCACGACTGCGCGGTCCAGCTGCACACGGAGGCCAGCGAGGACCTCTCGGAGCTGGCCGACTGGGCCGCCGAGCGCGGGCTCGATCCGGAGCGCGTGGTCAAACACTACGCTGCCGGTCGGCTCCGCGGACCGACCCCGAGCGTGATGAGCGAGCGCGACCGGCTCGAGCGCGCGGCCGAGCGCGGCGATCCCTTCCTGATGGAGACCGACTTCGTCGACGATCCCGACAAGCCGGGCGCGGTCCTCGGCCCGAAGACCGTCCCGCGGCGCGTTCGCTGGCTGCTCGAGGAGGGCTACGATGACGCCGTCCGGATCGCTCACGTCGAGACGCCGAAACGAGTCTACGGGATCGACACCGAGACGACGCTCGAGCGGTAGGGACGCCTCGAGCGGTAGGGACGCCTCGAGCGCGTCGTCGCGAGGATCACTCCCAGGCGTGTCCGCCGGTCGCGACGATCCGGATCCGGGTCGCCAACAGCCACGCGATCGGAGCGATCGTCAACGCGACGGCGCCCGCGGCCGCGACCTGGAGCACGGTCGTCGTGAACCACGGCATTGAGCCCGCGTACGGCAGCGACGTGTGCGTGACCTGTCCGCCGAGCGGGACGAAGTAATCGAACAGCAGGTCGACCGTGTACCACGCCGCGGCGATCGCGATCGCGTGCAGCGGGAACCCCGAGATCCGGTGAAGGACGAACGCCTGGACGGCCATCGCGATGTGGCTCCAGAACAGAAAGAGGTACATCGGCACCGCGGTGAACTCGAGGAATCCCGGCGCGAACGCAACCAACACGTACGGGGTCCACAGGCCGAGCTTGATGTTTCCGACGAACGCCAGCGACGCGAGGGTGTCGTTCGGTCGGCCGATCGCCCACGCCGCGAGCGCGAGCGCGATGAACAGCGTGGCGCCGGGGCTGTCCGGGACGAAGATCCACCACCGGGGTGCGATCTGCTCGAACTGGAACCGGTAGTACCAGAACCCGAAGGCGGTCCCGACGAGGTTGATCGCGACGATGATCCAAACCAGCCGGAGCGCGACCGTCTCGAGTCGCGCCGGGAGGGGCGCAGCCCACCGCGGGAGCGGCAGTCGATCCGGCTGGTCCCGCGGTGCCCCCCGTTCCCGGCTCGGTTCGGGAGGGGCGGCCGAGTCGGTCGATTCGACGGTGGACCCGCGTGCCATAGTCGTGGGTCGTCGCCGCCTCACAAAGCGGTGGCGGTCCCGGACGATTCGGTCACCGCGCCGCGGCGTCGCCGTTGCCCCTCATCTCCAGTCGTGTTTAGTTTGTAGCATTGTGCCAGACGGCGAAGGTGTGTAACCACGTTTCAGCTGTGCTTGGATCAACGTGGCTAAAACAGTTTGAGAACGAAGAGGTGCGTCGTTTTATCTCACGGAAGATACGTTCGACGCTGTTACGATTTCCGTGGCGTTCGTATCTGAAATCGAGGCCGTGTCGTTGGAGCGCGGTTTGCAACCAATCCGCATCATCGACAAGAAATAGCGTGTCATCAACATCGTGTTTCTCACGGAGCTCTCTGAGAAAGATCTCAGTTACTGCAGTCGTATACGTGGAAAAGAGCCGAATATGAAGGAAGTGGTTTGTAGATGGATCGACCGCCGCGTACAACCAGTACTGCTGATCATTGATTCGGATCACGCTCTCATCAACCGCCACTTGTTCCGGATTGGCACCTCCGTCAAGTTGCAGATCGGCTTTCTGTACCCAATCGTGGACGGCTTTTCGGCTGCGTGTGACACCCAACTTATCAAGAATCGAGATGGTATTCGAAAGTGAGAGACCAGCAACGTGAAGTTGAATACCAAGCTTCATCGCCGATCGGGGTGTCCGCTCGCGCTCCACAAAATCCAAATCGATCCAGTCGCAACCACCGCTGAGGCGTGTGATTTCGGGCATAGACCACTCAGAAATCATCACGCCTCACTTTTCATAGTTAACTAAACACGACTTCATCTCCGACGAAAAGGGCTATGGGGCCCCGTCGTGAACCCCGAGGTATGCGCCTGCGCTATCTGATCGCGCTCCTTCTTTTGATCCCGCTTGCGGACGCGCTGTTCCTCGTCGTCGTGGCCGACCACCTCGGCTGGCAGCTCACCGTCGCCCTGGTCGTGCTCACGGCGCTGTTGGGGATGCTGCTCGTCCGCGCCGAGGGGCGTCACACGCTCGCTCGACTCCAGCGGAAGGCCGCACGCGGCGAGCCGCCGACGAACGAGCTGCTCGACGGGGCCTTGCTCATCACGGCGGGCGCCTTCCTGCTCACGCCCGGGCTCGTCACCGACGCGATCGGGTTCCTGCTCGCGTTCCCGCCGACCCGGATCCCCATCCGGGCGGTGACGAAGCGCTTCGTCCTCGTCCCCTACCTCGACCGCCGGACCGACGGATTCCTCAGCGGGAACGTCTACATCGGCGGGTTTCCCGACGGCGACGAGTTCGGCGGCGCCGGCGGTGGTGCCTTCGGCGGCGGATTCGGCGGTTCCGGCGGCGGATTCGGCGGAGCCACGCAGCCGGGTGCCAGTGACGAAACCGAAGACGGTAGTGCAGCCGATGGGCCGGGTCCCCGGTCCGGATCGAGCCCCGGTGCCGGTTCCGGAACCGACCGGGGGGATGACGACGTGGTCGACGTCGATTACACCGTGGAGGACGGGACCGACGAGGAGCCCGCGGACGACGAAACGCGGTCGACGGACGATCGCTGACGGCGCGGTGGCTCCGAGTACGTCGATCGATACCGTGGGGAAAACCGACGGACTGCGCGACGATCTCGAAAAGGAAACCCTTAAACTCTTACCCCCGCAAGCGGTGAATGCGCTCACCTGGGCCAATAGCTCAGTCAGGTTGAGCGCTCGGCTGATAACCGGGAGGTCCACGGTTCAAATCCGTGTTGGCCCACCTACAGCGTCCACGGTCTTTGGCCGTGGCGTGTTAGGGGCTGTATCCTCCCCAGCCACCTAACTTCGTTCCCAATTACCCTGAGAGAAACGTCCATTCGCGCGTTAGAGGTGGCCTCATTTGCTCTGTCGATACAGTGGGTGGGCTTATCGGTGAGGGTAGTATAGTATGTTTGTATGCCTGAAGAAGTCCTGTTCAAGTCAGAGAGCGACCAGAGTCGAGAAGAGATTGCATCGTACCTTCGGAAAGTCGCGGACAATCTGGACAGCGGTGACGCGATCACCCTGAAAGCGGGCTCCGAGTCTGTAACACTGAATCCCCCTGCCCGACCGACGTTCGAGGTCAAAGCTGAACGCGAAGGCCCGACCGGCAACATGACTGAACGAAGTATCGAGTTCGAAGTCGAATGGGACGAGAACGACGGTGAGGAAGGTGGCGGAAGTGGTCAGTTAGAAATCGAGTAGTCACTCCACAGATCTCATCGAGCGGTTGTTTCAGGCAAAGACATGTCTGGAAAGTAGGATTTGAACAGAGCCGTCTCATTCGGAGGTGATGCCCTCTATGCCCCGTTCGTGCCACATCAGGGGGTATCACAGTATACTGAGAAAAGACGACGTTCATAAGAGTTGAGAATTTTCCAGGGAGTTGGTATGTATCTGTCAAGAACTGATTTGAGGCGTGATTTTGTAGTATTCAGTCTATCCAGTTCGGATTCGCGGAAGCTAATGAATCCGATTGGATGGAGAGCGGGGTAACAATGTCAGCAAAGACCGTAGACACCGAAGTGTTAGACCGAGTCTGGAAGGAAGCGTTTGGAGATGGAGACATGACCGTGGTTGAAGAGGAGATTCCTCGCGACTACGCCGTTCAAACCCCTGGCGCCGACGAACCGATCGAGGGGAGAGACGCGTTTAAAACGTACGTGGCTGAGTATAGCAAAGCATTCCCCGACATCTCGATTACAGTTGAAGATCGGATCGTCGGTGACGATGCGATCGTTGAACATTTTCGTATCAAGGGGACGCACAAGGGTGAATTCAGGGAGATACCTCCCACTGACGACCGGTTAGAGTTCACCGGGATCGTCATCCATTACGTAGAGAATGGCGAAATTATTGAGTCCGTATCCAAGTTTGATACGATGAGCGTTATGGAACAACTCGGCGTCATTGAATCACCTAATTGAACACCGTTCCATACTTTTTCGGTGAGCGCTCGTTGAGACCCACCCGTCTATTTAAGTGGCGAGTCAGCCATCCGTTTCGGAAAGCCAACAACACGCTGATAGAATCTCAGCTGTTCCACACCATCACCCTCACGGAGGGCTTTGTTGAAGTCCTCAGCAGATGATGGTTTCACGTCCTCGATCGCTCACCGATTTGCGGGTCGAGAACTGCGCTACGACCGCACACCTGGCGGGTCATGTTTGTTCGTGGGCCAGAATAACCGGGACCCGAGATATAGTAATCGTTAGAACTTTCCGCTCAAAGACTGTTGCTATACTCAATGGATCATCTCGACGAGATCTCCGTCGAAGAACTCCAAGACGCCCTCGACAATGTTGACGGAAACAAGCCGACTCAACGGTTGTTAGCGGCGATTGCGTACAAAAACGGTGTAACGCAGACCGAACTTGCAGAGTGGCACGATACCGGGCGAAGAACGATCTACAGCTGGTTAATGCGACTTGATACGGACGAACCGTTTGAGCAAGCTGTGTCTGATGCTCATCGATCTGGGAGAAAACGAAAGCTCTCAGAATCACAGCAAAAAGAGTTCGAACGAACTGTTCATGAACCGCCCGAGGAAGTTGGGATCGACGCGCCGGCGTGGACGCCGGCGCTCGTTCAGGAATTTCTCGAAGAAACCTACGGCGTCGAGTACTCTGCCCCGAGTTGTCGGCGGTTGCTGAAAGAAGCTGGACTCAGCTATCAAAAACCTCGACGTACAGCCGCTGAATCTGAAGAATCCGACCAAGAAGAGTTCCACGACGAGATCAAAAAAAGCGAGCGGAGATGGACGCCACAGTAGTCTGTATCGATCAGACGAAAAAATCTGTCCAGGTCGAGCCGCGTGCCGCGTGGTTTCCGCGCGGCACGCGGCCGAGCGTCGAACTCTCTGGCCAACGTGACTGGACGTGTCTACTCGGCGCAGTCACCGAAAACGGTGACTGCTTTTTCTCGCGGTTCACCGAGTACGTCACCGCCGACCACGCAAAACATTTCATTCTCGCGTTATGCAAAGAATTTGAAGAAGACTTGATCGTCGTGCTAGATGGGGCGTCGTACTTCCAGGCGTCGGCCGTCACGGACCTGGCGGCCCGTGACGACCTCGCCTTCGTCACGTTACCTGCGTATTCGCCGGAACTCAATCCTGTCGAAGAGTGCTGGCGACAACTCCAGGACGCTCTGAGCAACCGATTCTTTGACTCGCTCGATGAACTCACGACGGCGATCGATACCGCTCTTGACCAGCTGTCGCTCCCAAAAGTGAGCAATTATTTCTAATGTCTACTATAGCACTAGTTCGCCGTCCTCGCCGTGGGTTTGCTGATAACACGCGAAGGACCTCAACTCTCGACTTGGTTGGATCCGAAGTTCCCCGCCTTGGACACACATGAACTCGGCGGAATGATTGGCAAGTGTCTGTTTGTCACGTTCCGATAATTTGAGTACGCCATTTGGATGCGTATGCACGAGCACATTCGGTGTCGTTGCCGGACAATTCTGGGTATCGAATTGAATTCGCTCACGGTTAGATTGGACCGTATCAGCCTTCCAGACAGTTAACACGGATGGAGTCTCCTCGGCGGAGAGTTGGCCGCAGTAGGCGATTTCGTGATTTGCTTCCGTAAACAGTCGGTTCAAATACCTCGCTTCATCAACCGGCAACGCAATTGACTCTGGTGTCCCAGCCCCACCCGCCGTATTTGACACAACTGGGTCAGACCCATCGACGCCGAGTTCAGGCAACGCAACCCAGACACCCAATCCCCCACCGCCGATAGTAACGACCAGAACTGTTGCAGCAAGGAGTGATCGCTTGGCCGTGGCACTCGACGGCGTTCCGTTAAGTACAACGTTCGTATCGGATTCTAGCCGTTCGAAACGTTCTGTGAGTATGTCCCGGGCCGCCGCTAATCGCGTTTCAACCACCACCTCCCGGCTGTTCTCGGCCGTCGTCTGTGTCCCTGAGTCGTCCGACGTCGTTGGAGGGTCGTCCGCAGCGACCCGGTCCAGTAACCTCGCAAATCGTGACTCCGGAGGTTCGTCTTCCCGGCTGTCCTCGGCCGTCGTCTGTGTCCCTAAATCGTCCGACGTCGTTGGTGGGTTGTCCTCAGCGACCCGGTCCAGTAACCTCGCAAATCGCGACTCCGAAGGTTCGTCCTGTGAGTCAACTTGCTCCTCTCCGTCTCCTTGCGCACTCTCGTCTCCTTGCGCACTCTCGTCTCCAACTGCCTCGAAGTCCTGGCTTGACGAGTGGAACGAATCGTCGGACATCCTAATCGTGTTGGATACGTGTTAAGGGGGGAGACCAATCGGTGGGTCTTCGTCAACCGTTGCGTAGCCGCATTCGGCGCCGAAGGTCAGATACTCCATTTCGGTACCTCCGCACAACCGTTTCGTACGGACGGGACTGTAATCGTCGCTGTAGATCCCCAGATCAACTGGAAGCCTAGTCGAACATTCAGAGAGCGTGAACTCTCGAATTCCGTCGCTTTGCGTTCCTTCCAGTGTAACATCTGGACCCCCATCACACATGTTACCCATAAACACGAATTATGTTCAATGATAATAAAACCCTGGCCGATTCCAGACGTCGTGTTTGGTTTGTAGCATTGTGCCGGACGGCGACGGTGTGTACCCGCGTTTCAGCTGTGCGTGGATCCCGTGGCCAATACGGTTTGCAAACGAAGAGGTACATCGTCTTACCTCATGGAAGACACGTTCGGCGCGGTTGCGACTTTCGTGGCGTTCGTCTCTGAAATCGAGTTCGTGTCGTTTGAGAGCTGAATCGAGTTCGTGTCGGTGGAGCGCGGTTTGGAGCCAATCCGCATCACCACCGAGAGAGTGTGCATCATTGACATCGTGTTTCTCACGTATCTCTCTGAGGAATATCTCAGTTACTGCAGTCGTATACGTGGAAAAGGACCGAACATGACGGAAGTGGGTTGTAGCTGGATCGACGGCCGCGTACAGCCAGTACTGCTGATCTGTGATTCGACTCACGCTCCCATCAACCGCAACGTGCTTCGGATCGGCCTCCATCGCGTTGCAGATCGGCTTTCTGCACCCAATCGTGGACGGCTTTTCGGCTGCGTGTGATACCAAAACAATCAGAGATGGAGATTGTATTTAAAAATGAGATTTCAGCACCCTGGAGTTGCATACCGAGCGTCATCGCCGATCGGGGTGTGCGATCGCGCTCCACACCACCCATATCGATCCAGTCGCACCCACCGCTGCGGCGTGTGATTTCGGGCAGAGAGCACACAGAACTCATCACGCCTCACGTTTCACCCGTAACTAAACATGACGCTAACACGGTAGTCATCAGGCTACTTGGTGTTATTTTCAGCCTACTCCCGGATCTAATACTCCGGGACGGCGCGGTTGATATATATTGATCCCGATAGAAATAGGCGCTGAATACGACGCGCACATCTCACCTGGGACCCTTGCCAGAAAGAGTCCGATTGCATCAGTCAGTACAGAACGCATACCGAAAACGAATGGAGTATTGCCAACCATACTTATTCCGCGCCTATCCATCACTAATATACAATTTACGAATAAACCCACAGTAACCAATAAATAACTATGATTTGGTAGCCCTCCCATCGTATGAGGTTCAAAGATGCAAGACAGACGAACGGTGTTGAAGCAGATCGCGACAGGTGCCGCAATCATCACCGCCAGCTCCGGCGGCGCCGCCGCCCGCGGCGGCGGCAATGACCGCCGTGGTGGTGCGAGCGGGGAGAATCGTCGTGGTGCGAACGCCGCGAACCGTCGTGGCGCGAGCGTGGAGAAAGGCATCGTCGCCACCGCTGACGAACTCGGCTTCGACACGCTGATTGCCGCGGTCAAAGCAGCGGATCCGGTCGTTCTCAACACGTTGACCAACGACGATCAGTATACCGTGTTTGCGCCCACGGAGGAAGCGTTTGAGGACTTCTTCGCCACAGTCGAAGACGCGACCGGCCTCACGGCGACTGACCTACTGGATGATCCCGATAACCTCCTTACGGACACGCTGCTCTTCCACGTGACCGGAGGACGTCGCTACGCGGCGTCGGTGGTGAACGCTCCACAAATCGACACGCTGCTCGGCGAGTCGTTCTCAGTTGACGGCAAGACGCTCGACGACCGCGCAGACATCACCACGGCCAACGTTGAGGCCTCGAACGGTGTCATCCACGCGATCGACGCAGTGTTGACGACTCCGACAGTCGACCAAGTGCTGGAAGGGTAGCACCCCTTCCCTGAGCGCCCCTTCCCTGAGCGCCCCTTCCCTGAGCGACCTCTCTCTATTCAGCACGACCGCAAAACCATCTGTGACGCTCTGAGGTTGCCCGTCGGACGGCTGTGAAGCGCTCGGCCCCACGTGTTCGAATCCGTGTTGTCCTACCTCACATCCTGGCCGTTCTCAGCTAGGGGAGATCGGGACCGGAAACTCTCCAGCCACCCAATTTCCGCATTCTACCGGTTTCGAGACGACGGTCCGTGAGCGTCGTGCCGGACAACCCGTCACTTCTGACGGACTGCTGCTTGCGGCGCGATCGCCGTGTTCGGGCTGCTTCCCGCCGACGCAGATCCGATCGCTTGAACGGCGCGGCGACGCGCTCGGTCGAACGAAACGGAACTTTAATGCGCCGACCGGACGCACTCTCGAACGAGAATGATCCCGCTGCAACCCCTGGTCAACGGCTTCCTGCTGAATTATCACCTGGGGCACGTGTTGTTGTTCACGTTCGCGGTGACCACGCTGGGGTCGCTTCCGCTGAAGAGCCAGCGCATCCTCGCGATCAACCTCTCCCTTTTCGGGTTGATCTTCGCCGTTGCGCCGTTCTCCACGATGACCGCTCCGTACATCCTCTTCGGCCTCGTGCTCATCGTCATCGGCCCGATCCTGTGGACGATGGCCGAGTGACCGGCCGGTTTCGGTTCCTCGTTCTCCCCGACGCCGCCGTCCCGTCGGTCCGCCGACCGTTCGACCCGTTCTCCCCCGTCCTCTCCTCGTTCCCTCCTCGTTCCCTCTTCGCCCCGTGTTGCACACGATCCGCCATCCCGCTCCGTTCCGGTCCGCCGCCGTCGAGCGCACGATCGCTCGCGTTCGCTTCCGATCGCGGATCGATCCACCCCCTTTTTTGCTCGCCGACGCAACCCCCGAGTATGATCACGGTACGGGCACCCGCTACGAGCGCGAACCTCGGCAGCGGGTTCGATACGTTCGGCGCCGCGCTCGCCCGGCCGGCCGACGTCGTGACCGTCGAGAAGGCCGAGACGACCTCGATCGAGGTCACCGGCGTCGGCGCGCAGTACATCCCGGAGGACCCAGAGAAGAACACCGTCGGCGCGGTCGTCGAGGCGCTCGAGGCGCCCGCCGAGATCCACATCGACAAGGGCGTCCGCCCGGCCTCGGGTCTCGGTTCCTCGGCGGCCAGCGCCGCCGCCGCGGCCGTCGGACTCAACGAGCTCTACGACCGCGGCTACTCGCGGGAGGAGCTCGTCCCCATCGCCGCGAAAGGTGAGGCGGTCGTCTCCGGCGTCGCCCACGCGGACAACGTCGCGCCGGCCATCGTGGGCGGGTTCACGGTCACCACCCCGACCGGGACCCACGGCGTCGAGACGGGCGTTCCGCTGGTGGCGTGTCTGCCCGACGTCGCCGTCTCGACCCGGGACGCCCGCCGTGTCGTGCCGGAGACGGCATCGATGGCGGACGTCGTCGAGACCGTCGGCAACGCGGCGACGCTCACGATCGGGATGTGTCGGTCGGACCCGGTGCTCGTCGGCAAGGGAATGGACGATCCGGTCGTCACGCCCGAGCGCGCCCGACTCATCACCGGCTACGACGACGTCCGCGAGGCGGCCTTCGAGGCCGGCGCGGCGGGCGTCACCGTCAGCGGCGCCGGCCCGACGGTACTCGCGGTCTGTCCGGAGGCCGACCGCCGACACGTCGCCGCTGCGATGGTCGACGCGTTCGCGAACGCGGGCATCGAATCACGGGCGTATCAGACCCGGATCGGCCGCGGCGCGACGGTGTTGTGACGACTCCCACGACCGAAGTCGGTGGCTTTCTCCTCGGATCCGTATACCGGACGGTCGAAAAACGGTCGGAATCGGTTGGGGGTCGTGCCCGACTCAGACGCCGCGGCCCTGCAGTCGCTCCTCCTCCGGAATGGAGTCGGTCGACTGGCCCTGCATTCCCTTGCCGACGCCGCGGGCGATCTCGGCGAGTTCGTCGGCGTCGTCCCAGTTGGTGACGGCCTCGACGATCGCCGTCCCCATCTCGCTGGGGTTCTCCGCGCCGAAGATGCCCGAGCCGACGAAGATCCCGTCACAGCCGTAGTACATCATCAGCGCCGCGTCCGCCGGGGTGGCGATCCCGCCCGCGGCGAAATTGACGACCGGGAGCCGGCCGGCCTCGGCGGTCTCGTGGACGAGCTCGCGTGGAGCACCGTGTTCGCGGGCCCATTTCTCGCGCTCGGCGTGCTCGAGACCGGCGATCTCGCGGATCTGTCGCTGCATCGTCCGCTGGTGTTTGACCGCCTGGTTGACGTCGCCGGTTCCGGCCTCACCCTTGGTGCGGATCATAGCCGCGCCCTCGTTGATTCGCCGGAGCGCCTCGGGCAGGTTCCGAGCGCCGCAGACGAACGGCGCGGTGAACTCGCGTTTGTCGATGTGGTACTCGTCGTCCGCCGGCGTGAGCACTTCGGATTCGTCGATCATGTCGACGCCGAGCGACTCGAGGATCTCCGCCTCCTTGCGGTGGCCGATCCGGGATTTCCCCATCACCGGGATCGAGACCTCGTCGATGATCTCGGTCACGTTCGTCGGGTCAGGCATTCGGGCGACGCCGCCGCGCTTCCGGATGTCGGCCGGGACGGCCTCGAGCGCCATCACCGCGACCGCGCCGGCGTCCTCGGCGATCCGGGCCTGCTCGCGGGTGACGACGTCCATGATCACGCCGCCCTTCTGCATCCGGGCGAACCCGCGTTTGACCAGCTCCGTGCCGCGTTTGAGCTCCTCGAGATCGGTGGCGTCTGCCATACGTTCCCTTTGAACGGTACCCACTTAACGACCGCGCCTTTCGATTCCGATTCAGGTTCTCGGATAGAGATGTGTTGACTCTTCAACCGAATCGGCGATCGATCGATGTGTGCACAACCGTGGATACGTCCGCGTTACGGTCCCGAGGGAACGACGTCGGGCGTCCGCGATCTTCGGGCGGTCGTGAGTCACTGCACGTCCCTCGCGGTCGGGCCCCGCACGTCCTTCGCGGTCGGGCCTCCGCACGTCCCTCGCGGTCGGGTCCCCGCACGATCGCGCCGGTCGGTTGCCAAGGCTTTTGCCTCCGATCCGGTTAACGTGCGTATGCGCTCCCCGTACGAGGTGTTGGGCATCGACGCCGACGCGGACGACGGGGAGATCGAACGCGCGTACCGTCGCCGCGTGCTCGAGACGCACCCGGACCACGGCGGCTCCGCCCGGGAGTTCCAGACCGTGAGGGAGGCCTACGAGGCCATCGTCGATGGCGACGGAACGGTCGAGATGGACCGGATCGAGGAGGACGGCGACGGAAGCGACGTCGACGTCCGCGGCGCCGACGACGGCGCGTCGGAGTCGGACGGCGACTCCTCTCGGGACGCCGGCGGGCCGGAGCCGGCGGCGACCGTCGAGTACCTCGATTACGAACGTCTCACCGACCACGGCTGGGACCTCGGGGACGAGGACCTCTTCGAGAAGGCTGCTGAAGCCGACCTCCCGCACGCCGCCTACGGAAAGTTTCTCGTCCAGCCGGGCGAGTCGCTGCTCGAGGCCGCCGAGAACCGCGGCTTCGCGTGGCCCTACGCCTGCCGCGGCGGCGCGTGCGCGAACTGCGCCGTGGCGGTCATCGAGGGAGAGCTGTCCATCCCCGCCAACAACGTCCTCTCGGAGGAGCTCATCGACAGCGACATCCGGCTCTCCTGCGTCGGGGAGCCGCTCACCGACGAGCTCCGGATCGTCTTCAACGTCAAGCATCTCCCCGGCCTCGAGGAGCTCCGGCTGCCGCCGCATCCCTTCGACCGCGCGCGTGCGGACGATTAAAAAAAGGGAGGGTAAAAGGGGGAATACGACTCGCCGGCCGGACCGAGGCAGCGATCCGCCCCACCGTCCCATACAACGGCTACGTCAGTCTCTCGTAGGCGCGCGTCAGCCGTTTGAACGCCTCCTCGTCGCCCGATTCAGCGTCGGGATGGAGCGACTTCGCCCGGTCCCGGTAGGCGCGCTTGATCGTGTCTTCGTCCGCGTCGGGTTCGACGCCAAGCGTTCGATACGCGGTCTCGAGGCCCATCCGATCGGTCGGTCGGGTACCCGGGTCGCGGGGACCGTTCGGGCCGCCGCCCCCTCCGAAGCCGCCGGCCCGTCCGGACCCGCCGCCGGTTCGTCGTCGGTCCCCGCCGCCGAAAGCGGCCGCACGGTTGCGGCGCGTTCGCTCGCGGGCCCGGCGCTCCCGCTCGCGTCCGCGTGCCGCCGCCCGGGAGACGGTCCGCGCCCGGATCCGCTCGTCGAGCCGCCCCCGGGCGTGCAGCGATAGGAGGTACCCGGCGACGCCGAAGGGAACCGCGACGAACAGCAGGATCGGGTGAACGACGACCCCGGCGACCGCCAGCAGCGCCGTGAGCCCGATGAACGTCGCCGCCAGCCCCACCACGATCGGTCGATCGGTCACACGGGTCGTTGGGCCGCGACGACCGTAAGCGTCCCGGCGGTTACGGGGCGTGGAAGCGTCCCGGGGACACGGAGCCGCAAGCGTCCCAGGGACACGGAGCCGCAAGCGTCCCGGCAGTCACGGCGTCGGTCCCGGACGTCCGTGGCGTTTATTTCCATAGCCCGCCCCCTCACGTGTATGTCGACGGCGGACCCCACGACCGTCACCGGGCTGCCGCCCTCGATCGCGGCCGCTCGCGACGATCTGACCCCGATGCTCTCCCAGTACGCCGACCTGTGTGCGGCCCACGAGGACGCGATCGTGCTCTTTCAGGTGGGCGACTTCTACGAGGCCTTCTGCGAGGCGGCCGAGGAGGTGGCCCGCGTTTGCGAGGTGACGCTCACCAAACGCGAGGATTCGACCGGAGCGTATCCGATGGCCGGAATCCCGATCGACAACGCGACGAGCTATCTCGAGCGGCTGCTCGACGCCGACTACCGCGTCGCGATCGCCGACCAGACCGAGGACGCGGCAGCCACCTCGGGCCTCGTCGACCGCGCCGTCACCCAGGTGATCACGCCCGGGACGGTCGTCGACGAGGACCTGTTGACCGACCGAACCACCAACTACGTCGCGGCCCTGACCCGCGAGACGGCGGCGACCGAGGACGGCGGTGACGGACGGAACGGCCAGGACGGCAAAGACGACCGAGGCGACCGAGGCGACCGGGATGGCCGGGACGTGTACGGTCTCGCAGCGGTCGACGTCGCCACCGGCGAGTGTCTGGCCACGAGCGGCGACCGGGAGACGGTCGCCGAAGAGCTCGATCGGCTGGCGCCGGCCGAACTCGTCCGCGGCCCGGGGACCAGACCGCCCGAGGAGATCGATGCAGCCGGCCATGGGGACGAGCCGGCGACGGAGGACGACTCCGGCGATGCCACGACAGGCGCCGACTCCGGCGATGCCACGACAGGCGCCGACTCCGGCGATGCCACGACAGGCGCCGACTCCGGCGATGCCACGACAGGCGCCGACTCCGGCGACACCGCGCCGGACGACGACGTACCCGGCACCGAAACGACGCCCGACCCGGTCGGGGCGGACGCGCGCTGGATGGAGACGACCCTCTCGGGCGATCGGTTCGCGCCGCAGGCGGCTCGCGACCGCCTCGAGCCGTACCTGTCCGCACCCCAGGAACGGTTCGCGACCGAGGCGGAGCTCCGCGCCGCCGGGGCGGTCCTGGCGTACGCCGAGTACACCCAGGGCGACGACGGGCCGCTCGAGTACGTCTCCCGGATCCGCCGGTACGACCCTCGGAGGCATCTCCGGCTCGACGCGGCCGCCCAGCGCAGCCTCGAGCTGTTCGAGAACCGGGGACCGGGCGCCGGCGACACGCTCTTCGACGTGATCGACGAGACGAGCTGCGCGCTCGGCCGTCGACGACTCGAGCGCTGGCTTCGCCGCCCCCTGATCGACCCGAACCGGATCCGGTCGCGACACGACGCCGTCGAGTGGCTGGTCGACGAGCCGATCGTTCGCGAGACCGTCGGCGACGGACTGACCGGTGCCTACGACCTGGAGCGTCTCGTGAGTCGGATCGCTCGCGGGCGGGCGAACGCCCGCGATCTCCGGTCGCTCGAAACCACGCTCGCGGTCGTTCCCGACCTCCGAGACGCCCTGTCGCCGGCGGACGATTCGACCGCATCCCGTGGAGACGATTCGACCGCACCCTGTAACCACCTCCGGGACCTCCGTGAGCGATTGGATCCCCTGCCCGACGTCCGGGACCTGATCGACGAGGCGATCGCCGTCGATCCGCCACAGGAGATCACCGACGGCGACGTGATCCGGGACGGATACGACGCGGAGCTGGACGACCTCCGGGCGACCGAACGGGAGGGGCGGGAGTGGATCGCCGAGCTGGAGGCCCGCGAGCGCGAGCGGACCGGGATCGACTCGCTGACCGTCGGACACACCCAGGTGCACGGCTACTACATCGAGGTCACCGACCCCAACCTTGATGCGGTCCCCGACGACTACCACCGTCGGCAGACGCTGAAGAACAGCGAGCGGTTCTACACGCCCGAGCTGAAGGACCGCGAGGACGAGATCCTCGGCGCGAGCGAGCGCGCGGACGCCCTCGAGTACGAGCTGTTCACCGACGTCCGCGCGGCCGTCGCCGCGGCGGCCGACCGGCTCCAAGCGCTCGCGGACGCGCTGGCCGAGCTCGACGCCCTCGTCTCGCTCGCGACCGTGGCGCTCGAGCGGGAGTACGTCCGGCCGACGATCGTGGACCCGTCGACCGGCGGGAACGACTGCGGCGGCGGACCCGACGGCGGCAGGAACGGCATCGCGATCGAGGGCGGCCGCCATCCGGTGGTCGAGCGACGGGGCGAGTTCGTCCCGAACGACGTCGACCTCGAACGGGGCGACCTCGCGTTGATCACGGGACCGAACATGAGCGGAAAGTCGACGTACATGCGGCAGGTCGCGCTCGCGGTCGTGTTGGCACAGATGGGGTCGTTCGTTCCCGCACAGGCGGCCCGGGTCCCGGTCGTCGACCGCGTGTTCACCCGGATCGGCGCCTCCGACGACATCGCCGGGGGCCAGTCGACGTTCATGCGCGAGATGAGCGAGCTGACCGAGGTCCTCCACGACGCCACGGCCGACTCGCTGGTCCTGCTCGACGAGGTCGGCCGCGGCACCGCGACCACGGACGGGCGGGCGATCGCGTGCGCCGCCGCGGAGTTCATCGTGGACGAGATCGGCGCGACGACGCTGTTCGCCACCCACTACCACGAGCTGACGGAGCTGGCGGACCGCCGCGAGCGCGTCCGCAACCTCCATTTCACCGCGACCAGGGAGGACGGCACGGTGACGTTTCTCCACCGCGTCGCCCGCGGCGCGTCCTCCTCCTCGTACGGGATCGAGGTGGCCGCGCTCGCCGGCGTGCCGCCCGCGGTCGTCGACCGCGCACGCGAGCGCATCGAGTCATCGGCGGACGCGGATGCCCCGGGTGACGGGCCGATCGATGGCGCTCCGGACGCGGTCGGTGACGACGCACGCGATCAGGAGGTCGACGAGGCGACCCTCCGCGACTTCCTCGCGGCGGCCGATGAGACCGATCCGACCGACCGAGCAGCACCGACCGACCGAGCAGCATCGACTGACCGGTCCGACCGGCCCGACGAGCAGGACGCGGAGTCGGGTCCCGCCACTGCGGCCGGGAACGACCCCACTGACGCGGAGCTGGCCGCGGCCATCCGGTCGCTCGACATCGCCACGATGACGCCGATGGAGGCGTTGAACACGCTCCACGACCTCCAGCGGGATCTCGACCGATGACCGGACGCTCGCATCCGGACGACGTTGAGCCCGACCGTCACGACGCGGAGTCCGAGCCCGGCCCCGCCGGCAGCGACCACGGCACCACCGATTCCGAGCCCCGCGTCCGGCGGCTCTCCGAGCGCACCGTCGACCGGATCGCCGCCGGCGAGGTGATCACGCGACCCGCCCGCGTCGTCGCCGAGTTGATCGACAACGCGCTCGATGCGGGCGCGACGCGCGTCGCGATCGCCGTCGACGGCGACGGGACTGACGCCATTCGGGTTCGCGACGACGGCCGCGGGATGTCCCGCGAGGACGCCCGGCTCGCACTCGAGCGACACGCGACGAGCAAGCTCCGGGACGGTCAGGACCCGGTCGAGGCGGCCTCGCTCGGCTTCCGTGGGGAGGCGCTGGCGGCGATCGCGGAGGCGGCCGGCCGCCTCGAGGTCGTCACCAACGACGGCGGCCCCGTCGGGACCCGGATCGTCGCCGGCGGCGGCGATGCCGACCGGTCGGCCGTCGACGAGGGTGGCGTCGGTGGAGGTGGCGCCGATGGGGGTGGCGCCGATGGGGACGATCCCGGTGGGGACGATCCCGATGCGGACGCCACGACCGTCGCCGACGCGGGGCGCGCCCGCGGCACGACGGTGACCGTTACGGACCTGTTCGCCACCCGCCCGGCGAGACGTGAGTCGCTCGCCGGCCCGAACGCCGAGTTCGCCCGGATCTCCGCGCTCGTCGCCGACTACGCCCTTGCCCGGCCGGACGTCGCCGTCACGCTCGAACACGACGGGTCGGAGACGCTTTCGACGCCGGGAACCGGCTGGACGGACGCCGTCCTCGGCGTCTACGACCGCGACGTGGCGAGCCGGTCGACGACGCTCGACGCGACCGACCGGGGAGCACTCGACGGAGACCGCGCGGTCGAGATACGGGGCATCCTCGCGTATCCCTCGGTCACGCGTGCCACGCGCGACCACGTTCGCGTCGCGGTCAACGGTCGCCCCGTTTCCGACGCCGGCCTCGAGCGAGCGATCGTTGCGGGCTACGACCGCCTGCTCCCCGAGGGACGCGAACCGGTGGCCGCGCTCGACGTCCGGCTGCCAGCGGGCGAGGTCGATCCGAACGTCCATCCGGCCAAGCGGGAGGTCGGATTGCGGTCCGGCGACGCGGTAGTCGCGGCGGTGACGGACGCGGTCGCGGACGCGCTCGCCGGCGTCGACCTCCGGCGGAAGGCCGAGGTGGCGACCGATCTCGAGACGGCCCTCTCGCCGGCGGAGGACGCCTCACCGTTCGCCGACGTGGAGCCGATCGGCCAGTATCGCGACCTGTATCTGTTGTGTGACGCCGACGACGAACTCCTCGTGATCGACGCCCACGCGGCCCACGAGCGCGTCAACTACGAGCGACTGCGGCGCGCGTTCGGGCGCGAGGACGATCTCGCCGACTCGACGGAGGACGATCTCGCCGACTCGACGGAGGACGCCCCCGTGCCCGACGCGGTCGCCACGCTCGACCCGCCGGCGACGGTCTCGCTGACGGGCGCCGAGCGGGCGGCGCTGGAGGCGCACGCGGACGCGCTTCGACGGTTGGGGTTCGACGCCGAGCCGTTCGGCGGCGATCTGGTCAGGCTCCGGCGCGTGCCGGCGCCCTTCGGTCGAGCAGCCGACGTCGACGCCTTCCGGGACGCCGTCGGGCGACTCGCGGGCGGAGAGGCTCCCACCGACCCCTACGAGACGCTGCTGGCCGACCTTGCGTGCCACCCCTCGGTGAAACGTGGGGACGCGCTCGACCGGTCGGCGATGCGGAACCTCCTCGACCGGCTCGGCGAGTGCGAGCAGCCCTTCAGTTGTCCACACGGACGCCCGACCGTCCTCTCCATCGAGGAGGCGACGCTCGCGGCGGGCTTCGACCGGCCGTCCCGCGGCTGATCGGTGCTCTCCATCCCGCGGCTGATCGGTGCTCTCCCGTGATCCCCGGAGCTACCACTCCTTGCAGTCGGCACACAGCTGCGCGCCGTCCTCGAGCCACCGCCGCTCGACGACCTCGCCGCAGCGGTTACAGGATGCGCCGCCCGACGACCAGGTCGCCGTGGGCGTCGCCGGCTCGACCGGCTTCGCGTTCTCCTCGGCATCGATCTCCTCCGGATCGCCCGTTTCGCCGCCAGCCGCCGACTCGGACCGGGACGGGTCATCCGCCGAGCCGGCGTCGGCGAACTCGTCGAGCGAACGGTCCTCGGTCATCTCACGCCTCCCGTCGGAGCCGGGTCACGACGAACTCCCGCTCCAGCTCGCCGAGGAACTCCCCGAGCCGGGGGCCCTGCGTCTCGTCGAAGAAGAGCCGGTAGCCGGCCTCGAAGAAGGCGGCCACCTCGAGGTCGTGGTCGCGGGCCGTCTCGTACATCCGTTCCTGGATCGCTTCGCCGTCGTGACCCTCGGCGACGAAGTCGGCCAGGTCGTCGAGCGCCGCCGCGACGTCGTCCTCGAACGCGGCGTCGGGCAGCTCCGTCTGGAGCCGGTAGTTGTACTCGTTGTCCATCCGCTCGGCCCACCGGCGGGCGCGCTCGACGCGGTCGAGCGCGTCCTCGATGGCCCACTGGGGTGTGTCCTCGTCGAAGTGTCCCTCGTCACGGGCCAGCTGCTCGCGGAACGCCTCGTCCTCGACCATCCCGAGCACGGCGGCGAAGGTGTACGGCAGCCGGACGCGCTCCTCGCGGACCTCCTCGACGAGGAACGGGTAGGCGCGGTCGGCGACGGCGGTCAGGTCCTCGTCGTCGACCACGCCGAAGTACGCGCGCTCGAACCGGTCGAACCGGTCGACGAGTTGGTCGAGTCGCTCGAGGTCCAGGTCGCGGGCCTTCTTCGGCTCCAGCGCGAAGAAGTAACGGAGCACCTCGGGTTCGAGCAGCTCGAGGATCTCCGGGACGGTGACGATGTTCCCGGCCGAGGAGGAGAGCGCCTTCCCGTTGAGCGTGAACCACTCGTAGACCATCGGCACGGGCGGATCGATCCCCAGGACGGTCTCGGCGATGTCGACGCCGGAGGGCCAGGAGCCCTCCGCGTGGTCCTTTCCGAACGGCTCGAAGTCGACCCCGAGCACGTCCCACTGGCCGGGCCACTCGAACCGCCAGGGGAGCTTTCCCTCCCGGAACGTCGCGGTCCCCTCGTGGCCGCAGCCCTCGATCGTCGAGTCGCCGGCCTCCATGTCGGTACAGACGTACTCGACCGTCTCCGCCTCGAGGTCGACCGCCGTCACCGTCTCGGTGACCTTCCCGCACTCCTCGCAGATCGGGTTGAAGGGGACGTACTCCTCGTCGACCTTGTCCTGGTACGCCGCGAGCACCTCACGGGCCGTTTCGGCGTTCTCGAGGACCGTCCTGACGACCGGGCCGAAGGTCCCGTCGGCGTACAGCTCCGTGTTCGAGACCATCTCGACCGGAACGCCGAGCCGCTCGGCGTCGGCCGCGAGGAGGTTCGCGAAGTGGGCCGCATACGAGTCGGCCTCGCCGAAGGGGTCGGGAATGTCCGTGTATGGCTTGCCGAGGTTTCGCCCCAGCGCGCCGGCGTCGACCTCCCCGAGGCCGACGATCTCGCCGTCCGCGGTCGCGAGCTTCCGCGGCACCTTCCGGAGCGGGTCGCGGTCGTCGGAGGTGAACACCTGTCGGACCTCGTGGCCGCGCTCGCGGAGGACCTCGGCGACGAAGTAGCCGCGCATGATCTCGTTGAAGTTGCCGAGGTGGGCCACCCCGGACGGCGAGACGCCGCCCTTGATCACGATCGGTTCGTCGGGATCGCGCTCGAGGACCTCGTCCGCGACCGCGTCGGCCCAGAAGGCGTGGTGCGGCTCCTCGATCGCCTCGGCTCCGGGATCGACTCGGTCGTCACCATCGGGCCGTTCGCCGGCTTCCACGTCGGGATCCGCCATCGTTCACTCCACCCACCGGGTCGGTTCCGCACACGTCTCGGGGACGACGTCGGTGCCGCCGTGGTCTCCGCCCAGAACCGCATCGGTGAGGACGGAGGGATCCGTCCCGTCGAGGACGATCGTCCGGAGATCCGCGCGGTCGATGAGCTTCGCGGCCAGTAGGTCGACCGGCGCCGAGGCACCGGCGTCCCGGCTCATCGGCAGGACGATGTCGACGAGTTCGGCGGGCGAGAGCCGGCCGTACTGCTCCGCGTCGGGGTCGACGTTCGGGTCGGCGTCGTAGACGCCGTTGGCGCTCGTCGCGTACACGAGCAGGTCGGCGTCGACCGCCTCGGCGAACTCCGCGGCGACGGCGTCCGTGGTCTGCCCGGGCATCACCCCGCCCATCACCGCGATCTCGCCACGTCGCAGGGATCCGACCGCCTCGTCGTAATCCGCAGCCGGCGAGAGCGTCGCGCGCTGGCCGAGCGCCGCGATGAGGAGGCGGGCGTTGAGCCGGGTGACGCCGATCCCGAGCTGATCGAGCTGAACCCCGTTGGCGCCCAGATCGCGGGCCGTTTCGATGTACTCCCGTGCCACGCCGCCGCCTCCGACCACGACGCCGACGGTGCATCCGGCCTCCGACAGCTCCTCGATAGCCTTCGCGTGGGCAGCCACGCGTTCCGGGTCGAGATCCGGCGCGAGGACGCTCCCACCGATGGAGATGACGACGTTCATTGGCTCCGGATAACCCTGTCGCGCTCTTAAGAATTATCAAGCGGGAACGAGTTCCTGGAGCGGAGAATCGGGCTCCGGCTTCGAGCGGAACGTTCGGAACGACCCGGCGGAGCGTTCGAAACGTCCCGGCGGAACGTTCGGAGCGACCGCTCAGTTTCGCCGGATCACCCACAGCGTCGCAATCCCGCCGACGGCGACCACGAGCCAGTAGCTCACGAGCCGATAGATGGTCGTCACCGCGAGCGCGTCAGCCGTCGAGAGCGCCGTCAGCGCGGTCAGCAGCGCGACGAGCGTCCCCTCGATCGCGGCCAGGCCGCCGGGCAGCGGCGTCGATCCGGCGATGACGGTCACGGGGACGAGAAAGCACACGAGCAACAGCGGGATCGGCGTTCCGATCGACAGGCCGGCGAAGTACAGCGGGAGCGCGAACAGGATCCAGCCGACGTAGCCGTAGCCGACGGCGACGGCCAGCGCGCGCGGCGATCCGGCGATGAGCTCGATCGACCCGTAGAGCCGGTCGATCCGGTCACGGATCGAGGCTGACGAAACCCGGTCGGTCCGGCGTGCGACCGGCGCAGCCACCGCGAGGATTCCCTCCCGAACTCGGTCGCGAAACCGCCACATCACGGCGGCGACGGCCGGAAGTCCGACCGCGAGCACAATCAACACGACCGCCAGCGTCCGGACCACGGCGGGCAGCCGGGCGGTGGTCGCGAGGAGGTATCCCAGCCCGACGCCGCCGACGGTGAAAAAGGGAAGCAGCCGGATCAGGTCGCTCGTGACGACGCTGGCGAGGCTTCGTTCGTAGGTCGCGCCGGTGTCCCGGGCCAACACGTACGCGATGAACGGTTCCCCGCCGGCCTGTCCCATCGGCGTCACGTAGTTCGCGAACGTCGCCGACAGAAACGTCACGACGAGCTTCCGATAGGGGACGTCGATCCCGACCGTCCGGAGGACGACGTGCCAGGTCTTTCCCCACACGACCAGACACGCGACCGACGAGAGTCCCCCGGCGAGTATCCAGGTCGTCTCCGCCGCCCGGAGCCGGTCGATCGTCGGCCCCCATCCGACGACGACGCCGAGCAGGTACACCAACAGGAGCGCGACGGCGAACCCCGCAACCGTCTTCGCCGCCGCCGACCGGTCGACCCAGCCGGCGCCGACCGCGCCGTCGTCTCGGGACACGGATGTCAGTCTCGAGGGGCGGTGTGGTTATAAAGGACGCCGTCCGCGGTCGTCTACGCGCCGGTCTTCGTCACTTGATACCATTCGCCGTCCCAGGTGAGGACGTACTCGAGGACGGCCTTCACCGTCAGCACGCCGTGTCCGAGGAAGACGAGCGGCGCGAGCACGACGGTCCAGGACGGTCGATCGATCCGTCCGGCCCGCAGGTCACGCAGCCAGACCCCGCCGATCATCGTGAAGACGGCGGCGAAGGGAATGATCACCGAGCTGGGGTCCACGATCATGAGGAACAGGACGTGTGCGGTGAGCACGAGCAGGGCGCCGCCGGCCAGCACCGCGCCGATCGCGCGCCCGACGGTGACGAGGTCCGCGAGGGTCGGACGGCCGGTCAACGCCTCGCGGGCCCGGAGGTGTGAAACCTGTACGTGGCCGATCCGCCATCGCTTCCGTTGCCCCCAGAGGTCGCCGATCGTGTGGGGTGCCTCCATGGAACTCGTACAGCGACGGTTCTGTGCTACGGTCAGATCCGCCTGGTAACACTGGTGGGAGAAGTAGATGTCCTCGGTCAACACGTCGGCGTAGCCGCCGACCGCTTCGATCGCCTCGCGGGTGAATCCGGTCGCCGAGCTCTGACAGTGGGTGAATCCGACCATATCGCCGATCAGGTAGCCGGCCTGAACGACCACGCGCTCGCAGTAGGCCAGCGTCTCGACGGGACCGGTCGGTCGGGGGACGCGGCGCCCCTGGAACACGTCGGTTTCGCCGAGCAGCTCATCCATCGCGGTCGAGACGAACGCCGGCGAGGCGCGCTCGTCCGCGTCGAAGACGACGAAGTGGTCGGCCGGGCTCCATTCGACCGCGTTGTTGATCGCGGTGGCCTTCGATCCGGGCGCGTCGTTGACCAGTACCTCGACCGGTTCGTACGTCTCGGCGAGCTGCGCGGCGCGCTCGCGCGTTCGTTCGTCGTCCGGCTCGACGGCGATCACGATCCGGAGGGGATCGTAGTCGTTCTCGAGCAGGCTCGTCACGCTCGCGTCGACCACGTCGGCGTCGCGGTACGCGGGAACGATCGCCTGAACGAGCGGGCCGGAACGCACGCGAGCGTCGGCCGCGTCGTCCCGCCAGACGTCGCGGACCAACAGGAGGCCGATCGCGGCGATCACGACGCTGAAGGCGCCGACGGAGAGGACGCCCTGGAGGAACTGGACCCGGATGAAAAGCGGCGCGATCACGACGGTCCAGACGTCGAGGCTCGTGAGGAACCCCACCACGAACAGGCCGAGGATCCCGAGCAGCGTGCCCGCCCGCTCCATGACGTGCCGACTCACCCGACTCATCGTCGACATATGGGGCCGTTTTAATATTTAAACCTGCGGCTCCGGGGCCGGAATCGGCGAACTTCCACGTATGGCCGATCGGTACATAATTGCACTCCCCCGCCCAACGGCCGCAGAGTGACGCTCCGCGACTGGGTCCGCGTTTCGGCGCGCAAGGTCCGCCACAAGGGGTTCGAGGGGCTCTCCGACGTCCTGTACGACCTGTACACCGGCCTGTGGTGGCTCGCGTGGCCGATCCCGCGGGGAACGAACGTCTACGAGCGGGAGTGGGACGTCCTCGTCGTTCTGGATGCCTGCCGGGTCGATCTCCTGCGGTCGGTCGCCGACGAGTACGAGTTCCTCGGCGGGATCGAGCGGATGGAGTCGGTCGGCAGCATGTCCAAGGAGTGGATGGCGAAGACGTTCACCGACGAGCACGCCGACGAGGTCGCGACCACGGCCTACCTCACGAGCAACGTCTTCTCCGACCGGATCCTCTCGGCCGACCGGTTCGAGACCCTCGACGAGGTCTGGCGAGACGCCTGGGACGAGGAGGCCGACACCGTCCTGCCACGATCGATGACCGACCGGGCCATTCGGGTCGCCCGCGAGGACGACCCCGACTGCCTGATCGTCCATTACGTCCAGCCGCACCACCCGTTTCTCGATCTCGACGAGCGATACGACGCCGACCCCTTCGGCCCGGCGCTGTCGGACACGGCGGTCGACGCGCTCCGCAAGGGACGGATCGACTTCGAGACGTTCTGGGAGGCCTACCAGGACAACCTGCGGCACGCGCTCGACGACGTCGAGACCCTTCTGTCGAACGTCGACGCCGACACGGTCGCGATCACGGCCGACCACGGCGACGCGCTCGGGGAGTGGGGCATCTACGACCATCCGGTCGGCTGTCTCCATCCCGCGGTGCGGACGGTCCCGTGGACGACCACGACCGCCACCGATCGCGGGACCTACGACCCGGCCACGAGCGATGAAACCGACACGGGAGACGAGGACGATGCGAACGGCGAGGACGACGAGGCGGTCCAGGACCGCCTGCAGGCGCTCGGATACGTCGGATGAATCACTTCGCTCGGCGGGATGAATCACTTCGCTCGGCGGGATGAATCACTTCGCTTGACCGACCGAGTCACTTCACTCCACGGGAAAACCCTAAACCCGTGGATCGCTCCGGTTCGGGTATGCAACCGATCGCCATTCTCGGCCCCGACGCCGGCTCGCTAGCGACGCGCCTGACCGACCGTCTCGAGGGGGGTGTCGTCCGGATCGACCGCGTCGAGGATGCCGGCATCGAACCGACGGAGGCGGCCGCTGCTGCCACGGTTCGATTCACCCCCGAGGGTGATTGGAGCGCCGGCGCAGCCGGGACGGACGCCGACGCCGACCTCACGACCCTGCTCGACCGGTTCGCGCCCGCGTATGATTACGCGGTGATCACGGGCGAGACGCGGCTTCGAGTACCCACGGTCCTCGTCGGCGATGACCGGAGTGCGGCGGACGTCCCGGGCGACGTGATCGCGACCGTCACGTCGCCATCCGAGATCGACGTCGGGGACCTGCTGGCGGCGCTCGAGACGGCCGAACCGTGGATCACGTTGGAGGAATTGATCGATCGCGCGAAGGCCGACCCGATGGCGGAGCGGTCGGGAGCCATCGCGTCGTTCACGGGGCGGGTTCGGGCCAAGGACGCGCCGGACGACGACCGAACGAGCCAGCTGGCCTTCGAGGCCTACGAGGGCGTCGCCGCCGACCGGCTGGACGCGATCGCGACCGAGCTCGAGGAGCGGGACGGGGTGTTCCGGGTCCTGTTGCACCACCGGACCGGGGTGATCCCGGACGGGGAGGACATCGTCTTCGTCGTCGTCCTCGCGGGGCACCGCGAGGAGGCGTTTCGAACCGTCGCCGACGGCATCGACCGGCTGAAGGAGGAGGTCCCGATATTCAAAAAGGAGACCACCGAGAGCGAGCAGTTCTGGGTCCACCAGCGGTAGCCGTCCCTCGACGCGCCGGCGGGTTAGTAACTACTTTACCTGCTGGGGACTGACGCACGAACGGTATGAGTCAGTCGCACAATCGGGGCCTCATCGAGGACTTCGGCCGCTGGCGGGAGTTCCGCGCGGGGATGTGGGCCTGGATCTTCCACAAGTTCACCGGCTGGGTGCTTGTGGGCTATCTGTTCACCCACATCGCCGTGCTGAGCACCGCGATCCCGGCGTCCGGTCAGGAGGCCGCAGTTCTGCAGGCGGGCGACGACGTCTACACCCAGACGATCGTCACCCTCGAGGAGCTGCTGCTCGTCCGGATCCTCGAGGTCGGGCTTCTCGCGGTGGCCGTGTTCCACATCCTCAACGGAACCCGGCTGCTGTTCATCGACCTCGGCATCGGACTGGAATCGCAGGACAAGAGCTTCTACGCGTCGTTGATCCTGACGGGACTCATCACGGTCGCGTCGGTCCCGACGTTCCTCGCGGGGGCGTTCTGAGATGGCGGAACGCTACTCCTCGTTCACCCCCGGCGGAACGATGTGGCTGCTCCAGCGGATCACGGCCGCCTTCCTCATCGTCGTGTTGGCGTTCCACTTCTTCCTCCTCCACTTCGTCAACCACGCCGACGAGGTCTCGTTCATCGTGAGCCAGGCCCGGATGGAGACGCTGAGCTACTACTCGCTGATGATCCTGTTCCTCCTGACGGCGACGTTCCACGGCGTCAACGGGGTCTACAACGCGTTGATCAACCAGGGGCTAACCGGCCGCAAGAAGCAGGCCGTCAAGGCGACGCTGATCGTCGCGAGCGTCGTCCTGATCGTGCAGGGCGTCCGCACCGCGAACGCCTGGGCCGGAGGCGTCCCCCTGTGAGGTACTGAGCATGAGCACGCAAGTTCCACAACAGACCGACGAGACGGACGCGGAGACCGAACCGGACGCCGAGGAGGAGCCCTCGAAGGGCGACCTCCGACGCGAGAAGAAGGCCGAGCGCGCCGCTGAACGCGAGCGTGAGGCCGCCGAGGCGGACCCCCTCGCCGGCGAGGACACGCGCGAGCTGAAGGTGTTCCGCTTCGACCCCGAGGTCGAGGGGAAACAGGAACCTCGATTCGACGAGTTCCACGTCCCCTTCGAGAAGGGGATGACGGTCCTCGACGCGCTCATCTACGCGCGTGACACCTACGACTCCTCGCTGACCTTCCGGCACTCCTGCCGGCAGGCCGTCTGCGGCTCCGACGCGATGTTCGTGAACGGGCAACAGCGGCTGGCGTGTAAGACCCAGTTGTCCGATCTGTCGGACCCGGTCCGGATCGAGCCGCTGCCACACGCCGACGTCCGGAAGGACCTCGTGGTGGATATGCAGCACTTCTACGACCAGATGGACGCCGTCGAGCCGTACTTCGACGCGGACGAGCTGCCCGAGGACGAACTCGAGGAGCAGCGCCAGAGCCGGGCGAACCGCGAGACGGTGAAGATGTCCACGCGGTGTATCTGGTGTGGCGCCTGTATGTCATCGTGTAACATCGCCGCCGGCGACAACCAGTATCTCGGCCCCGCGGCGCTCAACAAGGCGTACCGGTTCGCGATGGACGAGCGGGAGGGCGAATCGCGGAAACGGGAGCGGCTCGAGATCATCGAGCAGGAACACGGCGTCTGGCGGTGTCAGACCCAGTTCTCCTGTACCGAGGTCTGCCCGAAGGACATCCCGCTCACCGAACACATCCAGGAACTGAAACGGGAAGCGGTCAAAAACAATCTGAAGTTCTGGTGACTCACCCGGCTTCGAACACACCACAACAATGGCATCCAACACAACCTACGAACACGACGTGATCGTGGTCGGCGCGGGCGGTGCCGGGCTCAGAGCGGCCATCGCGGCCCAGGAGGCCGGCGCCGACGTGGCGATCGTCTCGAAGCTTCACCCGGTGCGGTCACACACCGGCGCCGCGGAGGGCGGCATCAACGCGGCCATCCGCGACGGCGACTCCTGGGAGGACCACGCCTACGACACGATGAAGGGGTCGGACTACCTCGGCGACGCGCCGGCGATCGAGGCGCTCTGTCGGGAGAGCCCCAAGGAGACGATCCAGCTCGAACACTGGGGAATGGCCTTCTCCCGCGAGGAGGACGGCACGGTCTCCCAGCGGCCGTTCGGCGGCCTCTCGTTCCCGCGGACCACCTACGCCGGCGCGGAGACCGGCCACCAGCTGCTGCACACGATGTACGAGCAGGTGGTCAAACGCGGCATCGAGGTCTACGACGAGTGGCACGTGATGAACCTCGCGGTCACCGACGAGGACGATCCGACCGACCGGAGCTGTCACGGCGTGGTCGGCTACGAGATCCGGTCCGGCGAGATCGCCGGGTTCCGTGCCCGTGACGGGGTCATCCTCGCGACCGGCGGAATGGGCCAGGTCTTCGACCACACGACGAACGCGGTCGCCAACACCGGCGACGGCGTCGCGATGGCCTACCGCGCCGGGGTTCCGATGGAGGACATGGAGTTCATCCAGTTCCATCCCACGACGCTGCCCTCCACCGGCGTGCTCATCTCCGAGGGCGTTCGCGGCGAGGGCGGCATCCTGTACAACGGCGAGGGCGAACGGTTCATGTTCGAGCACGGCTACGCCAACAACGACGGCGAGCTGGCGAGCCGCGACGTCGTCGCCCGCGCCGAGCTGACCGAGGTCAACGAGGGACGCGGCATCGAGGACGAGTACGTCCACCTCGACATGCGTCACCTCGGCGAGGACCGGATCCTCGACCGGCTGGAGAACATCCTCCACCTCGCGGAGGACTTCGAGGGCGTCGACGGCCTCGAGGAGCCGATGCCGGTCAAGCCGGGTCAGCACTACGCGATGGGCGGCATCGAGACGAACGAGTACGGCCAGACCTGCGTCGACGGCCTCTACGCCGTCGGCGAGTGCGCGTGTGCGTCGGTCCACGGCGCGAACCGCCTCGGCGGGAACGCGCTGCCGGAGCTCATCGTCTTCGGAAAGCTGGCCGGTCACCACGCAGCCGGCGAGGAGTTCGAGGAGCCCGAGATCGAGACCGGCAAGCGCGGCGACTACGAGGACGCCGACTTCGAGGCCCCGGTCACGCTCGGGGAGCGTGCGGCCGGTGCCGACGCGGAATCGACCGCCGACGCGGCCGCAGATGGCGGCGAGGCGGTCACCGATCCGGACGCCGTGCTCGAGATCGCCGTCGACCGCGAGGTCGCGCAGGTCGAGGAGCTGCTCGAGGGCGACGGCGTAAACCACGCCGAGATCCGGTCGGCCGTCCAGGAGACGATGACCGCGAACGTGAACGTCTTCCGCGAGGAGGAGGGGCTGAAGGAGGCCCTCGTTGACCTCCGTGAGGCGCGAGACCGATACGACGACGTCGGCGTCTCGGACCCCTCGCGGACGTTCAACACCGACCTCCTGCACACCCTGGAGACGCGGAACATCCTCGACATCGCCGAGGCGCTGACGATGGGCGCGCTCGCGCGAAACGAGTTCCGCGGCGCCCACTGGCGCAAGGAGAACCAGATCCGCGACGACGAGAACTGGCTGAAACACACGCTCATCTCCTGGAACGACGGGGATCCGGACCTCTGGTACCGGCCGGTCATCCTCGAGGGCGAGAACAAACGCTACGAGCCGAAGGTCCGGTCGTACTGACCGGCGCAACCGTCTGCTGATCGCCCGCGAGACTCCGTGTAACGTATTCACACGACACATACGACGTCGGTCGAAGCGTTGCCGGTCGATCGACGCGTCAACCGCGCCGCCGACGCGGATCGGGACCGTGGCAGTCGGCGATACCGCAGCCGTTCGGGCGTGTACCGCCTCTGTCCCGGATTTTCGACGATCGTTGAATGGGGGATTTATTATCGTCGAAGGATTTGGAACAGGTGATGATCGAAACCGACGCCGGAACGGGATCCGCGCTGTCGCTCCCGCCGGAGTTGCAGTCGCCGCGAGCGAAGCTGGTGTACCTGTATCTCACGACCAATCGCCGCGCCACGGTCGGCGAGATGGCCGAGTCGCTCGGAATGAAGAAGATCTCGCTGTACGGCATCCTCAAAACCCTGCGAAACGAGGAGTTCATCCAGCAGCAGGGCGAGGAGTACCGGGTCGCCTGACTCGACCGGTTCGATCGCCACGCCGGTCGCCCCGACCGGTTACCGTCACCGCGAAGTTTCACTGGACCGATCGAGTTCCCTCGATACCCCGCCCCAGTTCTCAACCGGTCGATCCGGTCGTTCTCAGCCGGTGTTTCGCGTCGATCGGGCGCTCCTGACGTCCGCACCGTCACGAACGGCGTCCTCGCAGCTCGGACAGACGCGCGGTTCGTCGATCTCGTTCGGCGTGAAAACGCGTGCGTACGCCGGCGTGACGAACGTTCCGCAGTTCTGACAGTCGGGCATATCGTCTCGATGTGTCACGGTTCTCGTCATAAATCTTGTGGGGTGATAACGTACATATATGCATATATCGACAGACTCGTCGACGATCGACGCGTCGGTTCGGACGTCCGCCATAGACGTTTCGAGAACGATCACGTGAGCTTTTGGCGCTCGCCCGCCAACCCGCCGGCGTGGACGCAGCCCAAACCGAGTTCGAGAATCCCTTCGGGATGGACGCGGACTGCGAGAACTGCCCGGCGCTGTGTGCCGAGCGGTCGACCGTGGTCCACGGTTACGGCGACGTCGGCGGCGAGTTCCTCGTGGTCGGCGGGAGCCCGAGCGCCGGCGCGGACGCGACCGGGATTCCCTTCGGCGACGACGCGGGTGGCCGGCGGATCCGATCGATGTTTGGGGAGCTCGGATTCGTTCGGTCCCCGCCGGAGACGGTCGCAATGGACGTCCAGAACGTCTTCTTCACGTCCGTCACGCGGTGTCGCCATCCCGACCGGGCGGCAACCGACGCGGAGGTCGCGAACTGCGAACCCTACCTCGACGCGGAGATCCGGATGATCAACCCACAGATCATCGTCCCGGTCGGTCAGCGCGCGCTGGAGGCGCTCGCGTTCGAGTACACCACGCGGTCGCCGGACTCCTTCGACGTCGTCGAGGAACACGCGACCACGATCCGCGGGCGGGGGTTCGAGCTCGTCCCGATGCGGGACCCGGAGGCGATGGACGAGGCCGAGGAGCGGGCCTTCCTGGAGCACGTTCGGAAGAACGTGCTCGCACGAGACTACCGGCAGACGAAGGGTCGGCGGAGTCGGTGACGCCGACGCACCGAAACGGGGATCCTCTACGGGCGGAGCAGGCCGAGGCGGATCACCAGTAGGGCGTTCGCGGGCCGGTCTCGCGTCCGCCGAGCGCGACGATCGCGGCGACGACGATCAGACAGATCGCGGCGGTGACGATGGCGGCCGGCGACCCCAGCGCGGCCGGGAGGCCGAGGACGGCGCTGGCGAGAACGAGCACGACGATGGCGGCCGCGAGCGCGGCCAGCGGACGGAGCACGGACATGTCCGCGGGATCGACCGCGCGGCGCTTAAAAACCAGGGGTTGAAGGCGCGGAGGCGACCAGATCCGGTATGACCGTCATCGCGGTGCTTGCCGACCCGCCACGCGAGGGACTTGGCTATCCGTCCCTGCCGGGGACGAGCCCGCTCTCGGCCGCCGAGGCGAGCGAACTGTACGAGGCCGTCCTTCGCGACCTGGTCCGGGCCGTCGACCGGTCCGGCGGGAGCCTCCTCGTGAACCATCCGACCGAGGAGCAGCTCCCCGCGGACGCCCGTACCGAAACCCCACCCGAGGCCGAGCTGCGTGCGCTCGTGGCCGATACCCTGGGTGACGCGAGCGACGTCCGCTTCGAGCCGCAGGTCGGCTCGACGTTCAGCGCCCGCGCCGGCAACACGGCGACCCACCTGCTCCGCGAGGAGGGGGCCGGCTCGGTCGCGATCGTCACGCCGACGACGCCGTTCCTCTCCCGGTCGGTGATCGACGCGGCGGCGATGAAGCTTCGCACCGCGACGACCATCCTCGGTCCCTCGACCGCCGGACGGTGTCACTACGCGGGATTCACCGAGCCGATCGACTTCGCGGACGCCTTCACCCCCCCGAGCGTGCAGACGCTCGCCGAGCGCACGCGCGACGCCGGCGGCGAGGTGGAGTTCGTCCGGTCCCTGCCGACGATCGAGACCGGCCGCGACCTCCTCGACGTCGTGCCGTTGTTGCGGGCTCGATTTGCGGCCGAGCGAGTCGTCCCCGAGCACACGGCGACGTTCGTCCACGAACACGGGCTCGCCGTTCACGAGGACGACGGAACCGGCGAACTCACCATCGTTCGGGGGTGAGGTGGACCCGTGGCCTCCGTTCGTCGCGGTTCGCCGACCGCCGATGCGACCGGATTCGATCGGTGAAGGGACGTACACGTTCGACGACCACAACCGACATCCATTAGTCACCCCTCTCACAATCCTCGAACGCGGCGGGATGCACCCGCGACGTTCGATCGTCCCGAGGTGGGATGGCAGAGTGGCCCATTGCGCCTGCCTTGAAAGCAGGTAGCCTCACGGCTTCCTGGGTTCAAATCCCAGTCCCACCGTTGCGAGCGCGGCGCCGCATCGCGGCGCGCGAGTTTTATGCGTGGATTTGAAGCCGGCGGGACGCAGCATCCGAGCGGTGCGAGGATGATCGTCCCGACTCGGTTCAAATCCCAGTCCCACCGTTTCGAGCGCGGCGCCGCATCGCGGCGCAAATCCCACGGTTGCGCAGCGTCGTGTGAATTGTCCGTTTGCGCAGCGTCGCGGGTATCTCCCGTTTGTGTCGTGGTAGCGTACGTCTCCTCAATCTTTAACAGGACCGCGACCGATCGATATCCTGGGTGAAATCATGAGCGACCACGAACTCGATCCACTTCCGTACGACTACGACGCGCTCGAACCGCACATCTCCGAACAGGTGCTCACCTGGCATCACGACACGCACCATCAGGGCTACGTCAACGGGCTCAACGCCGCCGAGGAAACGCTCGCCGGGAACCGCGAGAGCGGGGACTACGGCAGCACGGCGGGCGCGCTCGGGAACGTGACCCACAACGGCAGCGGTCACTACCTCCACACGCTGTTCTGGAACAACATGTCCCCGAACGGCGGCGGCGAGCCGGACGGCGATCTGGCCGACCGGATCGCCGAGGACTTCGGCTCGTATGAGGCCTGGAAGGGCGAGTTCGAGGCCGCTGCCGGTGCCGCCGGGGGCTGGGCCCTGCTCGTGTACGACCCGGTAGCCAAGCAGCTGCGCAACCTGAAGGTCGACAAGCACGACCAGGGCGCGCTGTGGGGTGCCCATCCGATCCTGGCGCTCGACGTCTGGGAGCACTCTTACTACCACGATTACGGCCCGGCGCGCGGCGAGTTCATCGACGCGTTCTTCGAGGTCGTCGACTGGGACGAGGTCGCCGACAACTACGACAACGTCGTCTCCAACTTCGAGTAACGTCGCCGCCGCGAGGCGGAGCGTCCCCGACGACCCCGATCGATCCCGAATTTTTTCGGCGCCGTCGACGTCACCAGTCCCGGCTCCCGTGACCGAACCCGTGCCGTTTAGGGGAGCGACCGCCGAGACACGGCTATGCCGACGCCCAAAGACGCCTTCGAGGCGACCTATCCGTGTGAGTTTTACACGGCAGCGGAGCTGCTCGAACCCGACCTGATGTACACGATCCCGGAGATCGCCCGGCTCCTCCAGGGGGCCGACCCGGACGAGCCCCTCGACGAGGGGACCGAGTCCGTCCTCATCGACTGGGCGATCCCGTGGGTGATGCAGAACGCCGCGGACCTCGTGATCGCCGAGCCGCTCGCGGACGACGGCCCCGGCTACTACGGGCTCGCGGAGACCGCGATCGACGGGAATGCCGGCGCGGAATCGCCGACCACCGAGGACTCGGCCGCGGAATCGGCATCCGACGACGAACGGTGACCGGGAACACGTCGCCGACGCTGCTCGTGGCCGGTGACTCGCGGGTCGACGCCGGAAAGACGACGTTCTCGGTCGGGCTCCTGGCGGCCCTCTCGGCTCGCGGGCTCGCTCCGGTGGGCGTGAAGCCGCGAGCCGGACACGACTTCTGGTACGACCACGACGACTTCCGGGCGGCCGCCGCGGAGACCCGACTCTACGGGAAGGACGCACGCCGACTCGCGGCCGCGAGCGACCGCGGGCTTGCAGTCCGATCCGACCCGACGCCGGCCGGATCGCCCGGAACCCATCCCGACTCATCCGGGACCGGTCCGGACGTGCCGCCGGAATCGATCAACCCGCTCCATCGCCTCTGGCGTCCCACGCCCGGCCGAACCGGGATGCTCGGCGAGGCCGATCGGACGTTCCTCTGTGACCGGATCGGCCGCGCCGGAGCCGACGATCCGACGGTCGTCGTGAACGGGACCGCGGAGGAGACCGGGCTGTTCCCGCCGACGGTCGACGAGTGGCTCCCGGTCGCGGACGCCGTCCGCGTCCACGACGTCTCGGAGTTCAACGACGTGATGGCGGAGTCGTATCTCCCGGTTCTCGATCGGTTCGCGGCCGCGGTCGCGGCCGATCCCGGTCCGGTCGTGGTCGAGTCGTACGGCGACGTCGCGCTCCCGTTCGATGCCGCAGCCGGCGAGAGCAACCAGGATGACGGCGACCGGGACGCCGCCGTCCACGCCCCCGCGATCGACGCGGTCGCGGTCGTGGCCCCGACGCGGGTCCGGCTCTACGACGGCGACCGGTACGCCCGCGCGTGCGCCGTGGCGTCGGGCAGCGCGCGCGAGGGCGCACTCGAGGAACACACCGATGCCGTGACGTCGATGGTCGAACCGCTTCAGACGGTCGCGTTGCCGCCGCTGCCGGCCGAGGACCGTACCTCCCCGGATCGAGTCGCGGCCGCGTACGAGGACGCCTACGCGGCGCTTCTCGAGGGTGTTTAAGAAGACCTCGCCGGAAGAGCCACGTCGCGGACTCGGGTGGCCGGTCGCCCCGATGGGATCGTCCGAGGTAAACTACCCCACCCTACTCGCTCACGGCTTCGCCGTTCGCTTCGTTGAGGGTGGGGCTTTCGCGTGGACTCCCGTTCTGGCCGCCATCGGCGGAAGGCTCGTAATCGCCATTCACGTTCAATGTCCCGCGATTCAAGCGCACGTTTACGGGTACGCCTCCGCCCGACGACTTTTGCGCCGAGCGGAGATACTTCAGGCCAATATTCTTCGCCGCGTTGTAGTCGGCGTTCACTTCGTAGCCACACTTCACACAACAGAATCGCTCTTGCGTCTGGCGGTTCTCTCGGAGCGTCGTCCCGCACTTAGAACACCGCTGACTCGTGTACGCAGGACTCACCTGTTCGACCGAGATACCGAACATCTCGGCTTTGTATTCGACGTACTCGAACAAACGTCGGAACGCCCATGCGTGGAATTTCTTGACGTTCGGCATCCGCTCACGAATCCCTGTCAGGTTCTCAAAGGCAATCACGCTACAGCCGTTTTCGACGGCTTCCGCGACGAGTTCTTTCGAGACGGTGTGTAAGAAGTGGTCGTAGCGACCCGTCTCGGTACGTCCAACCGACTGGATGGTTTCGTGAGCTGTTCGCGTTCCACGCTGTTGAAGCGAGCCGCGTCGTTTCTCGAACTCGCGGTGCCAGTGGTTCAACTCTGACCCGTTCCAGAACGCACCTGTCGAGGCAACGGCGACGTTTTCGATGCCGAGGTCAACGCCGAGGACTGTGTTGTGCCCGTCATTGCCGTCGTCGGCAGTCTCGAACTCCGCGTCCGCCTTTGTTCGGACGTGAAGGTAGAACTCACCGTCGCGGTAGTGGAGTTCCCCGCCAGTCACTTCGTAGTCGTCGTTGAACAGGTACTCCGAGTGGGGCGTTTCGCGGCTCTCGTCGGGAAGGACGTACTCCGCAGTGATACGACCTTCGACGGTCGAGAGCGTCGCGTGGTCGTCATTGAACGTCGCACACCGCTTGTCGTAGACGAGCGTCGGCGCGGAGAAGTGCGGCTTCCCCGCGTAGTCGCCTTGCTTCCACCGAGCGACGATGCTCTGTACGGCGTCGGCGGCCTTGTTGCGAGCGTTCTGGACGAGATTCGCTTGGAGACGCGTCTCGGCACGCACATCGTCGTAGGTTTCGCGTTGGAGCTCGGCTTTGCTCGTGGTCTTGTACTCGCCTTGCCACGCGTGGTCGACGACGTAGTTGGCAGCCCACAGGAACTCGGAGATGGTTTCGTGGAGGAGGTCGGCGTCGCTGTCGGCCACGTCGAGTTTGACGGGGACGGTGCGACGTACCTCCATCCGTGTTTCAGATGTAAGCTGTTGTTTTTATATTAGTAACGGTTCGGTAGGGAGTCAGCCAGCCATCGAACGTGGTTGGTGTAGTACCGTGTCGGTTTCCTCTCCGACCTACTCGCTCGCTCCTTGAGGTCGGAGGCTCCACCTTGCATTACGCTGAATCGTCCCGGGGAGAGTGGATTTCGTGTGCTTCGATCCCTCGGGAGCAGTATTGTGATATGGATACCCACGGCACGAAAACGCTTAAACGCCGATGCGGCCTACGGATTGGTATGAGCGCGGACCGGTCTGTCCTCAGACAGGCCATCGAGCGCGGGGAACGCGACGGCGGGTCGATCGAGTTCAAGGAACGGCTGACTCGTGAGGTCCACCTCGCGGACGGACGCAAGGAATCGCTCGCCGCGCAACTGCGCCACCGGGTCCTCTCGGGCGACGGCGAGGCGACCTACGTCGTCGGCGTTACCGACGACGGCGGCCTCGCCGGGATCGATCCCGACCGCTTCTCCGAGACGATGGACGTCCTCTCCCTGCTGGCCGAGGAGGCGGACGCGCACATCCACGACGTCGACACCTGGAACGTCGCGGACGTCGCGGACGTCGCCGCGCGGTCCGGAGCCCACGCAGCAGACGACCGCGACGCGACGGACGGGACGGATGGAACGGACGGAACGCCCGGCCTGGTGGGGATCGCGACGATCCGCGAGGGATCGACCCTCGAGACCGACGAGGACCACCTGGTGATCGGCACCGCCGGCCACGTCGACCACGGCAAGAGCACCCTCGTGGGGTCGCTCGTGACCGGCCAGGCCGACGACGGCCAGGGCGGAACCCGCGGCTTCCTCGACGTCCAGCCCCACGAGATCGAGCGTGGGCTCTCCGCCGATCTGTCGTACGCGGTGTACGGATTCGACGAGCCGGATGGGGATCTCGCTGACGAGGAGGAGACGTCGACGCGAGAACACGTCCCGGTCCGGATGGACAATCCCCACCGCAAGCAGGACCGGGCCCGGATCGTCGCGGAGGCGGACCGGCTCGTCTCCTTCGTCGACACCGTGGGCCACGAACCCTGGCTGCGGACGACGATCCGCGGGCTCGTCGGTCAGAAGATCGACTACGGCCTGCTCGCGGTCGCGGCCGACGACGGGCCGACGAAGACGACCCGAGAACACCTCGGCATCCTGCTTGCCACCGAGCTCCCGACGGTCGTTGCGGTGACGAAGACCGACCTCGTGGACGACGACCGGGTCGAGGCGGTTCTCACCGAGATCGAGTCGCTGCTGCGCGACGCCGGGACGACACCGCTTCCCGTCCCGCGACACGGCGTCGACGCCGCGATCGCGGAGATCGACGACTCGGTCGTCCCCATCGTGAAGACGAGCGCCGTCACCCGCGAGGGACTCGACCGGCTCGACACGCTGTTCGCCGAGCTGCCCAAGCGCGCGACGCCCGAGCGCGGCGAGTTCCGGATGTACGTCGACCGCTCGTACGACGTCAAGGGCGTCGGCGCGGTCGCTTCGGGGACGGTCAATTCCGGGACCGTCGAGGCCGGCGACGAGTTGCTGCTCGGTCCGATGCCCGACGGATCCTTCGAGCCGGTGACGGCCCGCTCCATCGAGATGCATTACCACCGCGTCGACCGGGCGAGCGCCGGCCGTATCGTCGGGATCGCCTTGAAGGGCGTCGACGAGGAGGCGATCGAACGCGGGATGGTGTTGCTGCCCCGCTCGGCCGACCCCGACCCCGTCAGGGAGTTCGAGGCCGAGGTGATGGTGCTCAACCACCCGACCCGGATCCGGTCGGGATACGAGCCGGTCGTCCACCTCGAGACCGCCAGCGAGGCGGCCGAGTTCACCCCCGAGTCCGGCCGGCTGCTGCCCGGCGACACCGGCCGGACGCAGGTCCGGTTCAAGTTCCGCCCCTACCTCGTCGAGGAGGGCCAGCGGTTCGTCTTCCGCGAGGGATCGAGCAAGGGCGTCGGGACCGTCACCGACGTGGGGTCCGCCGCCGGTCCATCGCCGGCCGACGACTGACCCGCCGTCGTCGGTTGGTCATCGTCGGTTGGTCATCGCCAGTCGGTCGTCGCCCGTCGGTCGTCGCCGGTCGGTCGTCGCCAGTCGGTCGTTCCGCGAGTAGGTACTTTTAACTTCGAATTCGGCCAGGTGAACGTATGGACGTCCGCGAGGAGGTCGTCTCCATCTACCGGGAGTCGCTTCCGGTGTTGCTCGTCGCGCTCGGCGGCGGACTCTTCTCCGGGCTGATCCTCGAGGAGCTGTTGGCGAGCGTCGGTCGCTTCCCCGGCCTGTTGGTGATGGTTCCCGTCTTCCTCGCCACCCGCGGGAACGTCTACGGCGCCCTCGGCGGGCGGATCTCGAGCGGGCTCCACCAGGGGCTCATCGAGCCGCGGTTTCAATGGGACGAGCGCCTCGTGAACGCGGTCGTCGCCTCCTTCGTCAACGGGATCGGGATCTCGGCGGTGATCGCGCTCCTCTCGTGGGGCGCGTTGACGCTGCTCGGCCGTCCCGCCGCACACCCTCTCGAGTTCCTCGGGATCATGGTGATCGCCGGGACCCTGACCTCGGCGGTGCTCATCGTCGGGCTGCTCACGCTGCTGTTCGTCGGCTACACGCGCGGCTACGACCCGGACAACCTGGTCGGCCCGATCGTCACCACGCTCGGGGACGTCTTCGGGATGGCGTTCCTGCTCGTCGCCGTCGGCGTCATCGAGGTGATGGCTTGATGGAGCCGCCCGAAAGCGATCTGGGGACGTGGTCGGCCCGGCGGATCGTCCGGAACATGTTCCCGCTTCTGGTCGGCCTCTCGGTGGTCGTGTTGTGGGCCGGGATCCGGCTCGAGGACGCCGAGGCGTTGCTCGCCGAGTACGGCCTCCTTGCGGTGATGGTGCCGGTGATGGTCGGGATGGGCGGCAACCTCGGGGCGATCGTGAGCTCGCGGCTCACCACGCGGCTCCACCTCGGCACCACCGCCTTCGACCCGCGGGACCGGCATCTCTGGGCGAACGTGGCGGCGACGCTCGCGCTGGCCACGACGGTGTTCTCCGTTCTTGCGGTCGGCACGTGGATCATCGGGGTGCTGGTCGGGAACGGGCTGCCGCTTCGAACGCTACTGTTCATTTCGTTGTCGAGCGGCCTGAGCCTCGCGGTCATCGCGCTCGTCTTCAGCGTCGCCACGACCTACGGCTCCTACCGGCTGGGGATCGACCCCGACGACACCACCATCCCGATCGTGACGAACGTGGTCGACGTCTTCGGGATGCTCCTGTTTCTGGGGATCGCCCGCTGGACGCTCCTCGGGTAGTCGCCCGTTCAGCCAGTCCATCCCGGAATGGTCGACTTCGTCTCCGACGGGTCGGTCCCCGTGAGTGGGAGTTCCACCCAGTCGTCCGCGGTCCCGAAACCGTTTAGGCGGACGCTCGCGCACGGTCGGTATGCCGACGGATCCAGACACGGGGTATGACCCATCGCTGGGCCGCAAGTTCGTGTTCGTTACTGGGGGCGTGATGTCCGGGTTGGGCAAGGGCATCACCGCCGCCAGCACCGGACGGCTCCTCTCGAACGCGGGCTTCGACGTCACGGCGGTCAAGATCGACCCCTACCTGAACGTGGACGCGGGAACGATGAACCCCTACGAGCACGGGGAGGTGTACGTGCTGAAGGACGGCGGCGAGGTCGATCTCGACCTGGGGAACTACGAGCGGTTCCTCGGGGTCGACATGACCTCCGACCACAACGTCACGACGGGCAAGACCTACCAGCACGTCATCGAGAACGAGCGCGCGGGCGACTACCTGGGCAAGACGGTCCAGATCATCCCGCACGTCACCGACGACATCAAACGCCGGATCCGGGAGGCCGCCGAGGGAACCGACGTCTGTATCGTCGAGATCGGCGGCACCGTCGGGGACATCGAGTCGATGCCGTTCCTCGAGGCGCTCCGGCAGTTCTCCCACGAGGAGGACGACGAGGACGTCCTCTTCACCCACGTCACCCTCGTCCCCTACTCGAAGAACGGGGAACAGAAGACGAAGCCGACCCAACACTCCGTCAAGGAGCTCCGGTCGATCGGCCTTCAGCCGGACGTTCTCGTGGGGCGATGTGAGGACCGGCTCGCCCCGGACGTGAAGGAGAAGATCGCGCTCTTCTGTGACGTGCCGACCGACGCCGTCTTCTCGAACCCCGACGTCGAGGACGTCTATCACGTCCCGTTGATGGTCGAGGACGAGGGACTCGACGAGTACGTGATGGAGCAGCTCGGGCTGGGCGACGAGGCGCTTCCCGCCGACGATCGATCGACGCGCTGGCGCGAGCTGGTCACCCGCGACCGCGACCGGGAGATCGACGTCGCCCTCGTCGGCAAGTACGCCCTCGAGGACGCGTACATGTCCATCCACGAGGCGCTCAAACACGCCGGCATCCACACCCAGACGGAGGTGAACGTGCTGTGGGTCGACGCCGACGAGATGGCGACCGAACACGAGGAGCGGATCGCGGAGGCGGACGGCATCGTGGTCCCCGGCGGGTTCGGCTCCCGCGGCACCGACGGGAAGATCGAGGCGATCCGCTATGCCCGCACCCACGACGTGCCCTTCCTCGGGCTCTGTCTCGGCTTCCAGCTCGCGGTCGTCGAGCACGCCCGCAACGTCCTCGGCCTCGAGGGAGCCCACTCCGCCGAGATCGACCCGGAGACGCCGCATCCGGTCATCGACCTGCTGCCCGAACAGTACGAGACCGAGGACATGGGCGGCACGATGCGGCTCGGCGCCCACGAGACCGACATCGACCCGGGAACGCTCGCGGCCGAGGTCTACGGGGCCGACTCCTGCACCGAGCGCCACCGGCACCGCTACGAGGTGAACCCCGAGTACATCGACCGGCTCGAGTCCGACGACCTGCGGTTCTCCGGCTCCGCCGACAACCGGATGGAGATCCTCGAGCGCGAGGACCATCCCTTCTTCCTCGGCACGCAGTACCACCCCGAGTTCCGGTCGCGCCCGGACCGGGCGAGCCCGCCGTTCGTCTCGTTCGTCGAGACGATCCTCGATCGGACCGCCGGCGCGAACGCCACGGACGACGCACAGGCTGATACGGAAAACGACGCGCAGGCTGATACGGAAACCGACGCGCAGGCTGATACGGATCCGGACGACGCACAGGCGGACGAGGAGGTGACCGCCTGATGGTCGACCCCGAGTCGTTCATCGAGGAGTCGGTCGCGGAGATCGCCGAGCAGATCGGCGACTCGAACGCGGTGATCGCCCTCTCCGGCGGCGTCGATTCGTCGGTCGCGGCGACGCTGGCCTACGAGGCGGTCGGCGACCAGCTCACGCCCGTCTACGTCGACACCGGTCTGATGCGGAAGGGCGAGACCGAGGAGATCCGCGAGACGTTCTCCTTCATGGAGTCGCTGCGCGTCGTCGACGCCGCGGACCGTTACTTCGACCGGCTGGAGGGCGTGACCGACCCCGAAACGAAGCGCGAGGTCATCGGCGACCAGTTCATCCGCGAGTTCGAGCGCGAGGCCCGGGACGTCGACGCCGACGTGCTCGTGCAGGGCACCATCTACCCCGACCGGATCGAAAGCGAGGGCGGGATCAAGTCCCACCACAACGTCGGCGGACTCCCCGAAATCATCGACTTCGAAACGATCGTCGAACCGGTCCGGGACCTGTACAAGGACGAGGTCCGCGAGGTCGCGCGGGCGCTCGGGCTCGAGGAGATCATCTCCGAGCGGATGCCGTTCCCCGGCCCCGGACTCGCCGTCCGCGTCATCGGCGAGGTCACCCGCGAGAAGGCGGCCGTGGCCCGTGAGGCCTGTCACGTCGTCGAGGACGAGCTCGAGGAGTACGAGCCGTGGCAGGCGTTCGCCGCCGTCATCGGCAAGGGAACCGGCGTGAAGGGCGACAACCGCGTCCACGGCTGGATCGTGGCGGTCCGCTCCGTCGAGAGCCGTGACGGGATGACCGCCCGCGCCCAGGAGATCGACTGGAACACGCTCCAGCGGATCCAGAGCCGGATCACCGGCGAGAACGACGACGTCGCCCGCGTCGTTTACGACGTCACCCACAAACCTCCCGCGACGATCGAGTACGAGTGACGATGGCGGCCGATACCTACCGCGCCATCGTCGCGGGACCGGACGACCACGACCTCGCCGGCGCGCTCGCGGCTGTCGGGGCCGCGGTGACACGGATCGACGACGTCGTCTCCGCGGCGGCGCTCCGGGAGGCCGGGATCGACGCGGCCGATCTCCTCGTGATCACCGACGTCGAGGAGGCAACCGGGATTCCGATCGCCAAGGAGGAGAACCCGGACGTCCGAACGGTGACCTACGCCGACCGGTCGCTGCCGGAGTTCGTCGCCGGCGTCGCGGACCTCGCGGTCGACCCGGCACTGCTGGACGCCGAGACGGTCGCTGCGGAACTCGTCGACGCCGAACGGGCGTCCTAGTCGCGCCGGTTTGGCAGCGTCTTTGCAGAATACTGCGGTCGTCCGTCCTTAGGATCCGCCGGCGTCGCCCTCGAGGCCGAGCGCCGCGAGCGCGCCGGCGACGTCCCCGTCGAACCCCGCGAGGAGCTCGCCGGCGCGGCTCCGCGTGTCCGGCGTCACGGCAACGTGCACCATCCCCTCGCCGGGCTGGCCGTAGACGACGCTGCTCCCGAGCGGGGCGGCGAGGATCGCTGGGACGGCGGCCAGGTCCTCCTCGCCGGCTACCTCGATCACGGTCGCCTCGTCGCTCGTGAGCGCCTCCCGGAGGGCGACCAACAGCTCACGGGAGAGTTTCCCGGCCGGGTTTTCGACGGAGAGCCGTGCGTCGCCGACGTCGGTGAGCGCGCGGCGGATCTCGGCGGCGACCGCCTCGCGTTCGGTCTTGCCGTCGAGCAGCGCCACGTCGGGCTGGCGCCCGGCCTCACGGAGGTGGTAGGTGACGACGTCGCCGACGGCGACGAGGGGCGCCGCCGGCGCGTCGTGGGCCTCGCGCGTGCGTTCGACGCGGTCGAGCAGCTCGACCGCGTCGCTCGTCACCGGGCCGAGCGGCTCCTTGAACTCGGATCGGAGATCAGCAGGAAGAGTCAGCATTCGTGGGTGTCGGATCGGGTCCGGACGTCGGATCGGATCACGGTTGGACTACCGGACCTTCAGGGCGTAGGACCCGGGCTCGGTGACGTTCATCTCCTCGGCGATCCGGCTCGATTCGGGATGCGTGATGATGACGTAGCCGGCCCAGTCCTCGGTCAGCGAGGAGGACCCGCACAGCTCGCAGGTCTGTGAATCGGGATCGTTCACGAAGTGACATTCCCGGCATGCGAGGCGGTCCTCGGCCATCAGTTCGCCTCCTCGACGCTCTCGCCCTGCTGTTCACGGCGGCGGCGTTCGGACTCGAGCCACTCGTGTTTCCCCAACCCGGGCTGTTTGGCCGTGAGGCCGATCTTCGAGTCCCGGGGGTTGCGCTCGTCGATGCTCTTGGTGACGATGCGGGCCCGGACGGCGTCGTCGACGCCGAGCGTCTTGTCGGAGTCCGAGGAGGCGAGCTGCTGGTTCGCCCCGTCGAAGGTCAGATACTCGTCGGTGATCTGGGAGACGTGGAGGAGGCCGTCCACCGGACCGATCCCGACGAAGGCACCGAACTCCACCGTCTCCACGACGGTGCCGTCGATGACCTCCTGCATGTCGGGATCGTAGGTGAGCGCGTCGAACTCGGCCTCGTAGTAGACGCCGGGCCGGTTCGGCAGCACCGCTCCCTCCCCGATGTCGTGGACCTCGATGACGCTGACGACGCTGCCGACGTCCTCGTCCATGCGTCCCTCCAGTTTGTCCTGCAGCAGGGCTTTCACCCGTTCGTTCGAGACGTCCGCCAGGTGTTTCGGCGGCACTTCGACCGTGTCTGTGAGTCGTACTCGCTTGTACATGCGTGCGCTTATGGTTCCGTTATCGCCAGTGCGTTCCGCCCCCTTAAACCGATTACTGGTACGTTCCGCGCCAGGATCCGGTTTTTGAGGGGGCGATCGTTCGTGACGACGTACGCGACCACGCCCGCCTCGGCGAGCGCGACCAGCACGTCGTCAGCGTACTCGTTCGTCGATCCGTTCCCGTCCGCGTCGTCGGTCGACCGCTCCGCGTTCTCAGTCGCCGGGTCGGCGCGGTCCACGTCGTCGGGTGCCGCGTCGCCGCCGTCGGGCTCGATCGGGTCGGCACGGTCGGCCAGGTCGCGGCCGACTCGTGCCGCCGTCGCCTCGCGTCCGTTCCCGTCCGCGAGTCGGTCGAGTTCGGCCCGGACCGCGTCGGGGACGACGGCCCGGTACGTCCCGAGGAGCCGGTCCAGCTCCTCGAACAGGCGGACGTCCGCCTCCACCGGGGCCATCAGGGCGCTCGTATCGATGGCGACGACCGGCGTCGTCGATGCCGACCCGCGGTCGTGGTCGGCCGATTCGCGGTCGCGTTGGGTCGGGCTGCGGTTGCGCTCCGGTGTTCCACGGTCGCGCTCCGTCGACCCGCGCTCGGTCGGCTGCTCCGATGGAGTGTCCTCGGTCACGTCACTTCAGCGTTCCGACACCGATGAGCCGCCAGCGCGCGCCCACGCGGCGATTGATGGCGATCCGGACGCCCTCGGCCGCACAGACCGGGCGCTTGAGGTTCACCTCGCACTCGCCGTCGCGTGCGCTGGTCACGGCGCCGACCGTCGTCGCCGTCCCGACGGTGAGCATCAGCGGTTCGCCGGTGGTGATCTCCTCGACCTCGCCCTCGCCGACGATCCGGTCGAGTAGCTCGACGTCCATCTCGAAGGCGTGTCGCGTCGGGGGGAGCGTCCCGGGCTCGCCGGCGACCTGGCCGGCCAGCGCGTCTCCCTTGGTGAGGCTCGGATCGAGGCCGGTGCCCACGCCGAGCAGCCCGCCCGGCGTGGCGACGTCGACCTGGTCGTCGCCGGCCTGCAGCGACCGGACCGTCGTCGAGAGGGGCCGCCACTCGGTCTGGCCGCCCTCCTCGACCTCGCGACCGGGCCGGATCTCGATCTCGTCGTCGACGGCGAGTTCGCCCTCGGCGAGCGACCCGCCGATGACGCCGCCGGTCAGGTCCTCGAAGGTCGTCCCGGGGCGGTTGATGTCGAACGAGCGGGCGACGAACAGCTCCGGGGGCGCGTCCGAGTTCCGGTCCGGGGTCGGGATCTCCTCCTCGATCGCCTGGATGAGGAGGTCGAGGTTGACCTCCTGTTGGGCCGAGACGGGGACGATCGGCGCGTCCTCCGCGACGGTGCCCTCGACGAACTCCTGGATCTGCTCGTAGTTCTCCACCGCCCGGTCGCGGTCGACGAGGTCGACCTTGTTCTGGGCGATGACGACGTTGTCGATCCCGATGATGTCGAGCGCCATCAGGTGCTCTTCGGTCTGTGCCTGCGGTACGTCCTCGGTCGCGCTGACGACGAGGACGGCGCCGTCCATGATCGCGGCCCCCGACAGCATCGTCGCCATCAGGGTCTCGTGGCCGGGCGCGTCGACGAACGAGACGGTCCGCATCACCTCGCTCGTCGAGCCGTCGGGACAGTCCGCATCGACGGTGTATCGTTCCGGCTCCTCGAGGCCGGTGCACTCGCGGAACGTCGCGTCCGCGTAGCCCAACCGGATGGAGATCCCGCGCTTCATCTCCTCCGAGTGCTGGTCGGTCCACGAGCCCGACAACGCCTGGACGAGCGTCGTCTTCCCGTGGTCGACGTGGCCGACGAGTCCGATGTTCACCTCCGGTCGTGTATGGTCTTGTGTCACCGTGAACCTCCTTGAAGCAATCTTGTCGGAGATTCGCCCCGTGCGAGTGATAAAGGTGCTGTTCTCCGGACGGGACCGGGGATCGGTGCCACGCATCGGTGCCGTGACCGGCGTCGAGAGAGTCGCCTCGGGAGGGGATCGAGACCGGGCCTCACTCCTCGGCTTCGCGTCGCAGCCGATCCCGGTAGATTCGTCCGAACGCGTTCCGACGCAGGGTCCCGACCGCGGCCGCCTCCTCCTCGTGGAACGTCGCGGCGACGACCGACTCGGCGATCGGCGCCGCGTGCCAGACGATCCGGTCGACGTGCTCGGATCCGAGCAGCTCGACGTCCGCGTCGGCGTACCGGTCGTGGGACGCGAGCCACTCGTCGAAGGCGTCGCGGTCGGCGACGTGCACCTCCAGAAGCGAGGCGAACAGGGCGTCACGCGCCGTTTCCACGACGTCGCCGGTCACGCGCTCGTCGTACTCCGCGGCGTCGAACGACATCGCCTTCGCGGTCTCCCGGACGACCACCTGCGCCGCCGGGCCGGCCTCCGCGTAGCGATCCCGGGCCTCCGCGACCGTCTCGGGAGCGATCAGTCCTCGTGTTTCCATACGTCGCGTACGGGAAGCGACCGATAAGGGCGTTCGGTTCCACGCGGGAGATCTTCGATCGTGGCGTTACGTATCGGTCTCGTTGTCGGCCTCGTCGCTGCTCGCGTCGGTCCCATCGCCCTCGTCCGCCATCATCCGACGAGTCAACTCCCGCGCCTCCTCGAGTGCCGCCTGCGTCTCCTCGTCGAATCCGCTTGGGTTCGATCCGGCCGCGGTCGCGTGTGTGTGTTCGTGTCCGTGCTCGTGATCGTGTTCGTGACCGGTTCCCGTTCCGCGCGGTCCCACGTCCGGTCGGCCGCGATCGTGGACGGTGTCCTCGAAGACCTCGTGGTACTCGGCCTCCTCGGCGTGCTCGACGACCTCGGCGGCGAGCTCCTCGGGCTCGCGGTCGGCCCACTCGGGGGCGTGCTCCGCCAGCCACTCCTCGTGGCCGCCGCCGTGCAACATCGCCGTGAACGCGAGGTGATGTGCGAGGTGCTCGCCGTCGCGCTGCGGCGTTTCACAGACCGGACACGCGTATCCCATCGCCACACACTCGGCGGGAGAACGGTTTGAAAGCGTCGCAACGGACCCGATCCTGGAGATCCGACCCTAGACCGACGGGCCGCTATCCGGGGCCGAGTCGATGACGTCGGTTCCCTCGTCGGTCAGCCGGTAGATGACCTCGCCGCTCACCGGTTCGACGAGTCCTGTGTTCGCCAGCGTCTCCAGTCGCCGTTCGACGTGGGCGACGTGGAGTCCCGTGTTCCCGGCGATGAGCGCCGGATAGTCGGCGCCACACTCCTGGAGGTACGACAGTACCCGCTCGTCGGTTCGATCGAGGTCGGCACACCGGCTTGCGGCCATATGTGGCACTTGTTAGCACACTTTAAATACTTGTTGGGTGTTTTCAGATCCTTAGGGACCCGTTCGAGTCCTCCGAAGCCGGTCGCCGGAGGGCGTCCGACGGGCCGCCTGGCTCTCCGGTTCCGACGACATCCTCACGGAGCGATCGCGAGCAACTCGAACAGCGAACTCGAGCGAGGAGACTCGAACGCGTGGCCGCTAATCGTCCGCGGGCGCGGGGCCACGTTCGCCCGGACCGCCGGCGTCGTCGGGGAGCAGCGGGGTGCCGTCGGCCCGGGGGCCGATCGTCGGGCCGAAGGGCTTCGCGTCGGGGTCGTCGGGATCGATACGGCGGCGCGTCCGGTAGTCGGTCGAGCGCTCGACGGGGACGCGGCCGATCGCGTCGATCATCTCGACGTAGTCCGCGACGCTGCGGAACTCGCCGAACTCGCCGCCGGCGCGGGCGGTGATCTCCTCGGAGAGGATCGTTCCCATGAAGTCGTCGGCGCCGCAGTTGAGGAGCTTGAGCCCCTTCGCGTCGCCGTATTTGACCCAGGAGGACTGGACGTGGTCGACGTTGTCCAGAAAGAGTCGGGAGACGGCGATCAGCAGCTCGTCCTCGGCGTCGCTGGCGCCGGAGTCGACGACGCCGTGTTTCGCGAGGGGGGTGTTCTCGTGGACGAACGAGAGCGGGACGAACTCGCGGATCCCGCCGGTCCGGTCCTGCAGATCGCGAACGACCTCGAGGTGGCGGACGCGGTGGGCCGCGTTCTCGACGTGACCGTACATGATCGTCGCGGTGGTGTCGAGGCCGGCGGCCATCGCGCCCTCCATGGCGGCCACCCAGTCGTCGGTCCGGATCTTGCCGGGACAGATCACGTCCCGGACCTCGTCGACGAGGATCTCGGCGGCGGTACCCGGCGCGCTGTCGAGACCCGCGTCGGCCAGCTCCCGGTAGACGTCCTCGTAGCTCCACTCGGTGCCGCGTTTCGCGTGGGCGGCCTCTTCGGGGGTCATCGAGTGGAGGTGGACGTCGCCGACCGACATCGCCGCCAGCTGTTCGCGGTAGGTTCCCGGATCGGTGGCGTAGACCTCGGGGGGCTTGTAGTTCACCTCGCGTTCGGGGTTCGCGTGCGCACGGAGGATCTCGTGATGCTCCTCGTTCAACGCGAAGGCGGGATGGAGCCCCGAAACGGAGGTCACCTCTGAGATTCCCATCTCGAGGGCGTCGGCGACGATCTCGCGGGACTCGGCGGGCGTCTTGGTGAATCCCGAATGGTCGATCCCGCTGTCAGCCTCGAAGGCGTGGGCGGTGTCCTTGAAGTTGCAGAACAGACAGCCCGTGTTGCAGGCGGTCGTGACGTTGTTGTTGAGGTTGGCGACGAAGGTGACCTCCTCGCCGACGACCGCGGCGCGCCGGCGGTCGGCGGCCTCGAGCACGGCCTCCTTGCGCTTCGGGTCGATCCCCGGTATGTCCGTGCCGGTCGTGATGAGCTCGATCCCGTCGGCGACCGACAGCCGGCGTCCGTCCCGGGCGTTCGCGAGCGCGTTCTCGAACGACTGGTCCGTCTCCGGGACGTGCTCGAACTCGAGATCCGCCGGATCCACTTCGCGCGCCGACGTCATTGCTCGTGCCTCGCCGTTCCACCCTCAAAAAGGAACGGACATCGGCCATCGATGCGGATCCGGTCGGCGGTTGATGGCCATCGACCCCGAACCGTTGACCATCGGTCGCCGGCATTGACTAGCAGCCGCCGACCGGTGACCGCCGCTCGAACGCTCCCCTCGGGATCGGCGGTGACGGTCGCTTCGTCCCGATTCGGACCGCGTTCAACGAGGAACCAACGGATTGATGTGTATCCCTGCTGGAATGTAACTGAGTAGTTAGTTAACCGACGATCGAGGCCCCACGTCGATCGCCGACCGCCGATCGGGCCGTCGGATCGACGTGGACCCTCGATCTCGTGTCGCCTGCAGCCACCCGCCAACACATCAATGAGATCCGATCCAACCGCCGGTGTTCGTTCATGAGTTCGAATCGCGTGTCCATCCTCCTCGCCCTCCTCGTCGTGGGCGCCGCTCTCGGCGGCGTCGCTCTCGTGCCCGCGACGAGCGTAGCCCAACAGCAGTCCGGACAGGTGATCGGACAACCGGACATCACGTTTGCAACGGCTTCCGGCGAGGTCGCTGCCGGTACGGCCGACGAGCTTCGGATCGCGATCACGAATCGCGGTACGATCACACGGGGGGGACCCTCCCAGTACGAGGAGCGTGTCACGACCGCGGAAGGAATGACGATGCGGATCGATGACTCGAACGTCCCCATCGACGTCCAAGCCGGGCAGATCACGATCGGAAACCTCCCGACTGGGTTCGCCGAACGGACCGTCCCGATCACGATCGCCGAAAGCGCCGAACCGGGAACCTACCGGCTCCCGATCAAATACGAGTACCAGTCCACGTATCTCGTTGATTATAAACCATACGGCACGGACTACAATGATTTCACGCGCTCACGGACGGGATCGATCACGGTCGAAGTGACCGAGGACGCTCGCTTCGAGGTCGTCGAGACGAACGCCACCGCCCAGGTCGGTGACCGGAGCGACGTGTCCCTGACGCTTCGCAACGTCGGCACCCAGCCCGCGGAGGACGCGAGCGTGGTGACCGAGTCACGAAGCAACGCGTTGACGTTCGAATCCGGCGCGGCAAGCTCGAACGCGTTCGTCGGTGCCTGGGAACCCGGGGAGACGCGGACGATCAACTACACCGTCTCGCTGGCCAGCGACGCCGCTCGTCGGGGATACACGCTCGATCTCTCCGTGAACTACGAGGACACCGACGGCATCGCGGCGACCTCGGAGCCGATGACGGCCGGGGTCACGACCGTCGCCGAGCAGTCGTTCGCCTTCGAGGACGTCACCTCGTCGCTCCGGGTCGGCGAGGACGGCGAGATCGAGGGCACCGTTCGAAACACCGGGCCGCAGACGGCGGACGGCGTCGTGGTTCGATACGCCGACGACTCCTCGGCGATACTGCCCGTCGAGGAATCGGTCGCCGTCGGATCGCTCGGGCCGGGCGAGACCGCGTCGTTCGCCCTGCCGATCGAGGTGAGCAGCGAGTCGGAGGCCGGCGCGAAGTCGGTCGGCTTCGCGGTCAGCTACCGGAACCAGAACGGCGACCGGCGGAGTTACGACAAGCTCGACGTGACCGCTGACGTCGCGCCCGAGCGCGACCAGTTCGACGTCTCGCTCGACAACGCGACGATCGAGTCCGGCGGTTCGCGAACGCTCTCGGTTGCGGTCACGAACAACCTCGACGAGACGGCCACGGACGTCGAGGCGCGGCTGTTCGCCGACGATCCGCTCGACACCGGCACGACCGACACCGGATACGTTCAGTCCATCGAGCCGGGCGAGACCGTCACGGTGACCTTCGAGCTGACCGCCGCCGGAACCGCGACTCCTCAAAAGACGTACCCCATCTCCTTCGACTTCCGGTACGACGACGCGGACGGGAACAGCCAGCTATCGAACACGGTTCGGGTTCCGGTCGACGTGGTCGAAGCCGAGGAAGGCGGACTCCCGATCCCGCTGATCCTCGGTGCGATCCTCGGTCTCGTGGCCATTGCGGCGATCGTCCGCTACCGGAGGCAGTAGCCGATGCCGCTCGGCGAGCGGATCGAGGCGGCGACCGCCCGCCTCAACGATGCGATCGTCGACAGCCCGAGACGGGTCGTGATAGCGTTCCTCGTGCTCACCGTGCTCTTTACGGGCGGGTTCGGGCTCATCAGTACGGAGACCGATTCGACCGATTCGTTCACCGAGGGGCTTCCCGAGCAGGAGGCGCTCGACTCGGTCAACGCGGAGTTCGAGGATCCCTTCCAGCCCGACGACGAGTCGACGCAGCTGATCCACACCGGCGAGAACGTCCTCACGAAGCGGGCGCTCGTCCGGAACATCCGAGTCATCGAGCGCGTCGAGGATCGTCCGGACCTCCGGCTGGCGTCGGGGCCACGGGCGGCCGCCGGCCCCGCGCCGATCGTCGCGCGGACGATCGACCCCTCGGCGACGACCGCCGCCGAACAGCGGCGCGTCCTCGAGCGGGCCTCCCGGTTGGAGATCCGGCGGGCGATCCGGGAGGTCGGGGGCGAGAACCTGCCCGTCTCCGAGGATTACAACCCGAACGGCCCCTCGGCCTCGGCGTCGATCACCAGCCTCTCACACGACGTGCCGAGCGGCTTCTCGAGCGACGACCTGACCGCCATCCAGACGGAGATCCAGTCGATCGCGGCGGACGAGCCCGGCGACATTCGGGCGTTCGGGTCCGGGATCACGAACGCGGAGATGGGCAACGTCATCGGCGACTCGCTGACGATCGTGATGCCGGTCGTCGTCATCCTGCTGTTGGGCTTCCTGACGGTCGCCTACCGGGACCCGATCGACCTGGCGCTCGGGCTGTTGGCGCTGTTGATGACGGTCATCTGGACGTTCGGATTCCTCGGCTACGCCGGGATCCCGTTCAACCAGCAGATGATCTCCGTGCCCGTGTTGCTGCTTGCGGTCGGGGTCGACTTCGGGATCCACATCATCAATCGCTATCGTGAGGAAACGGTCCGCGGGTATGAGGCGATCGAGGCGATGCGGGAGGCGAACACCCAGCTGATGATCGCCTTCATCATCGTCACGGTGACGACCGTCTTCGGGTTCGGCGCGAACGTGATCTCGGATCTGGCGCCGATCCGGAACATGGGGATCGCCTCGGCGGTCGGGATCGTCTTCACGTTCCTGATCTTCGGGCTCTTCCTGCCGGCGGCCAAGCTGGAGGTCGACCGGCTGCGCGACCGGTTTGGCGTCCCCGAGTTCAACTCCTCGCCGATCGCCTCCGAGGACTCGGCGCTGGGGCGGGCGCTCGCGTTCCCCGCCGTCGTCAGCCGGTACGCGCCGGTCGCGTTCGTGATCGTGTTGCTGCTGTCCGGGGGCGTGGCGGCGGCGTACGGCAGCGGCGTCGACACCTCCTTCGAGACGGAGGACTTCCTGCCGCCCGAGGAGCAGCCGGCGTACGTGACCGTCCTCCCCGAGCCGTTCGCGCCCGGCGAGTACACCGTCACGGAGACGATCAACCTGCTGGAGGACAAGTTCGCGACCAACCAGGACCAGTCGGTGAAGTTGTACGTCGAGGGGAACTTCGAGGAGGACCACGCCCTCGAGTCGCTTGCGGCGCCCAACGACGACCCGCCAGACGCGCTCGCGGTGACCGACGGCGGCGAGGCACGGCCACAGGGAAGCATCCTCACCGTGATCGAGTCACACGCCCGGTCGGACCCCGAGTTCGCGGCGCTCGTGGCGCGCAACGACCTGAACGGCAACGGGATCCCGGACCGGAACCTCGACCGGATCTACGACGAGCTGTTCGCCTCGCCGGCGGGCGACCGGGCGGCGCAGTATCTCACCGAGGACCGCCGGAGCGCGCAGGTCACCTACGCGATCGAGTCGGACGCCAGCCAGGGGGAGGCGGCCGCCGACACCCGCGAGTTCGCCGACGACTTCCGGTACACGGCGACCGCGACCGGGTCGCTCGTCGTCTTCGACGCCGTCACCGACGTCATCTTCGCGTCGGCGATCAACGGGCTGATCCTGGCGGTCGGGCTGACGGGGATCTTCCTCGTGCTCTCCTACGGGGTGTTGAACCGGAAGCCGATGCTCGGCGTCGTCAACGTCTTCCCGATCCTGATCGCGATCGCCTACCTGATCGGAACGATGCGGCTGTTGGGGATGTCGCTGAACGCGCTGACCGCGACCATCCTCTCCATTTCGATCGGGCTGGGGATCGCCTACTCGGTCCACACCACCCACCGGTTCATCGACGAGTACAACGACGGCCACGACGCCCACGAGGCGATGGTGATAACCCTCTCGGGGACCGGCGGGGCGCTGCTGGGCAGCATGCTCACGACGTCGCTGGGCACCGGTGCGCTCGCGCTCGCGATCACGCCCGTCCTCGGCGACTTCGGGCTGTTGATGGCGCTGAGCGTGACCTACTCGTTCGTGATGTCCGTGGTCGCGCTCCCGCCCGCGGTGCTGCTGTGGGCCCGGTACGACGAGGCGGCGCCGTTCGCGGGGCTCACGGAGCGTGTGACCGAAACATAACCCGACGCATACTCGGTACTCAGGTGACATCCGGCACAGAAAGTACTTATCCATTGCACGGAAACCAGCGTCATAATGGCTATCCGGAATCGCCGATCGCGAACGCTGCTGCTCTCCTTCTGTCTTCTCGTCTCCGCAGCAGCCGTCGGAATCGGCGTCGCTGGGGGTACTGCAGCCGACAGTGCAGTCGGTTTCTCCGAGACGGATATCGTCGTGGATCGGGGCAACGTCGCCACCATCGGAATCGAATTGGTGAACACGGACGAGGCGAAGCTTCTGATCCAATCCTCCGACCGGGAATATCGAGCGGTTCTTCGCGTTCACGACGATAACGACGACGGGCACGTCGGGGTTCGGTTCAACACGTTCCTCGGAGCGAACGGCTCCGATGGAGCCTCGTTCGATACGGCTTCGCCCAAGGATCGTGTGACCGCCATTGAACAGTCAGCCGGACAGTCGCCGTCGGTGCTCGAATCCGGCCGGTACAACCTCATCGTGTCGACCGGCGACTCCCGGATCGCATCGGTGCTCCGACTGGAGAACGGGTCGGTCGGGGACAGCCGAAGCGTTGCCCTCCATCGTCGTACCGATCCGGTGCCACGGGAGCCGGACGTTCCCACTATGGACGCCACGATGAACGCCACTGTGGACGCCACGATGAACGCCACTGTGGAATCTTCAACGAACGTCACGGTCGGCGACGTCGGTCGCGTCGAGTTCGACGTCCCGAGCATCGAAGGTGCGATGGAGGGAACGCCGCCGAGCGAGCGTCTCGTCTTCGCCAATGACTCACACCCCGGTGCGGAAACCACGCATCTCATTCAACTATCGCCGGACGAGAACGTCTCGGACGTCAGATCGGTTCGGGTCGTATACGACGGGTCGAGTCAAACCGTTCCGAACACGCAACGGATCTCCCGTGACGGCATCGAGACGATCGGGATCGACACGGATCGGGACGGACGGGTCGATAGATCGCTCAAGATCCGGATCGTGAACATCCGTACCAGTTCGAGCGGGATGGCAACGATCGCCTTCGATCGTCCGCTCTCGATCTCGGAATCGGACACGTTTATCATGGCGTACTCCACACGGAACCCCGAAACGACCGACCGAAACGGGGTCCATGTTTCGCTTGCCTCGGACGTTCCGGGGGACGACGATCTGTATAACGAAACCGATACGATGGTGTACGGTCCCGCCGGGGAGGGGACGCTCGGCCACGGAATCGACCTCCGGATCCAGGACGATGACGATCGGATCGTGGCGCCGCTTGCGGGAGTGAACACGACGTATAACCCCGAGGCGGGGACGTTACTGGCCGACCTCGATACGGACCGTCTCGGCACCGGCGAGTATCGGGTGTCCCTTGACGCCCGCGATCACTACGGGTTCGGATGGGATCGGATCGCGATGAGCGAAAACGTCTCCATCGTTTCGCCATCGGTCACGATCACGTCGGTCGATCGGACGACGCGCTCCGGCGACGAACCGGCGTCCGTGTCGGTGGATGCTGAGACGAACCTTGCCACCGGCAATCAGGTGATCGTTCGCCTGTCGACGGAGTCGACCAGGAGCAGCTATTCGTACCTCTCGCAGTGCGTCGCGACGGTCGACCGTACCGGATCGATATCGTGTCAATTCAGCCTTCCGGACCAGCTGAACGAGCCGCCGCTGAGCGTCTCCGTGACCCAGAACGACACTATGCTTGCGGGTCCGGAACGGTACGACTAGGACCGGACATGTCCGTCGAAAGTCCTCGCTGACGATCCAACTGCGGTTCCCACCCAGTCTCGACGACACGAACGACGGTATTCTTCGGGAGCCTCTCGCGTGTCTACCTTGTGATGAGTTCACATATACTCGGCACGTCTGTCGGACGACAGACGAGAGTATGACGTTTCAGATCGCCGTGCCATAGCCTTCTCGGACGTGATATCATCGTTTGACGTCGAATGCACCGACATCGATCATTCACTCAACTATCGTGTCAGACGTTATGAGATGACGGTGACTGAACCACAAAACATTTAATAAGTCGACGTGTTGCTTCGAACACCCCTATCCAAGGGAGCAACATCGAGTACCGATGGTTCAGTTCAGTCGATCTCCGACGATATCGTCGTTGATGACGAACGCACATCCTGGATCCGCGGGAAAGTGTTGCTGTCAATGCAGCCAACGAAATAAACTATGACAAGCCAAACAAACTATCGGCAAAAGGGACGCGCAGTGTTCCTGGCGGCCATTATGGTGCTGTCCGTTGTCGCGATGTCCACGGCGTTCGTGGGCTCCGCAGCGGCAGCCCATGGGAATACTGATGTCCGTCCTGACATTGCGCCCGGTAACACGACGAAAAACGTAACGAGTGGAGCCACCGTCTACCAAGGTGAAGATGTTACTGGAATGCATGCCTTCGACTCCGACGAGCAGCTCATCGGTGTCGGCGGCGCTGCGGAGGACGAGCTCCTCGAGCTCGGCATTCCGATCCCCGAGGATCAGCCGCGTGGTACCTACTCCACTAATGGGAGTCGTGCCGCCAGCAACGTGACGGTTACCACCGCACGTATCACGGACCAGGAAGTCCGGCTGAACGGCGGCAGCGGAAGCGACATCCTCGGTGGGAGCGTTTCGACCGATCAGGCGCAAAACCTGCAGGCTACCGTCCAGTACAACTTCGTGAAGGCCGAAGAAGTTGACGTGGTCGTCGAGGACCCCGACGGGAACGAGATCACCGACGCGGTCACCGATGACTCCACGATCAACACGTCCGACCTTGCTGGATCTAGTCCCGGTGCGAGCGTTAATCTCGACTTCTCCAATGAGGACGCCGGCGAGTACACGATCACCTTCGAAGGCGCGGACGACCTGGACTTCGGTGCGTCCCAGGTCTCCGACACCATCACGCTGACGACCTCGCGTGACCTCGGCATCGACGTCGAATCCGACACCGTCACGCAGGGCGACAACGTGCAGTACACCGTCTCGGGCGGTACCGACGGTAACACGCACGTCGTCGCGATTCAGGCCGGCGACTGGCGGTCGAACAACGTCTCGAACGCACGGACCATCTTCCGTAACGTTCAGGACGTGAACGTGAAGGGTGTCTACGACGGCACCGAGCTTAATAGTGGCACCGCATCCAACGCGATTGCCTACGCGGTCGTCGAGATCGACGGCACGCAGGCCAGCGGATCGATCAACACGCAGCACCTCGACACGAGCGACGTCGACGTCGAGCTCTACGATGAGAGCAACGTCAGCGCTGCGTGGAGCGCCACCAGCACCGAGGACGACGTCTCCCTCACCGTCGAGGAAGGAGAGATCACGTTTGACTCGGTTTCGCCGTACGTGGTCGGCTCCGAAGTGACCCTGAACGGAACGGCGACCAGCTCCGACGCTGTTGCCGTGTACGTTCGGGACAACGCTCAGTGGCAGCGTGTCGACTTGAACGAGGATGGAACCTTCGATGACACGATCACCGTTGAGTCCGACGACACCTTCGAACAGGAGGACGTCACTCTGTCCAGCGCGGCTCCGAATAACATTCTCGGCCTCACTGGAACCTACCGTCTCGGTATGATCGACGCGGCGGATGCCCAGGGTAGGCAGATGTCGACCTCGAACTTCAGCTCCGGAACCAGCACGACGCAGTCGATCCGCGTCGTCGAAGGTGACCTGAGTGCGACCTTCGCAACGATCAACGGTCAGGTAAACACTGACGACAATACCGTCGACTTCAGCGGTACCGCAACCGGTGAAAACGAAGTCGTCGTCGCCTTCGTTGACCGTCGTGGAAACACCCACGCCGAGATTATCTCGGTGGACAGCGACGGAACGTTCGACGAGGAGGACTTCGACCTGAGCGGTTTCGGACTCTCCCAAGGTAGCGTGAGCGCTCACGTCATCACTAACGGCAACGATGCTTCCGTCGGCGATGGAAGCCAGCTTAACACCTCCGGCTCGGAGACTGCTGGCTCCTACGATGACCTGGTAGCGTGGATCAACGGCCCCGTTGATGACTCGAGCGCCAACGGTGACCAGGTCCGCGAGCAGATCATCGCGAACACGATCGAAGCGACGGCCTCCGACGACAAGATGGTCTCCACGACCTTCCGCTACACCGACAGCGCAACGAGCATCAGCTCGGTCCACGCGGAGGGCGTTGAGGCATCCGGCTCGAACCCGGTCGGCATCGACGAGACGATGATCGTCTCCGGCACGACCAACCGTCAGCCGGACGACAACACCATCACCGTCGAACTGACCAACGAGGACAACACGGCGACCGAAGTCGTGAGCACGGACGAGTGGGGTACTGACGGACAGTGGTCCGTCCAGATCGACCTCTCCGAGTCCGACCTCGAGACCGGCACCTACACGGTCGAGTCCGACGACGGAACCAACTCCGACACGATGGAAGTCGAACTCGTGACCGAGCGTGAGGAACCCACCGAGGAACCCACGGAGGAGCCCACGACTGAGCCCACCGAGGAGCCCACGACTGAGCCCACCGAGGAGCCCACGGAGGAGCCGACTGAAGAGCCCACCGAGGAACCCGCAGACACGACTGAGCCCACCGAGGAGGAGACGCCCGGCTTCGGTGCCGTCGTCGCCCTCGTCGCGCTCGTCGCCGCTGCGCTCCTCGCCGTCCGCCGCCGTCCCTAACACGGACGCCTAACCACTGACCCCCACGGGTCAGCTCCGATTTCGCGTTTCTTTATTGCGCTGCTCCGACCGACCAGCCGCAGCACGCGCTCGGCGAGACCGGACGCCGCGAGCAGCCACTCTTGTGAACGCTCGATCGCGAACCCGTCGGCTGGGTAACGTGTTTATGCCTCGGCACCCAACCGGAGCTATGACGAACCGAGCTGCCGTTCCTATCCCCCGCTGCCGACCCGCACCTCCACGGCGCGTTCGCTCCACGACCGGTCCTGCCCGCACGCCGCACCAAGACGCTTCGATCCTCGATCGATGAGCGGGTCGCGACTGCTGACCGGACTTCTCGTCCTCGCCGTTCTCGGCGTCGGCGTCGGGACCGTCCCGCTGCCCGCCGCGGCCGACGACCCGCAGGTTCAGATCGCGGGCGTTGCCGTCTCGCCCGACACGCCCACGACCGGCGAGCCCGTCACGCTGGACGTCGAGATCGCGAACCTCGAATCGAGCGCGGACGCCGTCGACGTCACGTCCGTCCACGTGCGGACGTCCGGCAGTGCCGACCGACACGGCCAGACCGGCGAGATCGGGTACGTCGCCCCCGGCGGATCGGTCGAGGTCCCGCTGTCCGCCACCTTCGAGGAGGCCGGCACCCACTTCCTGACCGTTTACGTGAGCGTCCGCGGCGCGAACGGCGTCCAGCAGGCCTACCAGTACCCCGTCTCGGTCGAGGTCGAGGAGCCGGTGGCCACCGCGGACCTGTCGGCCACGACCGCCGCCGACGGCGAGTCCGCCACGGTCACGTTCACGAACTACGGGAACGTGAACGCCAGCGCGGTGGCGCTGTCCGCCGCCGTCGACGGCGAGGTGGTCGACCGCACTCACGTGACCGATATCGCGCCCGCGTCGAACGGGACCGCCACCGTCGACCTCTCGGGCGTCCGCAGCGACGCGGTCACGTTCACGGCGACCTACACCGCCGCCGGCGCCGAGCACTCGGTCTCCCGCACCGTCGATCTCGACCGGCCGGTCGACGGCGAGGTCCGCCTCACCGGGCTGGAGGTCGTTCCGGCCGGGAGCGGAGTTCGCATCCAGGGTGACGCCGCGAACCTCGGGGGCACCGACGCCCAGTCCGTGCTCGTTCGCGTGGGCGAGGCCGACGGGGTGACCCCGGTCGCGCCCGCACGCGAGTACTTCGTGGGCGGGATCGAGGCCAGCGAGTTCGCCACCTTCGAGCTGACCGCGAGACTCGCGGGCGACGTCTCGTCGGTCCCGATCGAGATCAGCTACCTCGTCGACGACGAGCGCGTCACGGCCACCCAGACGGTCGACGTCGGCGCAGCGGGCTCGATCGGCGGCGTGGGCGCGAACGCCGGCGGATCGGGTGGCTCCGGAAGCACCGGCGGTGACGGTTCCGGAAACGGATCCGGCGGATCCGGGCTGCTCGGTGGGCTCGGCGGCCTCGGCGGCGTGGCGCTGGGAGCGATCGTGGGGCTCGTCGTGGTCGTCGGGATCGGGACCCTTCGTCGGATCCGCGGATGAGCGTCATCGTCCTGGAGTCGGTGACGAAGCGCTACGAGAGCGGGGCCGAGACGGTGGTGGCGCTCGACGACGTCGACTTCCACGCCGACCGCGGCGAGATGGTCTCGATCATCGGTCCCTCCGGCTCGGGCAAGAGCACGATGCTCAATATGATCGGGCTGCTTGACACGCCGACGAGCGGGACCGTTCGGATCGACGGCCGGGTCGTGAGCGACTTCTCCGAGGCCGAGCTCACCGAGGAGCGCCGGTCCGGGATCGGCTTCGTCTTCCAGGACTTCCACTTGCTGCCGATGCTCACCGCGGTCGAGAACGTCGAGCTGCCCTCGATGTGGGACACGTCGGTCGACCGGCGCGACCGGGCGATCGACCTCCTCCACCGCGTGGGACTCGGCGATCGACTCACGCACACGCCCGATCAGCTGTCGGGCGGCCAGCGCCAGCGCGTCGCGATCGCGCGGGCGCTGATCAACGAACCCGATATCGTGTTGGCCGACGAGCCGACCGGCAACCTCGACCGGGACACCGGGGCCACGATCCTCGACGAACTCACGCGCTTTACGACCGACGAGGACGTCGCGGTCGTCTCGGTGACCCACGACGAGCAGCTGGTCGAGTACGCCGACCGCGTGGTCGAACTGATCGACGGGGTGGTCCAGGGCGGGAGCGGTCAGGACGGAGTGAGTCCGGAATGAGGCCGGGCGATCTGTTGACTCGGTTCCCGAGCGTCCTGATGGCGTGGCGGAACCTCGGCCGGAACCGGGTGCGGACCGCGCTCGCGACCCTGGGGATCGTCATCGGCGTCGTCGCGATCGCGTCGCTGGGGATCACCGGGGCCGCGATCCAACAGCAGGCGACGGCCGACCTCGGGAGCCTGGCGAACGAGGTGACCGTCACCAGCGGGCAGGATAGCTCGACCGACGGCGTCACCGACGACCAGGTCGCCCGGATCGACCGCCTCCTCACGGACGCCCGGGTCGTGCCACGGAAGACCAACACGACGACGATCGAGTCGCGGGAGGGGGAGGCGTTCGTCACGGTCACCGGCCTGACCGAGGCGAGCGCGCTGTACGACGCTGCCGCGGGGGAGGCGCCGGACCGGCTCCAGTCGGGCGCGCTGTTGAGCGCCGACACCGCCCGCGAACTGGGCCTCGAGCTCGGCGACCCCGTGGAGTACGAGGGGCGACTCTACCGGATCCGCGGGCTCATCGAGGCGGAGGGCGGGTTCGGCGGCGGCGGCAACGAGCTCGTGATCCCGCCCTCGGGGCTTGCAGACCAGCAGCACTACGACTCGGTGACGATCGTCGCGGCGGACGGCGAGGCGGCGACCGCGATCGTCGACCGGCTCGAGGCCGAGTTCAACGACGGCGACGAGGAGGAGCTGAGCGTCACCAGCTTCGCGAGCGCCCAGGAGAACATCGATTCCTTCCTGAACACGCTGAACCTCGCGCTGTTGGGCATCGGCTCGATCTCGTTGGTCGTCGCCAGCGTCGCCATCCTAAACGTGATGTTGATGTCCACGATCGAGCGCCGCGGGGAGATCGGCGTCCTGCGCGCGGTCGGGATCCGCCGCGGGGAGATCCTCCGGATGATCCTGACCGAGGCCGCCTTCATCGGCGTGATCGGCGGCGCCGTCGGCGCGCTCGTCTCGCTGGGCGTCGGACTCGTGCTGTTCGACGCCGTCGCCGGCGACCCGCTGTTGGTGTTGCGGTGGGACAGCGCCCGGTATCTCGTCTCCGGCTTCGCGTTCGCGGTCGTCGCCAGCGTCCTCAGCGGCCTCTACCCGGCCTGGAAGGCGGCGACCGACCGCCCCGTCGAGGCGCTTCGCGGGTGAGACGTGTGTTGACCGTCCCGTGTTCGAGTGCGACCTCGTACAGCGGTCGGAGCTCGTCTTTCTTGATGTAGCCGCGGAGCCGCTCAGGGCCTTTGCCCTCGATGGCGAGCCACTCCAAGAGGTCGCGCTTCCAACTTTCATAGTCTGTTTCCGCGCGTGCGTGTTGTTCGCTGAGCGCGTCGCGGGGTTCCTCTGCGAGGAGTTGGAAGCCGAGTGAGACGGTGGCTTGTGTAGAGAACTCCATTCTCAGGGCCTCCAACGGTATTTTCCACTCGCAGTGCTACCGAATCGGCGTAGCGTTTTGGGTGTATTCATATCGCCTTCCTTTCGGTGTGTGAGGACGATGGAAAATGCGGAAAACGGCGCGTAGCGCCCGTATGCACCGGCCGCGATTTGAACGCGGGTTGCAACCATGGCAAGGTTGCGTGATACCACTACACTACCGGTGCGTGCTTCGCATTCGATCCTAACTCGGGTTATAAATAAAAGCGTTCCGTTCCACGCCGCCCTCGGTCCGCGCTACCAGCCACCCAGATCGCCCGACGGAAACGTGACGAAATTTGACAGCGCACCGCGTAACCACCGTATTAATGATCCGTAGTGGCTCGGAAGCGCCATCGCGACTGGTCATATCGCGATCGGCGCCGATCCTGCGGTGGATGAGGTTACTGTGGTCGGAATGGAGACGTCGTCGGTCGCATACCCGGACCTGCGACCGATCACCACGATCGCGATCCCCGGCAACTCCTCTCAACCGGCGTGTGAACGGCCCTCAGTCCCGAACTCCTTCCGCTACCCTTTTACGCGCGGATCCGGAATACGGGGTACAGTCTGGTGACGGGACGATCCATGGACGGACTCACGCTCTGTGTGCCGTCCTCGATCGTTCGAGAGGCCGAGGACGAACGCGAGGCGACTCGCAAGCTCGGCACCGTGGCCCGCGCGGCCGCGGTCTTCTCGGCGACCCGGCTCGTCGTCTTCCCCGACCGGGAAGGCGAACGACGTCGGGGCGGCGGGTTCGTCGAAACCGTGCTCCGGTATGCCGCGACGCCCCCCGAGCTCCGAACGGATCTCTGGGGACGACGCGACGAGCTGGCGTACGTCGGCGTGCTCCCGCCGCTTCGTGTCCCGTCACGGACCGGCTCGCCCCCCGACGGGGACGAGTCGTCAACACAGGGACTCGTGACCGAGGTCGGACCTGACGGCCGCGTTCGGGTCAATTCCCCGCTGGGGGAACACCCGATCTCCCTGCTCGTTCCCGACGGACTGTCGGTCGAGCGGGGGGAGCGCGTCACCATCAGGATCTCTTCGAGAGAACCGGTCCGTGCCCGCATCACCGGGAAGCCGGAGGACGGTTTCCAGGTCGTGGACACGGACCTTCCGGAGGTGCTCGCCGACGCCGGGCTTGCCATCGCGACGTCACGACACGGGGAACCGCTCTCCGTGTCGCGGCTCGCCGAACTCGCCCCGCAAGTGCAGGAGGCCGACGATCCGGTCGTCGCCTTCGGCGCGCCCGGCAGAGGGCTTCCGGAGATCCTCGGGATCCGCCCCGAGGACGTCACGGCCGCAGCGGGCGGCCCCGTCGAACCCGATCCGGGGTTCGACCTCTGGCTCAACACGATCCCGCAGCAGGGAAGCAAGGTGGTGCGAACGGAGGAAGCGATGTTCGCGTCCCTCGCGTCCCTCACGCTCACGGAGTAGGAGTAAACATATGCCACAACCAAGCCGACCACGCAAAGGCTCGCTGGGCTTCGGACCGCGCACACGCGCGTCGAGCGAGGTGCCTCGCATCCGCTCGTGGCCCGACGACGACGGAGCGCCCGCGCTCCAAGGGTTCGCCGGCTACAAGGCCGGAATGACCCACGTCGTCATGGTCAACGACGAGGCCAACTCGCCGCGTGAGGGGATGGAGGAGTCCGTCCCCGTCACCGTGGTGGAGACGCCGCCGATGTACGCGGTGGCCCTGCGCGCCTACGAGGACACGCCGTACGGAAAGCAGCCGGTGACGGAGGTCTGGACGAGCGAGTTCCACGACGAGCTCGACCGGACGCTCGACCTGCCGGCCGAAGACACCTTCGAGGAGGACGCCGAGGAGCTCGACGCGCTCCTGGAGGCGGGCGACGTCGACGACGTTCGCGTCATCACCCACACCGCCCCGGACGAGCTCTCGAACGTCCCGAAGAAGGAACCCGACGTGATGGAGACCCGCGTCGGCGGCGGCTCGATCGACGAGCGCGCCGAGTTCGCCCTCGATCTCGTCTCGGACGGCGGCGCCCACGAGTTCGGCGACGTCTTCCGTGCGGGCGAGTACGCCGACGTCTCCGGCGTCACGAAGGGCAAGGGAACCCAGGGTCCCGTCAAGCGATGGGGCGTCCAAAAGCGGAAGGGCAAACACGCCCGCCAGGGATGGCGCCGACGGATCGGCAACCTCGGTCCGTGGAACCCCTCCCGGGTCCGCTCGACGGTTCCCCAGCAGGGCCAGACCGGGTACCACCAGCGAACCGAGCTCAACAAGCGTCTGATCGACTTCGGCGAGGGCGACGAGGCCTCCGTCGACGGCGGCTTCGTCAACTACGGCGAGGTCGACGGGTCGTACGCGCTCGTCAAGGGCTCGGTCCCGGGGCCGGACAAGCGACTGATCCGGTTCCGCCCGGCGATCCGACCGAACGACCAACCGCGCCTCGACCCCGAGGTCCGGTACGTATCCACCGCATCCAACCAGGGATAACCCATGAAGGCAACAGTACGAGACCTGGACGGCGAGGACGCGGGCAGCCTCGAGCTGCCCGCCGTCTTCGAGACCGCGTTCCGCCCGGACCTCATCCGGCGAGCGGTCTCCGTCGCACAGGCCAACCGAAAGCAGGCGTACGGCGCCGACGAGTTCGCCGGGCTTCGAACCCCGGCCGAATCGCCCGGCTCCGGCCGCGGGATGGCACACATTCCCCAGGAGAACGGCCAGGCACGCCGCGTTCCCAGCGCCGTCTCCGGTCGCCGTGCCCACCCGCCGAAGGCCGAGAAGGACCAGTCGAAGGACCTCAACGACAAGGAACGGCAGCTCGCCGTCCGCTCGGCCATCGCGGCCACCGCGGACGCGGAGACCGTCGCCGAGCGCGGCCACGCGTTCGACGAGGACCTCGAGCTCCCGCTCGTCGTCGCCGACGAGTTCGAGGACCTCGAGAAGACCCAGGAGGCGCTCGCGTTCCTCGAGGCGGTCGGCGCCGACGCCGACGTCGAGCGCGCCGAGGAGGGACGGTCGGTCCGTGCCGGACGCGGGAAGACCCGCGGTCGGAAGTACAAACAGCCCAAGTCGCTGCTCGTCGTCACTGCCGAGGACCCCTCGCGCGCCGCGCGAAACCTCGCGGGCGTCGACGTCGCGACCGCGGCGACGGTGAGCGCGGAGGACCTCGCGCCCGGAACCCATCCGGGGCGGCTCACCGTCTGGACCGAGAGCGCGATCGCGGAGGTGGCCGACCGATGAGCACGATCATCGAGCACCCGATCGTCACGGAGAAGGCGATGGACGAGATGGACTTCGACAACAAGCTCCAGTTCCTCGTCCACCTCGACGCGACGAAGGGCGACGTCCGCGACTCCATCGAGGACCGCTACGACGTCACGGTCACGAACGTGAACACGCAGATAACGCCGACGGGAACCAAGAAGGCGACGGTGACGCTGTCCGCCGAGGACGACGCCACCGAGGTCGCCTCCCGAATCGGGGTGTTCTAGATGGGACGACGAATTCAGGGACAACGACGCGGACGCGGCGGCCCGACGTTCCGGGCCCCCTCGCACCGCTACAAGGCGGAGCTGTCGCACAAACAGAACGAGTCGACCGGCACGATCGACGGCGAGGTCGTCGGCATCGAGCACGACCCGGCCCGCTCGGCACCCCTCGCGGAGGTCGAGTTCGAGGACGGGGACCGACGGCTCGTGCTCGCGCCCGAGGGCGTCTCGACCGGCGAGACGATCCAGGTCGGCGTGAGCGCGGAGATCAAGCCCGGGAACACGCTGCCCCTCGCGGAGATCCCCGAGGGCGTTCCCGTGTGTAACGTCGAGAGCCAGCCGGGCGACGGCGGCAAGTTCGCCCGCGCGTCGGGCGTCTCGGCCACCCTGATGACTCACGACCGCGACGTCGCGGTCGTCCAGCTGCCGAGCGGACAGGTCAAGCGGCTCAACCCGCAGGCTCGCGCCACGATCGGCGTGGTCGCCGGCGGCGGTCGCACGGAGAAGCCGTTCGTGAAGGCCGGCAACAAGCATCACAAGATGAAGGCGCGCGGGACGAAGTACCCGCGCGTTCGGGGCGTCGCGATGAACGCCGTCGACCACCCGTTCGGTGGCGGCGGCCGACAGCACCCCGGACAGCCGAAGTCCGTCTCGCGGGACGCCCCGCCGGGACGAAAGGTCGGCGACATCGCGTCCAAACGCACCGGACGCGGGAGCAACAAATGAGCACCGAATACCGCATCGGCCGCGAGGGCGAGGAGTTCGCCTACCGCGGTCACACGCTCGAGGAGCTGCAGGAACTCGATCTCGACGAGGTCGCGGAACTGCTTCCCGCACGCCAGCGGCGAACCATCGAACGAGGACTGGGCACCGAACAGCGCAAGCTGCTCGAGACCGCCCGCGATCGAACCGAGGAGGGGACGGCGGACGACCCGATCCGGACCCACCTCCGGGACATGCCGATCCTGCCCGAGTTCGTCGGGCTGACCTTCGAGGTCTACACCGGCCAGAGCTTCGAGCGCGTCCGCGTGCGGCCGGAGATGATCGGCCACTATCTCGGCGAGTTCCAGCTCACCCGAACGTCGGTCGAACACGGACAGGCCGGCATCGGCGCGACCCGGTCCTCGAAGTTCGTGCCTCTCAAGTAACCCATGGGAATCAACTACAGCATCGAGGCCGACCCGGAGACCACCGCCAAGGGAATGCTCCGCGAGCGGCCGATCAGCCTGAAGCACAGCAAGGCGATCTCCCGTGAGATCAAGGGGAAGACCGTCTCGGAGGCCGAGACGTACCTGCAGGCAGTCATCGACGAGGAGCAGTCGGTCCCGTTCCGCCAGCACAACAGCGGCGTCGGGCACCGCTCCGACATCGACGGCTGGGACGCCGGGCGCTACCCGGAGAAGGCCTCGAAGGACTTCCTCAAGCTCTTAGAGAACGTCAAGAACAACGCGACCGAACAGGGCTTCGACGGCGACCAGATGGTCGTTACACACGTCGCACCCCACAAGGTCGGCGAGCGACCGGGGCGCCAGCCCCGCGCGTTCGGCCGTGCCTCGCCGTGGAACACGACGCTCTGTGACGTCGAGCTCGTCATCGAGGAGGCCGACGCGGCCGCGGAGGACAACTAATGGCAGACGAACACCAATTCATCGAGAACGGCCTACAGCGGGCCCAGATCGACGAGTTCTTCGCTGACGAACTCGGTCGTGCCGGCTACGGCGGGATGGACATCGCCAAGACGCCGATGGGTACCCAGATCGTCCTCAAGGCCGAGAAGCCGGGGATGGTCATCGGCAAGGGCGGAAAGAACATCCGGAAGATCACCTCGACGCTCGAGGAGCGGTTCGACATGGACGACCCGCAGATCGACGTCCAGGAGGTCGACGAGCCGGACCTCAACGCGCGGATCGTCGCCGACCGCCTCGCGAACGCGCTCGAGCGCGGCTGGTACTTCCGGAAGGCCGGCCACACCACGATCGACCGGATCATGGAGTCCGGCGCGCTCGGCGCCGAGATCGTCCTGTCCGGAAAGGTCACCGGGGCGCGCTCGCGCGTCGAGAAGTTCAACCGCGGCTACATCAAACACAACGGCGAGCCCGCCGAGGACGTCGTCGACGAGGGGCAGGGCGTCGCCGTGATGAAGCTCGGGACGATCGGCGTGACGGTCAAGATCATCCCGCCGGGCGCGGAGCTGCCCGACGACTTCGGCGTCCGCGAGGACGCGGAGGTCCCCGAGGTCGAACAGACCGTCGAGGAGGAGGGCGTCGAGTCCCTCCTCGAGCAGGACCCCGAGGAGGTTCCCGACGTCGGTGCCGACGAGGACGTCGAGGTGCCCACCGGCGGGCCCGACGACGTCGAGGAGGACCTCGACGAGGAGATCGTCGAGGAGGTCATCGAGGAGACGCAGGAGACGTCCGCCGAGGCGACCGACACCGCGCCCGCGGAGCCGGTCGAGACGGCGACGCCCGACGACGAGGACGCCGAGGAGCTCGGCGAGGACGTCGAGGCGGAAGCCGAAGCGCTCGTCGACGAGATGGAGTCCGCGGCGGACGCCGAGGAGTCCGATGCGGAGTCGGACGCCGAGGAAACGACCGCTGACGACGAGGAGGAGGCCTGACGATGGCGATCCTCTACCCAGACGAGATCCGCGATATGACCGCGGCCGAACGCGAGGTCGAACTCGAGGAGCTCGAGACCGAGTTGCTCAACCTGAAGGCCCAGCAGGCCGCCGGCGGGATGCCCGAGAGTCCGGGTCGCGTCGGCGAGCTGAAGCGGACGATCGCCCGGATCAAGACGATCCAGGGCGAGGAAGGCGACCTCGACGACGAGTAGCGACCCGAACACACACGATATCACGAACCCATCGACGATGCTCACGCCCGAAACACTCACGCGACACGAACTCGTCGGCCTGCCCGTCAGGGTGGCCGACGCCCGCAACGCCGACAGCGTCGGCCTCGCGGGTCGTGTCGTCGACGAGAGCCAGCGAACCCTCAGCGTTCGCACGTCCTCGGGCGACAAGCGCGTTCCCAAGTCCGGAACGACCTTCGAGTTCGCGATCGTCGATCGACCGCGCGTCGGCCCGTCCGGCGACGCCCGGTCGCAGTCCGCGACGCCGGACGACACGCCCACAGATGAAGCCGCCGGCGACCGCAAGGTCCCGGGGTCCACGTTCGAACTCGGACCGGATACTGCGGGGGTCCGCCCCCGTCAGTCTCGTCCGTCCGACCCGGCCGCAGCGGGGGAGTCCCCCGCCGGCGACGGGACGGCGAGCCGCTCCCTCGGCGAGTGCGAGGACGTGGTCTACGTTACGGTGGATGGCGATACACTGCTCTCACGACCCGCCGAACGCACCGAACGAGGTGTCTCAGTATGGCGATAGGAATTGACGTCCCAATGCCTCCGGAACCTGACAACCCGGAGGAGTACGACTACGAGAAGTGTCCGTTCTACGGACAGCTGTCCGTCCGCGGCCAGACCCGTGAGGGAACGGTCGTGTCGACGGACATGGCAAAGACCGTCATCGTCGAGCGGGAATACGACGTCTTCGTACCGAAATACGATCGGTACATGAAGCGTCGCTCGCGCATCCCGGCCCACGTGCCGGGCGTGCTCGATCCCCTCGAGGTCGGTGACGAAGTAACGATCGCGGAGACGCGACCCCTCTCGAAGACGAAGTCCCACGTCGTCGTCGAAGTGCTGGACGGTGATGCGTGATGGAGGCGCTGAAAGCCGACGTCACGCAGGGACTCGAGAAGGGCTCGCTCATCACGTGTGCTGACAACACGGGAGCGCGCGAGCTCAAGGTCATCAGCGTGCAGGGTTACTCCGGCACGAAGAACCGCCACCCCAAAGCGGGGATCGGCGACAAGGTGACCGTCTCGGTCACGAAGGGGACCCCGGAGATGCGACGCCAGGTGCTCGAGGCGGTGGTCGTCCGACAGCGGAAGGCGATCCGCCGACCCAACGGCACCCGCGTCCGCTTCGAGGACAACGCCGCCGTCGTCATCGACGACCTCGAGGAGCCACGGGGCACGGAGATCAAAGGCCCCATCGCCCGCGAGGTCGCCGAGCGCTTCGGCAGCATCGCGTCCACCGCGACGGTGATCGTCTAACCATGACGCGACAGCCACGCAAACAACGAAATCAGACGGAGAACGCCCCGCTCCACGAGCGGCAGCGACGGGTTCGGGCGACGCTCACCGACGAGCTCCGCGAGGAGTACGACCAGCGGAACGTCCGCGTCAACGCGGGCGATACGGTCGAGATCCTGCGCGGCGACCACGCCGGCGAGGAGGGCGAGGTCGTCGACGTCGACCTCCGCGCCGAGACCATCACGGTCGAGGAGGTCACCGTCGAGAAGTCCGACGGCGAGGAGGTTCCTCGCCCGCTTCCGGCGAGCAACGTCCGAGTGACGGACCTGGACCTGGAGGACGACCGCCGCGAGGCGCGGCTCCGGGAGGATAACGAATGACGAACCATCAGAAACGACTGGCAGTACCGAACTCCTGGCCGGTCGAACGCAAGACGGACACGTTCACCGTCAAGGCGGGTGCCGGCCCGCACGGCGAGTCCGGCGTGCCGCTTCTGATCCTGCTGCGGGACGTCCTCGAGTACGTGGACACCCGCAAGGAGGCGCGCTACGCGCTCAATCAGGATTCCGTGTTGGTGAACGGCGACGCCGTCTCCGACGAGGAGCGGCCGATCGGGATGTTCGACATCCTGGCGTTCGCCGAACGCGAGGAGTACTACCGCGTCTTCCCCGACGAGGGCGGTCGGCTCGCGCTGACGCCGATCGACGCGGACGCCGCCGACGGCCGTCTCGGGAAGATCGTCGCCAAGACGACGGTGAACGGCGGCGACGTCCAGCTCACGCTGCACGACGGCACGACGCTGCATCTCGACGCCGACGCGGCGGACCAGTACAGCCCGAAGGACTCGATCGTCGTCGACAACGAGTCGAAGGATATCGTCGCCCACTTCGTCTACGAGGAGGGCGCGCTCGTGACCGCGGTCGCCGGCCAGCACGCCGGCCAGATCGGCACGATCGAGACGATCGACGTGACGCTCGGCTCCGGCGACAACGCCGTCACCGTCGCGACCGACGACGACGCCTACGAGACGATCGAGGAGTACGTCGTCGTCATCGACGAGAACTTCACCGGAGGTGACGGGGAATGAGCGCCGCACAGGAGATGCGCGAGCCCTACATCGAGAAGGTCGTCGTCCACATGGGCGTCGGCGAGGGCGGTGAACCCCTCGCGGACGCGGAGGAGATCATCGAGGCGATCACCGAGCAGCAGTCGGTCCGCACGACGGCGAAGCGGACCGTCGGCGAGTTCGACATCCGCCAGGGCGACCCGATCGGAACCAAGGTGACGCTCCGCGGCGAGGACGCGGAGGCGTTCCTCGAGACCGCGCTCGAACTGACCGAGCTCTCGAGTTCGCAGTTCGACGACCGCGGCAACCTGAGCTTCGGGGTCGACGACCACACCGACTTCCCGAGCCAGGAGTACAACCCGAACGTCGGCATCTACGGGCTCGACGTCACGGTAACGATCGTTCGACCGGGGTACCGCGTCGCCAAGCGGGACACGGTCACGCGATCGATTCCGTCGTCCCACCGGATGACGCCCGCCGACGCGCGGGAGTTCCTCGAATCCACCTTCGAGGTGGAGGTCGAAGAATGAGCGAGACAGAGACAGAAACCGAACAGGAAACGGGCGAACACGCCGCCAAGCGTACGAGCCAGCAGGTCGAGTGCCGACGCTGCGGCCGCAAGCAGGGGCTCGTCGGGAAGTACGACATCAACCTCTGCCGGCAGTGTTTCCGCGAGGTCGCCCGAGACATGGGATTCAGGAAGTACAGCTAACGATGGCAGGCAACGATCCACTCTCCGACGCGCTCGCCGGACTCGACAACGCCGAGCGGGTCGGACATCTGTCGTACACGGTAGAGCCCGCCTCCAACGTCATCGGCTCCGTCCTCGAGGTCTTTTACGACCGCGGGTACGTCGACGAGTTCGAGTTCGTCGACGACGGCAAGTCGGGACGCTTCGAGGTCGAACTGAAAGGCGCGATCAACGAATGTGGCGTCGTCAAGCCCCGCTACTCGGCGGGCGCCGACGAGTTCGAGAAGTGGGAGAAACGATTCCTCCCCGCCCGTGACTACGGGGCACTCATCGTGACGACGAGCCACGGCGTGATGAGCCATTACGAGGCCCGCGATCAGGGCATCGGTGGCCAAGTGATCGCATACGTATACTAAACCATGAACAGAGTCGAAATCGACATTCCGGACGACGTCTCCGCGGATATCGACCATCTCGACCTCACCGTCGAGGGTCCCAACGGCAGCGTCACGCGCCGCCTGTGGTACCCCGACGTCGAGGTCACGGTCGAGGACGGCGCGGTCGTCATTGCGGCCGACGCCGAGGACGCGAAGACGAACGCGACCGTCGGCACCTTCGAGAGCCACGTCGCCAACATGGTCCACGGCGTGACCGAGGGCTGGGAGTACAGGATGGAGGTCTTCTACGCCCACTTCCCGATGCAGGTCACGGTGGACGGCGACGACGTGGTCATCGAGAACTTCCTCGGTGAGAAGGCGGCCCGACGGACGCCGGTCCGCGGCGACACGGACGTACAGGTCGACGGCGAGGAGATCACGCTCTCCGGCCCCTCCAAGGAGGACGTCGGACAGACCGCCGCCGACATCGAACAGCTCACACGCGTTTCCGACAAGGACACGCGCGTCTTCCAGGACGGCGTGTACATCGTCGAGAAACCCACGGCAGGTGGCGTCTAAATGGTAGACGAACTCGAGGACATCAGCGGCGTCGGTCCCTCGAAGGCGGACGCGCTTCGCGCGGCCGGCTACGAGACCGTCGAGGACGTGAAGGCCGCTTCCCAGTCCGAGCTGGCCGAGGTCGACGGCGTCGGCAACGCGCTCGCCGCGCGTATCAAAGCCGACGTCGGCGGGCTCGAGGTTGACTCGGAAACGGAAGCCGAAATAGCGGAGGAGACGGACGAGGACTCGGCTGCGGAGGCCGACGAGGACGTCGAAACCGAACTGCGCCCCCGGGGTCACGCCGACAAGACGCCGGATCTCGACGACGAGACGGCGCGCTCGCTGGCACAGAAACACCGCGAGGGCAAGCCGCAGTTCAACCGGCAGGACTACCACAAGAAGAAGCGCGTTCCCACCTCCTGGCGGAAACCCCGCGGCAACCTCTCGAAACAGCGCCGCGGAATCAAAGGCAAGGGCGACACCGTCGAGGCGGGCTTCCGCTCGCCGACCGCGGCCCGTGGCCTGCACCCGAGCGGCTTCGAGGAGGTCCGCGTGCACAACACGGACGACCTCGAGGGCGTGGACGGCGACACCCAGGCGGTCCGCATCGCCGGCTCGGTCGGCGCGCGCAAGCGTGAGCGGATCGAGGAGGTCGCCGAGCAGGAGGAGATCCGCGTGCTCAACCCGACCTACGTCGAAGTGGAGGTCGAAGAATGACGGACCTGAGCGCACAGAAGCGGCTCGCGGCCGACGAACTCGACGTCGGCAAGGGCCGCGTCTGGTTCGACCCCGAGGCACAGGAGGAGATCGCCGACGCGATCACGCGCGAGGACGTTCGTGACCTGATCGACCAGGGCACGATCCGCGCCACGGACGCCACGTCCAACTCCCGCGGTCGAGCCCGTGAGCGCGACGCGAAGCGCTCGTACGGCCACCGCACCGGCGCCGGCTCCCGGAAGGGGAAATCCGGCGCTCGCAAGAGCGACAAGGAGGACTGGATGGCGCGCATCCGCGCACAGCGCGCGCGCCTCAAGGAGCTTCGAGACGAGGAGGAGGTCCTCGACCCCTCGGAGTATCGGACGCTGTATAACAAGGCCAGCGGCGGCGACTTCGATGACGTCGCTCGGCTCGAGGCGTACATCGAAACGCAGTACGGATACGAGGTGAGCGACTGATGGCAACAGGACCACGATACACGGTGCCGATGCGCCGTCGTCGCGAGGTTCGGACGGATTACCACCAGAGGTTGCGCCTGCTGAAATCGGGCAAGCCTCGCCTGGTCGCCCGGGTGAGCAACGCTCACGTCAGGGCGCAGCTGGTTACCCCCGGACCGAACGGCGATGAGACCCACGTCGCGTCCTCGAGCGAGGACCTCGATGCGTACGGCTGGGAGGCTCCGACGGGGAACCTTCCCAGCGCGTACCTCACGGGGTACCTCCTCGGCGGCCGCGCCGTTGCGGACGGCTTCGAGGAAGCCGTCCTCGACATCGGTCTCAACACGGCGACGCCCGGCAACAAGGTGTTCGCAGTACAGGAAGGAGCGATCGACGCGGGGCTGGAGATCCCCCACAGCGAGAGCGTGTTGGCCGACTGGTCGCGCAATCGCGGCGAGCACATCGCCGAGTACGCCGAGCAGCTCGACGAGCCGCTCTACAGCGGGGACTTCGACGCGACCGAACTACCCGAGCACTTCGACGACGTGCTCGCCACGATCCAGGAGGACTATGAGTAGAAACAACGACGGCTGGGAACCGCGAACGCGGCTCGGCCGCAAGGTACAGGAGGGCGAGGTCTCCTCGATGGAGCAGGCGCTGCAGTCCGGGCTCCCGCTCAAGGAACCCGAACTCGTCGACCAGCTCCTGCCGGGGCTGGAGGACGAGGTCCTCGACATCAACATGGTACAGCGGATGACCGACTCGGGGCGCCGGGTGAAGTTCCGGTGCGTCGTCGTCGTGGGGAACCGCGACGGCTATCTCGGGTACGCGCAGGCCCGCGACGAGCAGGTCGGCGGCGCGATCCAGAAGGCGATCGAGGTCGCGAAGCTGAACGTGATCAAGGTCGACCGCGGCTCGGGGTCGTGGGAGGACCAGCCAGGCGGCACGAACTCCCTGACGCGGCGTGCTGAGGGGAAGGCCGGCTCGGTCACCGTCGAGATCAAGCCCGCTCCGCAGGGGCTCGGCCTCGCCGCCGCCCCGACGGTTCGACACATCCTCGAGCTGGCCGGCGTGCAGGACGCCTGGACGAGCTCGAACGGCAACACGCGAACGACGGTCAACCTCGCGAAGGCGACGTTCAACGCGCTGGAGAACGCGGCGCAGTCGCGAACCCCCCAGCACGCACGCGAGGTCCACTACGACGAGGTGAGCGAGTGATGCAGGCGATCGTGCAACTGCGTGGCGACGTGAACATGAACTACGAGGTGAAGGACACCCTCGAGATGCTCAACATCGGTCGCGTCAACCACGCCACGTTCGTCCCGGAGACCGACACGTACCGCGGGATGATCACCAAGGTCAACGACTTCGTCGCGTTCGGCGAACCGAGCCACGAGGCGGTCACGACGACGCTCGAGCGTCGCGGCGAGCCCCTCGAGGGATCGGCGGACGTCGACGACGAGTGGGTCGCCGAGCACACCGACTACGACGACGTCGCGTCGCTCGCCGACGCGCTCGTCGCCGAGGAGACGACGCTGCGCGATCAGGGTCTCTCGCCGGCCGTCCGGCTCCACCCGCCGCGGGGCGGCCACGACGGCGTGAAGCATCCGGTGGTCGAGGGCGGCGAGCTCGGCCGACACTCGACCGAGGAGATCGATTCGCTGCTGGAGGCGATGCGATGACGGACAAGAAGAACCGACAGCGCGGGTCCCGAACCCACGGCGGCGGCACCCACAAGAACCGGCGTGGCGCCGGTCACCGTGGCGGCCGCGGCGCTGCCGGGCGGTCGAAACACGAGTATCACAACTACGAACCGCTCGGGAAGTACGGCTTCAAGCGTCCCGACGGCGCACAGGACGACGTTCGAGAGGTGACCGTTCAGAAGCTCGACGAGGACGCGGCGCTGTACGTCGCGGACGGCCTCGCCGAGGAGGACGGCGACGCGGTCGTCATCGACGCCCGTGACGTCGCCGAGGACGGCCACGAGGCGGACGTCGTCAAGGTGCTCGGCGGCGGCCAGGTCCGCGGGCAGCTCCGCGTGACGGCCGACGCCTTCACCGCCGGCGCGCGTGAGCTGATCGAGGAGGCGGGCGGCGAGGCCGTCCTCTCCGAGCGCGCCGCGGAAGCCGAACCAGAAGACACATCAGACGCCGAGGACGACGACGCGTAACCATGAGCTGGAAGGACGCCGCCGAACCAGTGCTCACGCGGATGCCGACGGTCCGGCGTCCGGAGGGCCACGTCCCGTTCAAGCGGAAGCTGGCGTGGACGGCCGCGATCCTGATGGTGTACTTCTTCCTCACCAACATCAACCCGTTCGGGTTGGCCGCCGGGCAGAGCAGCGACTTCTTCGGCCAGTTCCGGTCGATACTGGCCGGCGAACACGGGTCGCTGCTGCAGGTCGGCATCGGGCCGATCGTCACGGCGTCGATCGTCTTGCAGCTGCTTGGCGGCGCGAACCTGCTCGGCCTCGACACGAACGACCCCCGCGACCAGGTCCTCTATCAGGGCCTCCAGAAGCTGCTCGTGTTCATCGTCACGGCCCTGACGGCCGCGCCGATGGTCTTTACGGGGAACTTCCTGCCGGTCGATACGACGGTCGCGAACGCGCTCGGGATCAGCACCTTCGCCGTACAGCTGATCATCTTCGCGCAGGTGTTCGTCGGCGGCGTGCTCATCCTGTTCATGGACGAAATCGTCAGCAAGTGGGGCGTCGGGTCCGGCGTCGGGCTGTTCATCATCGCCGCGGTCAGCCAGCAGATCGTCGGCGGGTTCTTCAGCTGGTCGGCGCTGGGGCAGGTCGGCTTCTTCGCCGGCTGGTACGGGATCCTCTTCGGAGATCTGACGATCGGGTCGGTCTTCACGGCCGACGGACTCCAGAGTCTCCTCTTCGAGCCCGGGAACCTCCTCGCGCTGTTCACCACGGTGTTCATCTTCGTCGTGGTCGTGTACGCGGAGTCGGTCCGCGTCGAGATCCCCCTCTCACACGCCCGTGTGAAGGGGGCTCGGGGACGCTTCCCGGTGAAGCTCATTTACGCGTCCGTCCTCCCGATGATCCTCGTTCGCGCGCTGCAGGCGAACGTCCAGTTCCTCGGGCAGATCCTCAACCGGACGTGGCAGGGGATGCCCGCCTGGCTCGGCGTCTACGGCGATCAGGGCCAGCCCGTTTCCGGGTTCTTCTACTACGTCAACCCGATCCAACAGCCCCAACAGTGGATGTGGTTCCTCGGCGAGACCGCCGCGGAGCCGTGGATGATCGCGATCCGGATCGCGATCGACTTGACGTTCATGATCGTCGGCGGGGCGATCTTCGCCATCTTCTGGGTGGAGACCACCGGGATGGGCCCGGAGGCGACCGCCCAGCAGATCCAGAACTCCGGGATGCAGATCCCCGGGTTCCGTCGCAACCCGCAGGTCGTCGAGAAGGTGATGGAGCGGTACATCCCGCAGGTCACCGTCATCGGCGGCGCGCTCGTCGGGCTGCTGGCCGTGATGGCGAACATGCTCGGCACCGTCGGCGGCGTCTCCGGAACCGGACTGCTGCTTGCGGTCTCGATCACCTACAAGCTCTACGAGGAGATCGCCGAGGAGCAGCTGATGGAGATGCATCCGATGATGCGCCAGATGTTCGGCTCCGAGTAACGAACATCTGCAATCCTTTACGTTCGGTAGCAGCTCTGAGCGACCGTTTCGTCTGCAACCAGCTGTTTTGGGCTCGTGCTGCATATGGGAAATACACGGATCGTGGCCGGTCTTGACTCTCCCGCAACTTGTGACAAGGGGGACACGAAATACAGAGGGTGAAACAAGTATCGGATCTGTTGAAATCCTATGCCAGTGATATTTATACACATCTGTAGTCAGTATAGCACCACGGTATCGCTGGAATCCATCCCATAACATAATAGACAATTAGTAGACATAATATTGAAAGGTTGGATAATCTGTATACGTCCGTATGATACCATTGACTGTAGTGAGTGGCGGTGACTGAGAATACCAACAGTACTGCAAGAGCTGTCGTAGGTCTCGAAAGCGGCCGGTTCGTGTCGTTTCGCTTGAAACGAACCATGGAAGGAGGGCTCTGATCGCTCCTCATTACCCACGCGTTTCCATCGATCCAGTCCCAGACGGCATCGACGTCTTGTGCACCGGCTTCATCCGCGATCCCACGGAGTGTTCCGATCCGTACTCACCGTGTCGTGGTACGGTTACGTGACGCCGATCGTCGTCGTTCGTTGGGCGTTGATAATACAGCTGCGGTGATCACCGGACCGTGCCAACAGTTAACGCTCCGGAGCCCCGACTGGCGATCGATGAACGATTCGGATGCGGGCGAGGAGCCCGCCGCCAATGAGACGATCCGAACGGACCGTCGCGGGAAGCAGGAGGACGACTCTCACGGGAGCGAAACGGACGACGGGGGCGAAACGGACCACCTTCGCGACGTACCCGTCGGCGCCGGCTGCACGGAGATCTGGGACCATCTCTCCGGATCCCGTGAGAACCCGTCCGGATCGAACTCCGACTCGGATCCGGATCGGGAGGCGATCGACGGCGACTAGCGCGGGCGACCGCGATCAGGCGTTTCGCGATCGGTTCCATCATCGCCATCTCCGCCGCGGGCCGGTCGCTGCCCGCTCCGCCGACCGGTCACCACGTCAGCCCCTCATACGTGAGTCCCTCGCGGCGCTCGACGATCCGCCGCCCGTCGATCACCACTGGGTCGGCCATCGCGTCGAACTCGGCGTCGAGGGTCGCGAACTCGTCCCAATCGGTCACCACGATCGCCGCGGCTGCGTCCGCGAGCGCCGCGGCGGCGTCGGCGGCGTACTCGAGGTCGGGGAATCGCTCGCGCATGGTCTCGGTCGCGACCGGATCGTAGCCGACGACGTCGGCGCCGCGCTCGCGGAGCCCCTCGATCACGGGGATCGCTCGTGAGTTTCGGACGTCATCCGTTCCTGGTTTGAAGGCGAGTCCGAGGACCGCCACGCGCTCGTTCGCGACGTCGACGTGGGCATCCAGGAGCTCGAGCAGTCGCTCGGGCTGGCGGTCGTTCACCTCGACCGCGGCGTTCAGGAGGGCCGGATCGTATCCCGCCGTTCGGGACGCCGCCCGGAGCGCGTCGACGTCCTTGGGGAAACAGCTTCCGCCCCACCCCACTCCGGACCGGAGGAACCGTTCTGAAATGCGGTCGTCGAGCCCGATCGCGTCCATCACCTCGTAGGCGTCGAGCCCGAACTCCTTGCACGCGTTCCCCAGGTCGTTGACGAGCGAGATCTTCGCCGCCAGAAACGCGTTGTTCGCGTACTTGATCATCATCGCGGTCTCCGGGTCGGTCCGGACGACCGGCACGTCGGTCTCGGCCACAAGCGGTGCGTACAGCTCCTCGAGGCGGTCGAGTGCGCTCGCCGAGTCGGTTCCGAACACGAGCTTGTCCGGATCCCGGAAGTCGGAGACTGCAGTCCCCTCCCGCAGAAACTCCGGGTTCGTAGCCAGCTCGGCGATCGCCGGCCCGGCGCTCGAGCCGTCGCCACCGACGCCGTCCGCGAGCGCCCCGCGAAGTGTGGCCAGCGCCGGCGGCGTCACCGTACTCTTAACGACCACGGGATGGGGCACCGGATCGGTCGGGGTCGTGCCGTCCCCGTCCGCGACCGGTTCGTCCACGTCCGCTGCAAGCGCCGCTCCGGCCATCTCGGTCGCGGCAGCGAGGGCCGTCGGATCGAGCGAGCCGTCCGGGGTCGAGGGGGTCTGGACCGCGAGGAACGTCAGGTCGGAGTCCGGGATCGCCGCGTAGTCGGTCGTGGCCGAGAGGCGGTCGCCGGCGTGTTCGGCGATCAACTCCTCGAGCCCGGGCTCGTGGATCGGCGCGGCGCCGGCGTTCAGGGTCTCGACGACCTCCTCGTCGATGTCGATCGCGGTGACCGTGTGGCCGAGGTCGGCGAGCGAGGCGGCGAGGGTCGTGCCCACGTAGCCGCTGCCCACGACGGTGACGTGCATACCCGTCGAAGGACGCCGGCGAGTCAAGAGTGTTCCGTCGACGGGTCCGACCGTGAGCAGCACGTCGGCGTCCGCCGACGGTTCGGGCGGTTCGAGACGCTGCAGTCCGGCCGCCTCGTTCGGGGTCACCAGCCGGACTGAAGAAGATATTTAAGCGAACCGACCGATCCACGGACCATGAAGGCAGTCGTGCTCGCGGCCGGCCAGGGGACCCGACTGCGTCCGCTGACGGACGACAAACCGAAGGGGATGGTCGAGGTTGCCGGCGTTCCCATTTTGACGCACTGTTTCGACGAGCTCATCGAGTTGGGCGCCGACGAGCTCGTTGTCGTTGTTGGGTATAAAAAGGAGGTCATCATCGACCATTACGGCGACGCCTACGAGGGCGTCCCGATCACTTATGCTCACCAGCGGGAAGCGAAGGGGCTCGCGCACGCGCTGCTCACCGTCGAGGAGCACATCGACGACGACTTCATGCTCATCCTCGGCGACAACGTCTTCGAGGCGAACCTCGAGGACGTGGTCCGTCGCCAGCGCGAGGATCGCGCGGACGCCGCGTTTCTCGTCGAGGAGGTCCCCTGGGAGGAGGCCTCCCGGTACGGCGTCTGTGACACGAACCAGTACGGCGAGATCACGGACGTGATCGAGAAGCCGGACGACCCGCCGAGCAACCTGGTGATGACCGGCTTCTACACGTTCACGCCCGCGATCTTCCATGCGTGCCACCTCACCCAGCCCTCCGACCGCGGCGAGTACGAGCTCTCGGACGCGATCGACCTGCTGATCCAGTCGGGCCGGACGATCGACGCGATCGGCCTGGACGGCTGGCGGATCGACGTCGGCTACCCCGAGGACCGCGACGAGGCCGAACGGCGGCTCGAAAACGAGAGCGGTGACGAAGCCGAGGACGAAGCCGACGGGCAGGCAGCCTCCTAGTCCAACCGCCTTCGGACGCTCTCGGCGTGGGCCTCGAGCCCTTCGGCCTCCGCGAGCGTCGTGATCGTGTCCGACAGGTCCGCGAGCGCGTCGCGGTCGAGCCGCTGCACGGTCGAGGACCGGAGGAACGTCTCCGTCGAGAGTCCGCCGTAGCGCTTCGCGCCGCCGTTGGTCGGGAGCACGTGGTTCGGTCCGGCGGCGTAATCGCCCGCCGCCACCGGCGAGTACGGGCCGAGGAAGGCGGATCCGACGTTCGTGATCCGGTCGAGCAGCGCCTCGTCGTCGTCGGCCTGGATCGAGAGGTGCTCGGGAGCGTACTCCTCGGCGAACAGCACTGCCTCCGACATCGACCGGGCGAGGAGGACGCCGGAGGCGTCAGCAGAGAGGGCGTCGCGGATCGTGTCCGCGCGCTCGCGTCCCTCGAGCCCGGAGTCGATCGCCTCGACGATCGCCTCCGCGATGGCCTCGTCGTCGGTCACCGCGACCACGGAGGCGTTCGAGTCGTGTTCGGCCTGTGCGAGCAGGTCCGCGGCGACGAACGCGGGATCCGCGCTCCCGTCCGCGAGCACGAGGATCTCGCTCGGGCCGGCGAGGAAGTCGATCTCGACGTCGCCGCGGACCTCGGCCTTCGCGGCCGTGACCCAACGGTTGCCCGGGCCGACCACCGTCTGGACGCCGGTCACGGTCTCGGTGCCGTACGCGAGCGCGGCGATCGCCTGCGCGCCGCCGACCTGATAGACCGCGTCCGCGCCGGCCTCGTGGATGGCCGCGAGGGTGACCGGGTTGATCTCGTCCGCCGGCGGGGTCGCCACCGCGACGTGGTCGACGCCGGCGACGGTCGCGGGGATGACGCCCATAAGCGCGCTCGAGGGATACGCCGCGGTGCCGCCGGGAACGTATACGCCCGCGCGCTCGATCGGCCGGAAGCGGCGGCCGAGCTCGCGCCCGTCGACGGTCTCACGGGAGTCCTCCGGGACCTGCCGCTCGTGGAAGGCACGGACGTTCGCGGCCGCCTCGCGGATCGCGTCCAGTCGGGGGTCGGCGGCGTCATCAAGCTCGGCGTGTGCTCGCTCGGCCGCGTCGGTGACGTCGATGTTGCCGACCGAGACGTCGTCGAAGGCCTCGGCGAACTCCCGGATGGCGACGTCGCCCTCGGTTCGAACGCGATCGACGATGTCCCGGACGTCGTCGCGGATCGCCCCGATTCCGGCGTCGCGCTCGAAGAACGCGCGCCGGTCGTCGGGCGAGAGTTCGGCGATCGGTCGAACGGTGAGGACCCCGTCCTCGGTCATCGGTATCGCGCCGTCCGTGTGGTCATACCCCGAAGTGGGCGATACGCCGAAAAAGGCGTTCCGGATGTTGGGGTCTGGACGCGTGGGCGCGGCCGGGGAACCGATCACCCCGTCGCCAACCCTTAACACGATCCGCACCCGACCGACGGTAATGGCTGATCCCTCCCCGGTGTCGACTCCGGCGGCGGTTCTCGACGGCCGCGTGAGCAAACCCGAGGCGGCGGTGTTCGTCTCGGGCGTCGCGAGTATGGGCCTCGAGATCCTCGCGGGCCGGATCATCGCCCCGCAGTTCGGAAGCAGCATCTACACGTGGGGGACGATCATCGGCGTCTTCCTCGCCGCGCTGAGCGCCGGCTACCACCGCGGGGGAAAGCTCGCGACCGAGGAGGCGACCGAGCGGCGGCTGGCGCGGCTGCTGTTGGGGACCGCCGTCTGGGTCGCGCTGCTCGTGTTCGCCGGCGACCTGCTGTTGCGCTCGACGGTGGCGTTCCCCCTGCCGAGCCGGGTCGCGTCGCTGCCCGCGGTCGTCCTGTTGTTCGGCCCGCCGACGTACCTGCTCGGGTTCATCAGCCCCTACGGGGCTGAACTCTCCCGGAAGGAGGGGCTCGGCCGGGCCTCGGGCCACGTCTACGCGGTCGGAACGATCGGCAGCATCGTCGGCGCGTTCGGCACGACCTACTTCCTGATCCCGAGCCTCGGCGTCGACGCGATCGGGCTCGTCTTCGGGCTGCTGCTCGTCGCCACCGCCGCCGTCCTGCTGTTGCCGTCGCCCTCGCGGGACTCGATCCTCGCGGTCGTCGGCGTCCTCGTCGTCCTCGTGGCGGCGTTCTCCAGCGGCGCGGCCGGCGTCGCCCCCGAGGGGCAGGTCGTCTACCAGACGCAGACGCCCTACCAGCAGCTCGAGGTCATCGACAGCGGCGACACGCGGACCCTCTACCTCGACGGCCAGCGCCACAGCGCGATGGACCTGTCGGATCCGAACCGACACGTGTTCTCGTACACGCGGTACTTCCACCTGCCGTACCTCTTCGCCGACGATCCCGACGACATCGATCGCGTCCTGTTCATCGGCGGCGGCGGGTTCACCGGCCCGAAACGGTTCGTCGAGGAGTACGACGCCACCGTCGACGTCGTCGAGATCGACCCCGAGGTGATCGACGTCGCGAAGCGCTACTTCGCCGTCGAGGAGTCCGAGCAGCTGCGGATCCACAACGACGACGGCCGGCGATACCTCCGGAACACGAACGAGACCTACGACCTGATCGTCCTGGACGCCTACAAGAAGGACAAGGTCCCCTTCCAGCTCACCACCAGGGAGTTCATGGAGCTGTCCAACGACCGCCTGAGCGAGGACGGGATGGTCTTCGCGAACGTCATCTCCGCGCCCAGCGGTCCGGCCTCGCGGTTCTACCGCGCGGAGTACGCCACGATGGACGCCGTCTACCCCAACGTCTACTCGTTCCCGACCGCGGGCGGCAGCGGCATCATTCAGAACATCGAGATGGTCGCGACGAAGGACGCCGCGGTCGTGACCGAGGAGACCCTTCGGGACCGCAACGCGCGCCGCGACATCGGGATCGACCTGTCCGCCGAGATCGACGACTACCGCGTCGAGGAGGACGTCGGCGACGCGCCGATCCTCCGGGATGATTACGCGCCCGTGGACGCGCTGCTCGACCCGATGGTCGGCCAGCGATACGTGATCGACGAGGCCGGGTCGGTCGAGAACGCCTCGGCGGGCAGCGACGGCGGCGGCGATGGCGACGATCCGGAGGACGAGGGCGATCGAGAGCGGGTCGAACCGGTGCCCCTCGAGTCCGCGCCGGCCGAGCCCGCACTGCCGCTCGACGATTGAGGATCGCCGCTCGCCGCTTGCAGATCAGCTCTCGCGGCTTGCGGATCTTCCGCTTACGGACCGGATCCACAGCCCCCACGAGCCGAATTCGGAACGCTTGACTCGCCCCCGGTGAAACGGTCGCCGTGAGCCGCCGTCGCCTCCTGGGTTCGCTGTGCGGGCTCGTCTTCTTCCTCAACCTCGCGAGAGTCGTCTTCGCGCCGCTTTTGAACGTCTTCATCGCCGAGTTCGGCATCGGCGAGGCGACTGCGGGGCTGATCGTGACGCTCACGTGGCTCGGCAGCGCATCCCTCCGGCTCCCGGCCGGGTGGCTTCTCACGCGCGTTCCGCGGCACTATCTCGTCCTCGTTTCGGGAGGCATCCTCGCGGCGTCGGCGGCGCTCACCGGCGGGGCCGTGACCGTCCCGCAGCTGATGGTCGGGGCGTTCTTCATGGGTGCCGCCTCCGGCGCGTACTTCGTCGCGGCGAACCCGCTTTTGAGCGAGCTGTTCCCGAGCCGGGTCGGTCGCGTGATGGGGATTCACGGCGGGGCGACCCAACTGGCCGCCGTGGCGGCGGCGCCCCTCGTCGCCGTCTGGGTGGGCATCGACTGGCGGTACGCGATCTGGACGATCGCCGTCGGGGCCGCCGTGGTGACCGTTTATACCGCGATTCAGGCTCGCGCGACCGAGATGCCCGCCGCGGGCGCGGCGGACCGATCGCTCATCGCTGGGGCGCGCTCGGAGTGGCGGATCATCCTCGCCGCGCTGGGCCTCGCCGGCGTCGCCGTCTTCGTCTGGCAGGGCGTGTTCAACTTCTACGAGCTCTATATGCGGTCCCGCGGGCTCTCGCCGGCCGCGGCCTCCACGATGTTGACGATCGTCTTCGCGGCCGGCGTTCCGGCCTTCGTCGTCGCCGGCGAGGTGGTCGATCGGCTGCCGTCGGTCCCGATGCTGCTGGGCATCGGCGGCGCCTTCGCGGCAAGCCTTCTGGCGCTGGTCGCCGCCGACGGCCTCCTCGCGTTCGCCGTGATCTCCGCCGCCATCGGGTTCGTCATCCACGCCATCTTCCCGGCGACGGACGCCTACGTCCTGACCGCGCTGCCGGATTCGACCCGGGGGAGCGCCTACGCCGTGTTCAGCTCCATCTGGATGCTGTCGCAATCGGTCGGATCGGCGGTTCTGGGCAGCCTGATAGAGCGCGGCTACACCTACGACGCGGTGTTCGTGACGGCCGCGATCGGCCTCCTCGTCACCCTGTCCGTGCTCGCCGGTCTCGCGCGGGCCGGGCGGCTCCCGTCCTGAAACGGGCCGGGCGGCTTCCGTCCTGAAACGGGCCGGGCGGCTTCCGTCCTGATCCGGAGCTTCCTCGGCTTCGTCAATCCCGCCGCTCGGTGACCCCGATCATATATGATATCGGATAGTAAATGACGTTGGATTTATATGTTACCGCATAGCGGGCATAGCTATGAGTTCGGAAGCGTCCGGGCAACTGAACGAGTATCAGCAGTATGAACTACAGAAGGTGGCTGCACGCGGCAAGAACACCACGACGCTGGTCGCGCTCGTCTACCCGCCAGCAGCGTACTATTTGGTCGGCAAGACGGGTATTGCGGCTCTTTGCTTCTTTACTGCTCATTTCGGGCTGCTTGCACATATCGTGGCTCCGTTTCACGTTCGACGGATCATCACGAACTCCCGCAGGCAAGTCGGTGGAACGTACTCGTCCGACGGCAATCCGCTGCTGATCGTTGTCGGCGTACTCCTCTCGATGGGGTTCCTGCTCGTGTTGCTTTTCGGAGCGTCGATCATCCTCGGTATCGGTCTGTAAGAACGGTATCCGACCCCGCGACCAGTATGACGACGGTCACGCCCAAACCGGTATGACGACGGTCACGCCCGATTACGACGGTCACGCTCAAGGGCGTCCCGCGCGAAGCGCAACGCAGGATGGAGTTCGAACTGCTCGGCTGGCCCGACGAGGACCCGACGCTCCGGCTCGACTACCGGGCGTTCAGCTACGCCGGCAAGTTCGCGACCTCGGGGACCGGCGTGGCCGTGCTCCGAGCGGAAACGCCGAATGCAGTCGCCCCGGACTGGCATCCCGATCCGTCGCGCCCCGACCCGGCTCCGCGGCCGGATGCCGACGCCGAAACCGCCTCCCTCGCGGAGGACGTCGTCGCCGCGGTCGCGTTCAACCCGGATCGGACGGATCCGAGCACCCTGTGGATCCGATACGTGTCGGTGCACACGGCACGACGCGGGGAGGGACTTGGTCCGCGGCTCATCGCCGAGCTGGGACGGCGCGTTCGCGACCGTGAGTCCGACGCCGTCGACCGGATCCGGATCGGCGTGAACAACCCGTTCGCCTACGAGGCGCTTTATAAGGTCGGCTTCGCGTTCACCGGCCGGGAGACCGGGGTCGCGGAGCTGGTTCTCGAGCGGCCCGTCGACGCGCCGGCCGACCGCGACGCCGAGACGTATCGGGCGGGGCTGGACGTCTATCGGGAGCGCGATCGCGGGGAGCCGGAGGCGTCGTTCCTTGCGGACCGGCGTGGCGGCGATCCGCCGCCGCTGGTCGAGGGGGCTTTTTAAGTCGTCGCGTCGACGAACTCCGAACGATGGGAAACGCCGACCTGCGTTCGCTGGCGTCGATCCGCGACGTCGAGTTCGCGGACATCGAGGGGAGCGTCGTCGCGGTGGACGCGCACAACTGGCTGTACCGGTACCTGACGACGACGGTCAAGTGGACGCGGGACGGCGTCTACACGACCGCCGAGGGGACGGAGGTCGCGAACCTCGTGGGAATCGTCCAGGGACTGCCGAAGTTCTTCGAACACGACATCGTGCCGGTCTTCGTCTTCGACGGCGAGGTAACTGACTTTAAAACCCGGGAAATCGCCGACCGGCGGGAGAAGCGGGAGGCGGCCGAGGAGCGCCTCGCGGCGGCCGAGGAACGCGGGGACGCGGTCGAAGCCGCGCGGCTTGAGGCGCGAACACAGCGGTTAACCGACGTCATCCAGGAGACGACGCGCGGCCTGCTCGAGCACCTCGACGTGCCCATCGTCGAGGCGCCGGCGGAGGGCGAAGCACAGTGTGCCCATATGAATGCGGTCGGCGACGTCGACTACGCGGGCAGCGAGGACTACGACACGCTGCTGTTCGGGGCCCCCGCCACGCTCCGGCAGCTCACCAGCAAGGGGACCCCGGAGCTGATGGAACTCGAGGCGACCCTCGAGGAACTCGGCCTGACGCGCGAGGGGCTCGTCGACGTCGCGATGCTCTGTGGCACCGACTTCAACGAGGGGATCGCGGGGATCGGTCCGAAGACGGCCGTCTCGGAGGTCGAGGAGCACGGCGACCTCTGGGGGGTCCTCGAGGCGCGCGGGGAGAGCATTCCCGACGCGGTCGCGATTCGGAACCTCTTCCTCGATCCCCCGGTCCGCGATGACTACGCGCTCGATACGACGCTCGATCCCGATCTCGAGGCGGCCCGCCGCTACGTGACCGAGGAGTGGGAGGTCGATCCGAACGAGGTCGAGCGGGGGTTCGAACGCATCCAGGAGTCGATCACCCAGACCGGCCTCGACCGGTGGACGTGACGACCGGTTCGTGCCGCCGGCGGAACCGTTAATCCGAATTAAAACACACTCTACAGCGGTTGAATCGCCGCAATTCGGCCAAAAACGGGTTTACGACTTCCACCCCTCATTATCCCCCGGCCACTACCCCGAGTCGCAATGTTCGAAACCGACCCGACGCTGCTGGCGACCTGGAGTACCGATCTGGTGGACACCCTCGCGCTCGCCGGCCCGCCGGCCGACCTACCGGGTGCCGTGCCCGACTTCGTGGGCGAGATCCACGACGCCATCCGGTCGTTCGGCGGCGGTGAGGGCGGGCTCGGCGAAACCATCTCCGAGCTGACGCCCGGCGGGGAGAGTGGCGCCGGTGCCGACGGCGCGGCCGACGCAACCGCCGAGGGTGCCGACGACTAACGTCCGTCCGTCCGCATCGTCGCTGAGCCGGCTCCGATAACCGATACCCGGTTCCCGCGGTCGATCGCAACCGTTCTACGCGCACCGGTCCAACGGGGAGCCGTGACCACGTGGATCGAGAACCCGGCCGGCGGGCGCGACCGCGGCCCGCGCGGGCTAGTGCGGGCGTGGATCGAGGTCCTCCTGCGGCCGGGACGGTTCTTCCGGAACGGCGTGAGCCCCGGCGACCAGGCGCCGGGACTGACGTTCGCGATGGCCGTTGCGATGGCGTTCACCGCCGGCTGGTTCCTCGCCGATCCGGGCGCGATCCCGGGGATCGTCGGCTCGGACACGGTCTCGGCCGCGGTGACCCTGGTTCTCGTCGGGGTACTGGCCGCGCCGGTCGGGCTCCACCTGACCGCGGTCGCGGGAGTGATCGCGGCCATCGTCGCGAGCCTGCGGCGAACCTCGGACGGTTCGATCGGGACCGCGGACCGGGGCGGCGTGAGCGAGACGGTACAGGTCGTCGCATACGCCTCGGCCCCGTTCGCCGTCGCCGGACCGCCGCTCCCGGCGCTTCGGGTCGCGTGTGCGATCTACGCGACGACGCTGCTCGCGATCGGGCTTCGCCGGATCCACGGCCTGTCCTGGCCCCGCAGTCTGCTCGCCACCCTCCCACCGGCGCTCGTCGGATTCGGGTTCGGCTACCGGTCGCTGTTCGCGTTCCGGACGTTGACGGGCTGGTAACCGCCGATCCGGACGATTCCTCCGCCATCCGGCGCGGCTACCGAAAGCTCCCAACGCCGGCCGGCTTTCGACAACCGTTTTAGGCGGGAGGGTTTCTACGACAACAAATGGGATCCTGTATCATCTGCGGCGCCTCCGTGGACGGTCGCATCTGCGACTCCCACGAGGAGGACGTCGTGTTCGACTTTCGCGGGAACGGCCCGCACGAACTCGTTTCGAACCGATTCTACCGCGGCACCGTCGACGGCTACGCCGACTTCGGCGTCTTCGTCGACCTCGCGCCCGGGGTCACCGGGCTGTTGCACCGCTCCGAGCTCGACCAGCGGCTCGAGTCGCTGGAGTGGGAGCCCGGCGACACCGTCTTCGTCCAGGTGAAGAACGTCCGCGACAACGGGAACGTCGATCTCGGGTGGTCGATCCGCCAGTCGATGCGGGAGTTCCGCGGGACGCTCGTCCAGGAGGACGGGACCTCGCGGCTGCCCGAGGCCGACGAGGACGAATCGGCGGACGCCGAGGCAGACTCGGAGCCGGCCGAAGCGCCGACCGACGGGACCCACGAGGGAAACGGGCACGGCGGTGACGGCACGGTAGCCGCGGCGACCGACGCCGACGCTGCCGAGGACTCGACTGCTGACGAGGGAGCCGAGACCGAGGAAACCGCCGACGCTGCCGAGACGACCGCTCACGTCGAGGAGCCCGGGACGGAAGAAGCTGCCACGGCTGGAGAACCCACCGACGTCGACCAGGCGGTCGATGACGAAGAAGCGGCCGACGAAGAAGCGGCCGACGAAGAAGTGGCCGACGACGCGGACGAGCCCGCACCGACCGCGGAGTACGACCGCGTTCCGATCGAGACGCTCGGCGAGCTGGTGTCGGAACCGGTCCGCATCGAGGGCGAGGTCGTCAGCGTGCGTCAGACCGGCGGGCCGACCGTCTTCGAGGTTCGCGACGAGACCGGCGTCGTCGACGTCGCCGCCTTCGTCGAGGCGGGCGTCCGAGCGTACCCGGGCGTCGAGCTCGGCGACGTCGTTCGGATCGACGGCGAGGTCGAGCGCCGGCGCGAGGAGATCCAGGTCGAGACCGAGGGCCTGGCCGTCCTCGAGGGTGCGGCGGCGGAGACGGTCGAGCGTCGCCTCGCCGAGGCGCTCTCCGAACGCGCACGCCCGGACGACCTCGACGCGCTCGTCGATGACGGGGCCGTCACGGCCCTGACCGACGACGTCCTCGACGCGGCGGAGGCGATCCGCCGCGCCGTCCTCGAGTCCCGTCCGATCGTGGTCCGTCACCCCGCCACGGCGGACGGCTACGTCGCCGGCGCGGCGATCGAACGCGCGACGCTGCCGCTCATCCGCGACGAACACGCCAAGCGCGACGCGGTCTATCACTACTTCACCCGACGCCCGCTCGAGGGGTCCGTCTACGAGATGGACGACGCGACCACGGACGTCACCCGGATGCTGCAGGACCGCGATCGACACGACGAGAAGCTTCCCCTCTTCGTCCTCGTGGGCACCGGATCGACCGTGGAGTCCGCCGACGGGATCGGGCTGCTCGACGTCTACGACGCCGCGTCGGTCGTGATCGACGGCACAGTCGCGGATCCGGAGACCCGCGAGTCCGTCGACACGCTCGTCTCGCCCGAGCTCGCCGACGTCGACGGCGATCTCTCGACGGGGGCCTTGACGGCCTCGCTGGCAGCGACCGTCAACGGGGACGTTCACGATGATCTACGCCACCTCCCGGCCGTGAGCTACTGGGAGGACGCGCCGGCGGACTACGCCGAGCTCGCCGCCGGTGCCGGCTACGATGCCGACCGCGTCGCCGAGCTTCGGGAGGCGATCGCGCTTGAAGCGTACTACCAGTCCTACGAGGACAAACGCGAGCTCATCGAGGACCTGTTGTTCGACGACGCGGGCGACCTGGCGGCCCACGTCTCCGAGCAGTTCCGCGAGAAGCTCGGGACCGAGCTGGCCACGGCCCGGGAGAACCTCCACACCGAGAACGTCGACGGCGTCCGGTTCACCGTCCTCGACACCGATGCCTACACCCACCGCTACGACTTCCCGCCGACCGCGCTGCTGATCGAGACGCTTCACCGGCGGACGCGCGAGGTGGACGGCGAGTCCGTCACCCTCGGCATCGGCACCGACGAGCTGTACCTGCGGTCGACGGCGGACCTCTCCGTCCGCGACGTCGCCGCGGATGCCGCGGAGATCGCTCCCGACGCGGACGTCACGGCTGCGAGCGTCCGCGATGGTACGATCGAGTTCCTGTCGGGCGAGCGTGACGCCGTCGAGGACGCCGTGATCGCGGCGGTCGCGGACCTCGTCTAGGCCGCAAGCGGTCGCGGACCTCGTCTAGGCCGCAAGCGGTCGCGGACCTCGTCTAGGCCGCGGCGGCCACAGCGTCCCCCGCTCCGCGCTCCGCGCTCCCGGCGGTGACGACCGCGAGTCGCCGGAGCGACACCCTTAACCACGAATCCCGCCGATCCACGCACAATGAGTACCGACGCCCCGAGCGAGGGATCCGCCGACGCTCCCGAGGCGTTCGTCGCCGCCTGCGAGGACCTCGCCGAACGGATCGTCGCCGGCGAGATCGGTCGGGACGACCTCGAATCCGCCAAGCTCGACGTCTGCTCGACCCACTCCTCGCCGAAGGTGCCGAAGAACACCGACATCCTCGATCACGCCCCCGAGGAGGCCCGCGAGGAGGTCGAACGCGTCGTGCGCCGCAAGCCGGTTCGGACTGCCTCCGGCGTCTCCCCGGTCGCAATTATGACCTCGCCGGAGCTGTGTCCCCACGGAAAGTGCCTCTACTGTCCGGGCGGGCCGGCCTCGGAGTTCTCCTCCTCGCAGTCGTACACCGGCCACGAGCCGGCCGCCGCGCGCGGCGAACAGAACGATTACGACCCATACGGTCAGGTCACCCTCCGGCTCGAACAGCTCCGGGCGATCGGCCACCCCGTCGACAAGGTCGAGCTCATCCTGATGGGCGGGACGATGACGGCCCGCTCGCACGACTACCAGGAGTGGTTCGTCAAGCGCGCCCTCGAGGCCATGAACGACTACGACCTCGAGGCCGACCCCGAACCCGCGGAGGGCGAGTCGTTCGCGCAGGATCCCGAGGAGTACGAGTTCCGGTACCTCGAGGACGTGATCGCCGAGAACGAGACGAACGAAATCCGCAACATCGGGACCACCTTCGAGACGAAGCCCGACTGGTGTGACCCCGAGCAGATCGACCGGATGCTCGATCTCGGCGGCACGAAGGTCGAGGTGGGCGTCCAGACGACCTACGAGCGGATCAACCGCGAGATGCACCGCGGCCACGGCACGCAGGCCTCCAGGGACGCCAACCGGCGGCTCCGCGACGCGGGCTTCAAGGTCGGCTTCCACATGATGCCGGGCCAGCCCGGGATGACCCGTGAGATGTGCCTGGAGGACTTCCGGCAGCTCTTCGGGAACGCCGACTGGCGGCCCGACTACCTGAAGATCTATCCGACGCTCGTGGTTCGGGGAACCCGCGTGTACGACAGCTGGTACAACGACGAGTACGAGCCCCTCGACAACGAGGCGGCGGCGGATCTGATCGCCGAGATCATGGGCGAGATCCCGGAGTACACCCGGCTCCAGCGCGTCCAGCGGGACATTCCGGCGGACTTCATCGACGCGGGCGTCTGGAAGTCGAACCTCCGGCAGCTCGCCGAGCAGCGGGCCGCGGAGAAGGGCATCGAGATCCGCGACGTCCGGTCGCGGGAGGTCGGAATGAACGACGCCGACCCGGACCCGGACGCGATCGAGCTGTCGGTCTCGACCTACGAGGTCGCCGGCGGGACCGAGCATTTCATCGCGTTCGAGGACCCGGTCCGTGACCTCCTCGTCGGCTTCTGCCGGCTCCGGTTCCCCTCCTACGCGGCGGGCCAGCCAGGCACGCCGGGCACCGAAACCGACCCGGTCCGGCGCGAGCTGGCCGACGCCGCGATCGTCCGCGAGCTCCACGTTTACGGCAGCGAGGCGGCGATCGGCGAGGACGCGGGCGCGGGCGGCAGCGACTGGCAGCACAAGGGGTACGGGCGCCGGCTCATCGAACACGCGGAGGAGCTGGCGCGCGACGCCGGCTTCCCGAAGGTCGCGGTCATCTCCGGGATCGGCGCCCGACAGTACTACCGCGACAAGCTGGGCTATCACCAGGACGGCCCCTACGTCTCGAAGCGACTGTGACCGCGGCGGAAGAAAGCAGCGGGCGACCCGACCACGCGAGGGAAAGGCACAAGCGCGGGGCGGCCCGTGATCAGCCATGGCATCCACCACGAAGACCCTCGTCGCGGACGTGATGACGTCCCCGCTCGAGACGATCGCAGCGGACGCGAGCGTTCGGGAGGCCGCCGAGCGAATGCGCGACCGGAACATCAACGCGCTGTTCGTCCCGGGGGTCGACGCCGGGATCGTCACCACCACGGACGTGGTCGAGGCCGTCGCCGATGGCGCCGACCTCGAGGACGCCACGGTCGCGGACGTAATGACGGCACCGGTTGAGCGCATCACCACGGCCGAGGAGCTGACGGAGGCGGCCGCGATGATGACCACCTTCGGGATCAAACATCTTCCGGTGATCGACGCCGACGGCGACTACGTCGGGATGGTCTCCACGACGGACCTCACCACGCAGCTCGCGTGAGGACGTCGGGAGCAGATTCGGCAAGACCACACCTCCATCCCATACGGCGCAATATCTATCACTGGAGACCCGTTATTCCTGAGTATGGCAGCTGGAGACACCCCCGAGGAAACCACGGTCAGCGACCGGGGGATGGTTCCCATCCCTGCATCGCTCCGTCAACGCCACGACATCGCGGTCGATCTTCGCTCTCGATTGACCGACTCGGCGGGTTTCGAACTGGTCCACTCCTCGTAGGCGGATTTCCATCGCGCCGTGGAACTCTTCGAGATGCACGATGGACTATCGTTCGGTGATGCGACCATTGCGGCGTATATGGAACGGGAAGATCTCGAATACCTCTACTCGTTCGACGACGATTTCGACGCTATCGATCGAATCACTCGACTTGAAACACCGAACAACCCGTTCACGTCGCCGACATCGGTACGACCGGTCGGTGAAACGGAGGCGTACTGGTTCGCGGCACACTGGGAAATGATCGGCGAACTGGCCGAGCAACGAGACGACACGCCTTTTCCGCGGCCGCGTGTGGGTCCGGTATGGAACCGAAACGGGAACTGTCGAGCATCGACCTGCGCGCGCTCGTCACCGAGCTCGGGCGGTACGCGGGCGCGAAGGTCGACAAGGCCTATCTCTATCCCGAGAGCCTCCTCCGGCTGAAGCTCCGCGACTTCGATCACGGTCGCGTGGAGCTGCTGATCGAGGTCGACGAGTGCAAGCGGGCCCACGTCGCGGACGCAGAGCACGTCCCGGACGCGCCGGGACGTCCGCCGAACTTCGCGAAGATGCTGCGGAACCGGCTCTCGGGGGCCGACTTCGTCGGCGTCGAGCAGTACGAGTTCGACCGGATCCTCACCTTCGAGTTCGAACGCGGCGACGAGGACACCCGGATCGTCGCGGAGCTGTTCGGCCAGGGGAACGTCGCGGTGCTCGACGAGACCGGCGAGGTCGTCCAGGCGCTCTCGACGGTTCGACTGAAGTCCCGGACCGTCGCGCCGGGGGCCCAGTACGAGTACCCGTCCTCCCGGCTCAATCCGCTCGACGTTTCCCTCGAGACCTTCTCGCGGCGGATGAACGAGTCGGACACCGACGTGGTGCGCACCCTCGCGACGCAGCTGAACCTCGGCGGGCTCTACGCCGAGGAGGTCTGCTCGCGGGCGGGCGTGCAGAAAACGCTCGCCATCCCGGACGCCGACGAATCCGTCTACCGCGACCTCCATAACGCGATCGCCCGGATCGACGAGCGCCTTCGATCCGGCGAGTTCGACCCTCGCGTGTACGAGGAGGACGGTCGGGTCGTCGACGTGACGCCGTTCCCGCTCGCCGAACGGGAGGACCTGCCGAGCGAGGGATTCGACTCGTTCAACGCCGCCCTCGACGAGTACTTCTACCGGTTCGACCGGGACGGCGACGGCGGCGGCGAGGACGGCGGAACCGGCGCGGTGGAGCCCGAAAAGCCGGACTTCGAGGCGGAGATCGCCAAACAGCAGCGCATCATCGAACAGCAGGAGTCGGCGATCGAGGGGTTCGAGGAGCAGGCCGCCGCGGAGCGCGAGCGTGCGGAGCTGCTGTACGCGAACTACGACCTCGTCGACGAGGTGCTCTCGACGGTCCAGTCGGCTCGCGAGGAGGGACTGAGCTGGAACGCGATCGCGGAGACGCTCGCCGAGGGGGCCGAACGGGACATTCCGGCCGCGGAGGCGGTCGAGGACGTCGACGGCAGCGAGGGAACCGTGACGATCCGGCTCGACGACGCCACGGTCGAGCTGGACGCGACGGCGGGCGTCGAGGTGAACGCCGACCGGCTCTATCAGGAGGCGAAGCGGATCGAGGGCAAGAAGGCCGGCGCACAGGAGGCCATCGAGTCGACCCGCGAGGAGCTCGAAGCGGTTCGCGAGCGACAGGCCGAATGGGAGGCGACCGACGACGACCCGGCCGACGCGAACGCGGAGGCGGACGACGGCGGTGCCGAGAGCGGCGACGACACGGGCGGGGAGGCGGACCGCGAGATCGACTGGCTCTCGCGATCCTCGATCCCCATCCGAACGACCGACGACTGGTACGAGCGGTTCCGGTGGTTCCGAACGTCGGACGACTTCCTCGTGATCGGCGGGCGAAACGCCGACCAGAACGAGGAGCTCGTCAAGAAGTACATGAACGCACACGACCGCTTCTTCCACACGCAGGCACACGGCGGCCCGGTCACGCTCCTGAAGGCGTCCGGCCCCTCCGAGCCCTCGGAGCCGGTCGACTTCCCCGATGCGACCCTCGAGGAGGCCGCGCAGTTCGCGGTCGCGTACTCCTCGGACTGGAAGGACGGCCGCGGGGCCGGCGACGCGTACATGGTCGACCCGGACCAGGTCTCGAAGACCCCCGAGAGCGGCGAATATCTCGAGAAGGGTGGGTTCGCGATCCGCGGCGACCGGACGTACTTCGAGGACGTCCCCTGTCGGGTCGCGGTCGGCGTCCAGTGTGAACCGGTGACGCAGGTGATCGGCGGGCCGCCGTCGGCGATCCGCGACCGCGTGGCGACGAACGTCGAGCTGGAGCCGGGGATGTACGCGCAAAACGACGCGGCGATGATGGTCTATCGCGAGTTCAAGCAGCGGTTCGCCGACCAGTCGTTCGTCCGGAAGGTCGCCAGCGCGGACCTGATCCAGGAGTTCCTCCCGCCCGGCGGATCGGAGATCATCGAGTAGGCGCGGAACCGGCGGTCATTCAGTCGCCGGCGGGAAAGACCTTTAGCCCTGACTCGACTGCCTCGGGTATGTCTCGTTCCGGCGTGACCCGTCGTCGTCTCCTCGCGTCCATCGGCGTCGCCGCGGGGACGTCGATCGCCGGATGCGACCGCCTCGGAACCACCCGATACGCCTTTCGAAGCGCTCCGGCCGACGGAACGACCCTGACGGACCTGTTCGGCGTGCCGCGGCGGTCGGACGCGTTTCATTACGACCGCGTCGCCGTCGACCGATTGATCCGAACGCTCCGTGAGACCGGTCGCGTCACGACGCTCGAGGAGCCGCTCCTCGAGGCGTTGCCGAGCGGACAGGACGGGTACGTCCCGGCCTACCTTGCCGTTGACGGGACGTATCACCGGATCCGCGTTGCCGCCGAACCGGCCACGTTCGATCGATGGGTCGTCTGGATGGAGCCGCTCCCGGAGCGCCCCGCCGACGCCACGGTCGCCGAAAGGCCCCGAGCCGACCTCTCGGCGACCGACCGCCGGATCGTCGACCGGATCGCTCGCGCCGCCGTGATCGCACGCCGCGAGGGACGCGACCAGTCCGAAACCCGGGCATACCGCCGTGGCGTCGTCTTCTTCGACCCCCTGAACCCGGACGCGAGCGACCTGGTGCCGGACCCGCCGTTCCGGCACGCGCTCATCGACCCGGCCGCGGTGGCCGATCCGGTCACGACCGCGGCCCCTGCAAGCGATCCGGCGACGGCGGAGACGACGGCCGACGGGGACGTTCCCGCGGAGCTGCCGGTACGGCTGCACGTGGCACCGCAAACGGTCGGCACGACCCGGTACGTCCACGCTCTCGATCCGGTAACGGACGATCCCGAGACGTTCCGGACGCGTCTCGAGTCCGAACACGTCGCGGCCAGTTTCGACCCGGGATCGCTCTCCGCTCCCCAACGGGACGTGATCGCGACCTCGCTGACTGCGGAGGGATACCACGAGCGTGAACCGATCTCCGACGCCTTCGACGCCGTGCTCTCCCGGCTGGAGTTCGGGGACCGAACGATCCCGGCCGAACTCGACGCCGCGGGATGGCGGAGCCACTACGAGTTCGGCGGCGCGTACTACGCGGCCCGACTGTGGATCACCGACAGCTCGATCGTCTCCGTCTCCCAGGAGACCGAGGACCCGATCCCGATGGACGATGGGGTCGAGATCCCCGACGACGGGGTCGAAATGGACGCCAACATCACGATCGACGAGTGATCGGACCGTTCGAGACGGCAAACCGACCCCCATCACGACCCGGAGACCGTGACCGAGACGACGGCAAACGCGGACGGAAAGGACAAGAGTCACACGGCCGCCCGACCAGGGTCCGGTATGAGCGACGAGACCGATCGCGAGGCGGACGGCGACGGCGTGACCGACGGCAGCGACGTGACCGACGGCAGCGACGTGACCGACGGCAGCGACGTGACCGACGGCGACGCGAGCAACGCCGAGGCAACCGACGGCGGCCGGACCGACCGCCGGTTCGAGACGCGGGCGATCCACGCGGGCCAGGAGCCCGATCCGGAGACCGGCGCGCTGATGACGCCCATCCACGCCAACTCGACGTATAAACAGGACGCCCCCGGAGAACACCGCGGCTACGAGTACTCCCGCACCGGCAACCCGACGCGGACCGACCTCGAGGAGAACCTGGCCGACCTCGAGTCGGGGACCCACGCGCGGTGTTTCGCCTCCGGGATGGCGGCGATCAACACCGTTCTCAACCTGCTCGAGTCCGGCGACCACGTCGTCGCGGGCGACGACGTCTACGGCGGGACCCACCGCATCCTGACGCAGGTGTACGAACAGTACGACGTCGAGACCACTTTCGTGGACACGACCGACCACGAGGCGGTGGCGGACGCGATGCGTCCGGAGACCGAGCTCGTGTGGGTCGAGACGCCGACGAACCCCCTGATGAACGTCAACGACATCGCGGCGTTGTCCGAGATCGCCCACGAGGGCGACGCGCTGTGTGCGGTCGACAACACCTTCGCGACGCCGTATCTCCAGCGCCCCCTGGAGCTGGGAGCCGACGTCGTCTCCCAGTCGCTGACGAAGTACCTCGGCGGCCACTCGGACACGATCGGCGGCGCGCTCATCGTCGACGGGACGGGCCTCGACGAGAAGCTCGGGTTCTACCAGAACTCGGTGGGCGCGACGCCCGGTCCCTTCGATAGCTTCCTCGTGCTCCGCGGAATCAAGACCCTCCCGGTTCGGATGGACCGCCACTGCGGGAACGCGATGAAACTTGCCCGGTGGCTCGACGACCACGAGGCGGTCGAGCGGGTGTACTACCCCGGCCTCGAGAGCCACCCGCAACACGAGCTCGCGAGCGAGCAGATGGACGACTTCGGCGGAATGCTCTCGTTCGAGCTCGACGGCACCCTCGAGCAGGGCTCGACGGTCGTCTCCGAGACCGAGGTGTTCACGCTCGCGGAGTCGCTGGGCGGCGTCGAGAGTCTGATCGAACAGCCCGCCGCGATGACCCACGCCGCGATCCCCCGCGAGGAGCGGCTCGCGGCCGGGCTCTCGGACGGGCTCATCCGCGTCTCCGTCGGGATCGAACACGTCGACGACATGAAGGCGGACCTCCAGCAGGCGTTCGACGCCGCCTTTTAAATGACGCCACCGTTTCCGATCGTCGAACGGCCGGTTTCAGGGCGTTAGGCCGCGTCGACGTCGGTGGAACTCGCGTCCGTCCCGTCGGCGATCTCTTTAAAAAGGTCCTCGACGCGATCGGCGATCTCCTCGCGGATCTCGCGTACGCGATCGAGCTCCTCCCCGTCGGGATCCGGCAGCGCCCAGTCGCGGACGTCGACGTCGGCGTCCGGGCCGAGCTCGCCGACGTCGAGCGTCGAACAGCCCATCGTCGCGACGTAGTCGCAGGAGCGCAGCTCCGCGATCGTGATCTTCCGGGGCGTCCGGTCCGAGAGATCGATGCCGACCTCGGTCATCACCTCGATGACTTCCTCGTGGACGCGGTCGGCGGGCTCGGTGCCGCCGGTCACGATCTCGATGTGATCCGTCAGCCCGCGGCGCTCGCGTTCGCGCTCCGCGACGGCGGTCGCCATCTGGGACCGGCCGGCGTTCCGAACGCATATGAACGCGACGCGGATCGGGTCGGCGGCGTCGATCCGGTCGGTGGAGTCGGTTGCGCCGTTCGATGCAGCGGTTCGGTCGGTGGAGTCGGGTTCGGTGGGCATAGCAGTTGTTTCAGCGTGCTGTTTGTGTCCGCTAGTCGTCGGTCGCCGGCGCCTCCAGGCTGCCGGCGTCGAAGCCGTCCCAGTCGAACCGCCGCCGGAAGAACAGCGCCACGTTCACCAGCGCCAGCAGGACGGGCACCTCGATCAGGGGGCCGACGACGGTCGCGAAGGCGACACCGGAGCCGACGCCGAAGACGGCGACCGCGACGGCGATCGCGAGCTCGAAGTTGTTCGAGGCGGCGGTGAAGCCGATCGCGGTCGTCGTGGAGTAGTCCGCGCCGATCCCCCGGCCCATCCCGAAGCTCACGAGGAACATCACGACGAAGTAGATCGTCAACGGGACGGCGATCAGCAGGACGTCGGCCGGCGCGGCGACGATGGCGCCGCCCTGGGTGGCGAACATCACGACGATCGTGAACAGCAGCGCGATCAGGGTGAGCGGGTCGATCGCGGGGACCACGGTCTCCTCGTACCACTCGGTCCCCTTGCGACGTGTGCCGACGAACCGAGTCAGGAAGCCGCCGAGGAACGGGATCCCGAGGAAGACGACGATGGCACGGAACACCTGCATCGGCGTCACGTCGAAGGTCGTGATGCCGGCTGCGAGCGACTCGAGGCCCAGCAACGGCGGAAGCACCAGCGCGAAGAACCAGACGTACACGCCGTAGGTGAGGATCTGAAAGAGGCTGTTGAACGCCACGAGGCCGGTGACGTACTCGGTCGATCCGTCCGCGAGCTCGTTCCAGACGAGGACCATCGCGATGCATCGGGCCATCCCGATGAACACGAGACCGAGGAAGAACTCCGGACGGGCCGGCAGGCCGGGCACGACGCCGCCGAAGAAGACGATCGCGAGCCCGACCATCAGCGTCGGCCCGATCAGCCAGTTCTGGACGAGACTGAGGCCGAGCACGCGCCAGTTGCTGAAGACCGTCGGCAGCCGCGAGTAGTCCGCCTTCGCCAGCGGCGGATACATCATCAGGATCAGCCCGATCTCGACGAGATGGTAGTTCTGGATCGGCTGCGTGACTCGAGGTGCCACCGATCCGAGGCCGACGCCGACCGCCATCGCCCCGAGGATCCAGACGGTGAGGTACTTGTCAAGGAAATCCATCGACCGGGGGTCGCCGCAGGCCTCACAGCCGCAGTTCGGGCCGTGATCGTGGACGGCCTCAGGCATCGTCGATCGCGGCTCCCGGGTCGTCGCCCGAACCGCTCGTGTCCGCGTCGACGCAACCCTCGAGAACGGTCACGAGCGCCACCGCGCGGTTGGTCGCGCGGTACTTTCGCCAGCGCCCGTCCGTCCGGCCGGTGACGAGCCCCGCGTCGGCGAGCGTCGAGAGGGCGTGACTGAGCCCGCTCTCGCTCACGTCGACGACCGCGTTGAGCTCACAGACGCACAGCTCCTCCTCGGCCGCCACGAGGACGCGAGCGAGGGTGTATCGAGTTTCGGCCGCCAGCGCCGAGAGGACGTCCAACTCGGCCTCCACCCGCTCGCCTCCGAGCGCTGCCTCGAGCGTACCGAGCTCCGCCAAACGCCGGTCGACGTCCTCGCTCCGACACTCCTCGAGTTCGTCCTCGAGGTAGCGCCGGAGCCGTTGTGTCGCGTGTGCCATCGGAGATTAATTGAATAGCTGTTCAAGTAATCGTTTCGGTTGGCGTATATATACGGTACCCAACCGGTATATATGGATCCGGATCGATCCGGATCCATCCGGATTCGATGCCGATCGTGATCGAACGACCGCCGAAGTGATGTATTTCGGGATGGTTTCCGTTGTTTATTGGTTCATCAGTTTAAATACGTGGAGCGGTCGGAGACGCGACCGAACGTGGCGACTCCCGGGCGGATGCGGTGATCCATCGATTGCCGAAATGGCGATCAGCCGGTGAGATTCAATTGAACGAAAAGTAAAACGAGATCGTGGGTTCGAAGCGACTCAGACGCGGTTTTCGCGGCCGGGATCGACGTCGATCGCGTCGACCGGGCAGACGTCGACGCAGAGCATACAGTCGATGCACTGTTCCTCGTCGGTGGGGTTCGCCTTGCGCTCGCTCTCGGGGTGGCCGGGGGAGTCGACCCAGTCGAAGACGTCGACGGGACAGTCCTCGAGACACGCGCCGTCGGCCAGACAGATGTCGAAATCGACCGCGACGTGGGTGCCCCGGATCCCCAGCTCCTCGGGCGGGTCGGTCGGCCCCCACACGGTGACCTCGTGTTCCTCGCCCACGTCCTCGCGGTTGGTTTCGAAGTTCGGATCGATGCCCATCGGTGTTCGAAACGAGTGCCCCTCGATATTTAAACGGCCGGGGACGAACACGCGGCGCGGGTGGGGACGACCGTGTGGCCCGGCCGGGACGAACACGCGACACGGACGGGCACGGTTTCGCGGCGTGACGGAGAGGTCGTCGCCGAGGGCGGCGGATCGACCGCTCGCCTCGAACGAGCGCCAGGGTTTTTATCCTCGACCCCGAACGTTTTCGTATGAGTACCGAGACGGCCGACGGCGACGCGGAATCCGGATCCACCGTCGAGGTGACCCCGGGCGCCGCCGAACAGGCGCTCGAGTTGATGCGTCAGGAGGGGATGGACGCCGACGTCGGCGGACTGCGGCTGTTCGTCCAGCAGGGCGGCTGCGCGGGGCTCTCCTACGGGATGCGGTTCGACACGGAGCCGGAGGAGGACGACCTCGTGGTCGAACGACACGGGCTCCGCGTGTTCGTCGACCCCGCAAGCGAGAACTACATCGGCGGCAGTACGCTCGATTACGAGGCCGGCCTCCAGGCCGCCGGCTTCCACGTCGAGAACCCCAACGTCGTCTCCGAGTGCGGCTGCGGGGAGTCGTTCCGAACGTAATCGCGCTCCGCCCCGAGTCACCGACATCGGCCCGGATCGGCCCGGATCGATCTCGGTCGATCTCGGTCGATCTCGGTCGATCTCGGTCGATCTCGGTCAACTTCGGTCGACCTCGATCGGTCCACCCGAGACGTCACCGTTTATATCACCGCTCCAGTATCGCCCCGTATGGAACGTGAAGCCGTAACGTCGCCCGACGGCGATCGGGTCTACGTCGATCGTACCGCCGGCGACCGGGGAAGCGAGGGACCTTTTTATATCGCCTACGCCACGGAGCGCGGCGAGGACCGCTGGGGATTCCTCTGCGGGAACTGTGGGAGCCTCGACACCGCCATGGACACGATGGGACGGATCGAGTGCAACGAGTGCGGCAACATGCGAAAGCCCGAGGAGTGGGACGCCGCCCACGAGTGATCGACGCCGACCGTCAACACACCTTTAATATCCACCGCCCGTCTTGTCCAGATAATGACGGATCTCGACCTCGAGGCCGACATCGGTTCCGGGTCCGGTCTCGACGACCTCGACGTCTCGATCGTCGCGTGGGGGATCGCCGGGGTGCCGCTGCTCGTGACCTTCGTGCAGACGATCCTGTCGCTGCTCGACTGGACCTCCGAGACGCTCGGGCTCCGCGGCGTGCTCGACCCGATCTACTCGATCGACGTCGTCTTCCAGGCCGCGGAGGTGTTCAAGGACCAGCCGTCGCTCGTCGCGGCGCTGTTCGTCCTCATCACGATCGCGTGGATCGTCCAGGGCGCCGCGATGATCGTCCTCGACCACCGGGACCTCGCGTTCGGCGCGGCCGGGCTCGCGTCGATCCTCTATCTCGTGTTGTTCTTCGGCGTCTACTCGGCGTTGTTCGGGTCGGGAGTCGGGACCGGACGGCTCGTCGGCTTCTTCGCCATCCCCGTGATCGCGACCGCGCTCGTCGGCTCCGCCGCGTGGATCCACGACTGGTCCGAGGAGGTCCTCGAGGAGACCTCCGGTCGGTTGGGGGAACAGGAGGCGCGCATCGGCGACGCCCGGGAGCGCTTCGAGACCGCCTTCGAGGAGCGAATCGGATCGCTGGACGCCCTCGAGACGGTCGCGCCGACCGGCGTCGGCGAGGCCGAATCGGCGGCCGATCGCTTCCACGACCGGTGTGACGAGCTCCTCACGGAGGTCGACCGCATCCAGCGGATCGAGGACCCCGACCGGCGTCGGGAGGAGGTCTCGAACCTCGAATCGCGGGTCGACTCGCTCGACCCCGAGACGGAGGTCGACCGGATCGCGTCCGAACTCCGGCGACGCGTCGTTTCGGGCGTCCGCACCGAGTTCGGCGACGTCACGGTCCGATCGCGGTACGGCGGGGCCTACACCCTGGCGAACCTCCCCGCGGAGTACCGCGAGGTGTCGCTGCCGCCCGACGGCGACGCCGTCAGGACCGACGACCTCAACGGGGTCCTCCAGCGCCGCCTCGAGAGCGGTGCTCCCCTCCCCGACGTCGGCGAGGCGATCGGCGCGGCGACCGCCCACCTGGACCGCACCGAGTCGTTCCTCGCGGACCGCGAGGAGCGCGCCGACGCGACGATGGAGCGCGTTCGGTCGCGGCTCGAGACGGTCGAGGAGCAGCTCGACCGGCTCCCCGAGTCGGTTCGGTCGAGCGCACGCGGCGTCCTCGTCGAGAACCGCGTGGAGTCGATCACGGGACGCACCGCGATCGAGCGAACGCTCTCCGACGCCACCGACTCGCTCCACGACTGCGGGTTCGACGAGTGCGAGCGGCTGCTCGACCGGGCCGACGAGGAGAGCGAACGCCTCGTCACGGCCGCGGAGTTCCTCCGTGCCCTCGACGGCCGCGTCCGACACGGCGGCTCCAGCGTGGACGTTCCGACGACGGTGGATCCGGACGCGGTCGCCCCCGTCGCCCAGGCGATGGCCGAGGCACACGACGTCACCGTCAGCGTCGAGGGCGACAGGGTTCGGATCGGCGACGGGGATGACGGTACCGGATCGGCGTTCGACTCGCCGACCGGCACGAGGGGAACGACCGGTCCCGGCGGCGCGACCGGAAGCACGTCCGCGGGGACCGGAAGCACGTCCGCGGGGGACGGATCGGATGGACGGGGGGTCGCCGGGAGCGCCGACCGCGAGACGGCCGACCCCAGCACGACCGATCGTGGCGGTGCCCTCGGCAGTGACGCCGACGGGGACGACCGGGACGCCCCCGCTAAACGGCCCGAGGAGGTGCTCGACGCCGCGTTGTACTTCCTGCGTGAACTCGAGGAACACGCCCGGTCCACGGACGGGGCACGGGTCCAGTACCAGATCGCCGACCTCCCCCCGACGATCGCGGATCCGGATATGCTCACGAACGTGGAACGGTTCCTCCGCAACCAGTCGGACCTGATGAGCGAGGTGAATCTCCAGGACCCCGAGCCGCCGGCGTTCTTCGAGGTGGTCGTCGCCGACGAGCGGCAGGCGACGACCGCGATCCGAACGGCTCGCGAGCGGTTCACGGAACGGTACGGATGAGTCGGGAGCCAACGGAACGAACGAGCCGGGGAGCCAACGGAACGAACGAGCCGGGGAGCCAACGGGACGGATGACTGCGGGAGTGCGGAGTTCCCCTACACTTAAGCTGTCGTCCTGACAGATATAGGGTACGAACGGGTCCATGCGCTGTAAGATCTGCTCACTATCCGACACACAGTGGGAGGAGGGTGATCTCGACGAGCACCTTCTCGCCACACACCGGGACGAACAGCCGGCGATCCGCGCGGTCTACGCCGACCGGTACGAACGGCTCTTCGAGGACGGCGACCCGGTCATCGATCCGGGCACGGAAACGGATACGGCCGCGGACGAGACGACGGAGTCGGCGGCGACCGGGAACCCCATCGATGCGCCGACGGGCCCGCCCGCCGAGTCGGGTTCCGACCCCGATCCCGATCCGCCGACCGACGTCGAATCGGACGTCGACTTCGAGGACAGTTACGGGAAGAAGTGGTTCATGATCGGCGTCGGCGGCGCGGGGAACAACATCCTCGACGCGGTGTTGTTGCGCCGGGACACGCTGCGCCGGAACAACGAGAATCGCGCGCTCATCTGGGAAGGGGGGCTGGCCGGCTACGGCATCCTCAACACGAACATCGCCGAGCTGGAACAGACCTACTACGCCCAGGAGGAGCGGGGCTACTCGCGCCAGCAGCTGATGATGAATTCGATCATCGGCCAGGGCGCCCACGGCTACCAGGGGATGGGTCGCCGGTGGGACCACGGCAAACAGGTGATGGAGCGGGACTTCGAGGACGGCCGGAACCCATTCCGGGAGCGGTGGGACATGGACCCCCAGACGATCCAGGACGCGCAGGCGATCATGTTCGTCCACAGCGTCACCAAGGGCACCGGCTGCGGCTCCACGCCGGTGCTGGCCCGCAAGATCCGCGAGGAGGTGCTCAACAACGATTACGTCATCTCCAAGGCGCTCATCTCGGCCGTCGTGATCCCCTCCGAGGGAGGCAACGACGGGATGTCGGGCGGAAAAGCGCGCGTGAACGGCGTCGTGGGGCTTGCCAGAATGTCGGCCGCAGTCGACGCGATCGTCCCGTTCGACAACGAGCGGCTCGAGGCGGCCGGCGCGGACATCACGCCCCGGATCGACGGGCTCCAGGAGTACAACCCGCCCCACTACGCGGACCTCAACCGGCCGCTCGTGGCCTTCCTCGAGGCGTTCACGATGTCGTCGACGCCGCAGTTCGTCAAGCAGGACGCGTCGATGTCGATCCACGGCGACGTCTTCGACGTCGCGGACAGCTTCCGCCCCGTCGAGGACAAGTATCCGCTCGATCTCGACGCCGACCACCGGCCGGCGGTTATCCTCGCGCCGGTGCTCGGGCGCGCTCGCGGCGAGACGGTCAACCGCTCCCAGTTGGAGACGCTCATCTCGAACGCGCTGTATCAGAACCGGCTCGCGAAGTTCGACCCCGAGACGGCGTGGGGCGGTACCTTCCTGCTGTACGGTCCCGAACGGAAGATGGGCGAGGTCTCCCGGCTCGTCTCCGACGGCGTCGCCCGGGACATCCTCGCGAGCGAGGACTTCCTCGACGCCGCCAACCAGCCGGGGACCGAGTCGGTCGACATCCACGTCGAACAGCTCGTCACCCCCGACCTCGACGACGTCTACCTGTGGGGAACGCTGTGGAATCCGCGGATGCCCTCGCTCGAGCGGATGTACGAACACGCCAAGAACATCAAGGAGGGGAACAGTCAGCAGGCGGAGAACCTCCGGGAGGTCTGGGAGTACGTCGAGCCCCTGTTCTCCTGTCTCGGCCGGGAGAACATGGCCTGAACGCCGATGACGACGAGCATCCTGCCGATCGTGCTGCTCGGCCTCTTCGACCGGTCGAGCGACGACGGCGACGACATCGACCGGATCGCGGACCGGCTAGGCGCATCCCCCTCGGCGACGGACGTCGAACGACGGCTCGATTCGCTGGGGACGTCGATCGACCGGATCGTGTCCGCCGCCGACCTCCCCGACTCCCGGGGCCCGTCGCCCGACTCCGACCCGGTCTCGAAAGCCGAGTCGCTGCGCCGGGCCCTCGAGACGGACCGCATCCGGATCGAGGCGGCGACGCCGGGTCGCGGTGGCGGACGCGACAGGGACGCAACCGAGGCCGAAACGGTGCGGCAGGCGGCCCGAAGCGTCTCCCGAGACGTCCGCCCCAGCGCGTCGGTCTCCAGCCGGTTGCTCGACCAGCTGGCCGGGGCACGGCGGGCCTCCGAATCGCGGATCGAGGAGACGCTGCGGGAGGCCCTCGACCGGCTCGACGAGCACGAGCGCGCGAGCGACGTCGTCGATCGAACCGACGGGATCGACTCGGTCGCCGATCTCGCCGAGCGTCGACGGTCCCGGTCGCGCCGACGGCGACGCGAGGAAAGCGATCGCAATCGACTTCGTGAGGCGGTGTCGGAGCTGCTCACGGCGGTCGACGTCGAGGTGAACGAGGACGACGACCTCGACCGCCGCGTCCGCGAGGCGACGCGGAAGGTCCGCGAACGGGACTCCGGATTCGACGCCGACTCGAGCCGGGGATCGTTCGCCCGGGACGCGGACCCCGACGCGCCTCGATCCGACGGGACGACCGAAACGGACGCCAGCGAGGACGACGTACGGACCGCCGTCAGGCGCGCCCGCGAGTCCGCGACGCCGCGGTCGCGCGAGGCACGCGACCTCTTCGAGGCGCTCGAAGCGGGTCGAACCGATCCGGCGGCAGACGCGCTGGAGACGGCGGCGACGCGACTCGACGAGATGGCGACTGCCCGAAGCATGCTCGACAGCGTCGACCCGGACGACGTCTCCGCGCTCGTCGGAACGATCGACGACCGGCTCGCGGACCACGACGGGCCGGTCGCGGATCGGCTGGCGGAGCGCGTTGAGGAGCTCGAGTCGCGTCTCGACCGGATCGACGAGACGAACCGCGTCCTCCTGTTCGCGGCCCACGAGGAGCTGACCTTCTACGACCGTCAGCTCCTCGGCGCGTTGGACGGAACCGGGAGGGTCCCAGGACCGGGAGCCGACGCGGCGGCCGTCGAGGACCGCGTGGCGTCGCTTCGCGACCGCCGCGAGGCGATCGAGACCGACTACGTCGAGGAACGGTCCGACCACAACCACAGCATCCCGCTGTACTTCCTGTCGGTCGTGGACACGAACCTCACGGAAGCCGAGAACCTGCTGAACGCCGGGCAGCCGGATCGAGCCGCCGGGATCTGTACGGTGACGGAGGCCGTCATCGATCACGTCGAGGGGCTCTACGACCAGAACCAGTACAGCGTGATGTTGCGAAGCCTCCGTGGGTGATCGGCGGCCCGCCGATGCGGACGGTCGCCGGTCCGCGACCGTGGGCGAAACCGACTGACACTGGCGGGGAACTGTACTCCCACACTCGGAAGATATATGTGGGTGTTGCCAGACATATTAGCTGACTTTCGGGTATGGTGTATCTATTCGTGGGTACGGGACAGGCGGGCAGCGCCCTGGTGGACGAGGTGTTCGCCCACGAGGGCATCCGCATCGAAGCGGCACCGCTCGCGTTGAACTCCACGGTGCGCGACCTCGAGAACCTCTCCAACATCGACGACGACGAGTGGATAGGGGTCTCGGAGACCGACGGACTGGTCCCGGGGACCCAGGCGGGGTTCGAGGAGGTCGTCACCGGCGGATTCGGACGACGACCGCGACGCGCGAACGACGTGATGGAACGGCACGGCCGGCAGCTCGTGCCGATGTTGGAGGAGCGATTCGGCGAGGAGGGCAACGTGCCGTTCGCGTTCGTCTTTCTCGGGCTCGGCGGCGGCACGGGTTGCGGGATCGCCCCGCACGTCGTGGACGCGATCCGCCGGTACGCGGCCGGCGACGTCAAGGTGATCGCCGTCGCCGTGGTGCCGAACACGCAGGAGTCGGTCCACGTACGCGACGACGAGGAGGAGACGATAAGCGCCGGTCGGCAGGCCTCGAACGCGGTCTACGGGCTCGACCGGCTCGAGGAGACGGTCGACGGAGTCCTGCTGGTCGACAACCAGCGGCTCGGGTACGAGGACTCCGCCGAGGGCCGGTTCGCCGAGTACAACGAGTACGTCGCCGGGTCGGTCGTCGACCTGGTGTCGGGCCCCGTCGTCGAGCGGATCGATCCCGGCGAGTACGACGAGATCGACGCGCCGATCATCGACATTCAGGACATCGTCACCTCGCTGTCGTTCGGCGCCGGTCCCGACGGGGAGCCGGGGTACGGAACGATCGGCCGGTCGATCGAGATGACGAAGTCGCTGCCGGGATATTTCCTCCCGTTCATCGGCGACCAGCAGGTCGACGCGGCCGAGCTCGCGTATCTCGCACAGGCCAAACAGAGCGTCGACGACGTCACCTTCGGGGACGCGAAGAAGGCGATCGGCCACGTCCGTGCGCCCCGGCAGTACATCGCCGACCCCGAGTATCGGATCGATATTTCGGAGGTCCGTCGCCGACTGAACGAGCACTGTTCGGAAGTCAACCTCGGAATGGTGCCCACGAGCCGCAACCTCGTGTCGTGTACGACGGTGTACACGTTCGAGCGAACCGACCTCGACCGGATCCGGGAGATCGAGGAGATAGCAGAGACGTATGAAGCGGCCTGACCGTCCCGCCTACCAGTTCGCCATCGCGATCGTACTCGGCAGCGCAGCCGTCGTCGCGGTCCTGCTGTTCGTTCCGCTGGCGGCCGGCAGCGACCCCGCCTCGCGGCTGGCGACGGCCCGGGCCGCGGTCGCCCTTGCCGAGCAGCTGCCGCTGTTGGTCGGCGCCGGTGCCGGATTCGGGATCGCGGCCGGCTCGGTGATCGGCGGCCTCCGCGCGTACCATCAGGAGGTGGAGGACCGATGAGTGCGACCGGAGGACCGGCGGGTCCGACTGACGGACCGATGAGTGCGACGCGATCCCGGGTCCTGGCCGGCCTCGTCGCCTGCTGGCTCGTCGTCGCCCTGGCGACCGGCGGCGCGGTCGCCGGCGTCGCGGCCGACGTCGGCTATCAGGATGCGAACACGGCGTGCTCGAGCGACGAGGCGACGAGCGAGTTCTCATTGCTGCTGTTGCTCCAGAACGGCGACGTGATCGGCCCCGGGGACACGGTCGCACTGTATCCGGGAACGGAGGCACGCGTCGTGTTCTGTGGGGGAAGCGGCGAGGAGCCGGCCGGTGACGCGTGGACCCTTGCGGACGCCGAAGAACTGTCGATCGAGGGGTCCGGCGACTATCACTACACGGTTCGGACCGGGGACGTCGCCTTCGAGGGCGACATCGCGACGTTCGAGGAGCAACGCCAGGGAGTCGAGGGGCCGACGTTGACGATCGTGACGCCGCAGCGGACGACGCTGTCGTATCTCGACGATCCGGTCACCCTGCGGTTCGTGGCGGGAAGCGACGACGACGGGCCGATCGCGGCGGAGCTGTCGGCGTACAACCGGTCGCTGACCGGGGCGGCGGATCTCCGGTCGACCCTCTCGGAGGCAGCCGACTCGTCGTCGCCGACGAGCGCAGACGTCAACGTGACGGCGGCGAGCGAGACGCGACGCGAGGTCAACGCCACCGGCGAGGACCTCTCCGCCGCGCTCTTCCTCGCCGCCCAGGACGGGACCGCCGGCGCGGCACAGGGGTTCGTCCGGCACGAAGCCCACCACGAGCGGACGCTCGCGACGCTGGACGCGTCGGTCGATCGCTACCTCGCCGCCGCCAAAGCGGAGGCCCGCACCGCGAGGCTGACCGCCATCGGCGCGCTGCTCGGGTCGTTCCTCCTGTTCGGCGCGGTCGGCGGCGGCGTCGGCAACTGGATCGCGAAACGTGACCTCGAGTCGATCCGCCGGGAACGCCGGCGACGGAGCTCGGTGGAGTACGGCTGGAGCGATCTGAAGAAGGCGTTCGCCATCGCCGCCCTCGGCGTCATCGTCGGAACGGTGCTGTCGGTCCTGCTCGGATCGACGCTCCTGGAGGTGCTCCTATGAAGAACAACGTTCGATACACGCTACAGATCGGTGGCATCGTGCTGGTGACGACGGTCCTCGGGTTGGGCGCGTTCTGGTATTTCGGCTCTGAGATCGGCTTTTACGCCCTGATCGTCGGGATCCCGACGGTCGTGATCGGCGCGGCGATCGTCTACGCCCGGCAGTCGGGCGCGACCGGCGGCGGCGGGACGACCCAGTACTTCGAGGGGAAGGCCCAACGCGTCGGCGAAAACGTCAGGGACCTGCTCCGTGAGTACGACCGGCTCGCCGGCGAGCTGTCGGCGTGGGACACCGACCCGATCGAGGAGGAGGTGTCGTATCTGCTCGACCAGCTCGCGGAGTCGGGCGTCGAGTTCGACCGGGCGGCGAACCGCTTCGAGGTGACCGGGACCGGCGAAGTCCGCGATCTCGAACGGCTCGAGGACCGCGTCTCCGAGCTGCGATCGGAGATCGCCGACTCGGCACGGACGCACGTCAACACGAAGCTCGACGACTGCGCGGACGCGCAGCGTCGCCTCCAGGACGCCGGGCTGGTCGACGGCGTTCGGGACCCGCAGGCGCCCGAGGGGAACTCGTTCGGGGCGCTGCTCGACGCGCTCGACGACGCCGAAGCGGCGATGGATGCAGCGATCGACGAGGCCGCCGCCGAGCTCGACGCGATCGCCGAGGCGACCGATGCCCCCCTCGACCCGATCGATCGGGGCGTCGGTCGGGCGGACGACGCGCTCGCCGCGGGCGAGTATCACGCCGTGGCCGACGCGCTGCTCGAAGCGCGCGACGAGCTCGAACGCGACCTCTCGACGGACTTCGAGAGCGAGCGGTCGAGCCTCGAATCGTTCGTCGACACGGCCGCCTCGTCGGTGGTGACCGACTACGTCTCGCCGACCCTCCTGGAGGACCTCGAGGACGTTCACGAGGAACTCGATGCGGTCGACTCCGCGCTCGATATGGCGCGGGTCCGTGAGCTCACGGAGGAAACGCGCTCCATCTGCACGGAGATGATCGAGTCGATGAGCACGGAGCTCGACGAGCACCTCCGGATCCTCGCGAACGCTGACGTGCCGGACGACTACTACGAGTACCAGTCTGCGGCAGACGAGTCGTACGTGAGCGACCTGCGGGCCGCAAGCGACCTCGACGCATACCGGTCCGTCTGGCTCAACGCCGCGGGCGAGCTGTCGGCGGCGATCGACGCCGTCGAGGAGAAGGCGGCCGTCGCGGAGGCGTACGGGACGGTCGAGGACGACATCACGGAGACGCTGCGCACGACCGGCCGGGTGGCGGGCGACGACCTCCACGTCAAGCAGACGGCCGCGTTCCTGGAGCTGTACGCGGATCTGCACGAGGACGTCAGCTACGAGCCCGCGACGCCGGCGCTCGTCGCCGAGGACTTCGGCGAGGCCTACGACGTCGCCGTGCAGGCCGGCTTCGACGAGGGCGGGCCCAAACGGCGGATCGACGTCTCGCTCGCGGGCGGCTCGCTCGAGGAGTCGCGGACGATCGAGACCCACCTCCTCGACGTCCTCACCTTCGAGGAGGTCCCCTACGGCGAGTACGACCTCGCCGTCACGACGACCGAGGAGGGATACGGGGCCGTCGAGCGCGAGGTCGTCGTCGACGAGGACCTGGAGCTGGAGGCGACGATCCCGGAGATCGAGCTCCGCGAGGAGGTCTGTTCGGGGATCGAGGACGACGCCCGCGAGGCGCTGCCGGACGCCCGCGACCTCTTCGCGTCCGAGTACGGCGAGACGGAGTACCTCTCGACGTCGATGGACTTCCCGATGAGCGACCGGTTCCTGCCGTGTCTGCTCGCGCTGTGGGCCGAGGAGGAGGGACTGACCGCCACGCGCGCCGACGGCGAGGTCCTGGTCTACGACGGCGAGCAGTTCGGCAACCGGATCGCGAACATCGTCCGGCACAACCTCGCCGAGGGGGAGTCGATCCCCTACACGCAGATCCGCAACCGGTATCTCGCGGTGCCCGCGCCGGACGAGCTGATCGTCGACACCCTCCAGGAATCGCCCGTCGCCTCGGACGTCGAGTGCGATGAGACCGAAGTGACGAAGGTGGCGTAACCGAAGGAGAGAGCATGTCACGACAACAACGAACCGACACGTACACGCGCTGGGCAGTCATCGCATCCGGCGAGGGCGGCGGCCGCATCGCCTCGCAGTTCTTCAACCGCCGGGAGAACCCCGGCGTCGAGGACCGGATCCTCGTGATGAACACGAACCGGACGGACATCCGGAACACGATCGACCGCCTCGAGAACAACCTCGGGGACTCCGACTCGCTGGGCGACCACGCGATGGTCTTCGGCAGCGACGAGGGGGCGGGCAACGTCTTCGCCGACGGCGAGCGGCTCGCCGAGGAGAGCATCGACGAGATCATCCGCTCGATCCGCGGCGTGGTGCCGACCGCCGACGCGTTCATGCACATCGCGACGCTCGGCGGCGGGACCGGCAACGGGTCGATCCCCTACACGATCCGGACGTTCAAGAACGGGAGCGACAGCGACGCCTACGAGCCGTGGATGGAGGACGTCATCCACGCGGCGATCGGCGTCTGGCCCTACGAGGACGAGCCGCCCCAACAGCAGTTCAACGCGGTCTGTGGACTCTCTCGACTCCTCCGGATGCCCGACGGAACCCAGAACGCCGACATGGTCCTGCTTGGCGCGAACACCCACATCGCCCAGATGGGTGGCGACGACGACGCACATAGCCATCCGAACGACGTCGTCAACGAGCGACTGATCGAGGCGTTCGACCTGATGATCAGCGCGGGGCGGGAGACCCAGGGCGTGATCGACGTGCAGGACTACGTGAGCGTCCCCTCCCAGATCGGCGCCTACCACTTCACGCCCGCCATCGCGACGGACATGAACGCGAACGTCTACGACATCGAGTACATGTTCGAGAAGGCCGCGGAGAACGCCTTCGTGCCGATGGACGTCTCGACGACGAAGACGGCGTTCGCGATCGTGCGGGTTCCCCGCGGGCTCGCCGACGACGAGGACTTCAGCGAGAACGCGGTCAACTCCGCCTTCGAGTCCTGGAAGCGGGAGCGGGGGATCAACGCGCCGGGGATGTCGACGGTCTCCATCGCCGACGGCGCCCGCGGCAAGGTCGACGTCCTCCTGCTTTTGGGCGGGTTCGACCTGGAGCCGCTGCTCGACCGCTCCTGGGACGCCTTCGAGACGCACAAGACCCGGCTCGAGCGGGGCCGCCGGCTCGGCAACGCGTCGATCGCGGCCGAGGAGATGGACCGGATCGAGGAAAACCTCGACGAGTACATCAGGTTCCTGGAGGAGTGAATGACGCGGACCCGGACACGCATCGACGCGGTCGCGTTCACCCTCCTGGTCGTCGCGGCGCTGTCGATCGCGCCGGTCGCCGGAGCGGCGCTCGGCGTCGACGCGGGCGATCGATCGCCCGTCCCGGGAGCGGCGGCCGGACCGACCGGATCGTCGGTCGGGGCGGCCGACATCGCAGCCATCGACGCGACGGGCACTCCGGGACCGACAGCCGTGGAAGCGAACGACACGTATCGGGGGTCGAACCTCTCGTTCACGCTCGACGGAACGACCCTCGAGGTCTCCGTCTCCGAGGCCGCCTTCGAGGGCAACGACACGAACGTGACCGTCACGGTCGCCGACGCCGAACCCTACGAGAACCTCGAATTCGAGGAGACGGAGAACGGAATCTACACCTACGACGTCGACCTGACCGAGCGGTCCTTCGGCGACCTCTCGGACGCGACGGTCGAGGTCACGCGGAGCGCCGACGGAGAACTGCTCGGCGACGGCCAGGGCGACCTGTGGTACGTCGACCTCGTGAGCGACGGCGCCGCCTTCGACGATCAGAACCGGCTCGTCGTGCCGATCGAGCAGTCGGTCGGACTCGACGGAGACCTGCTCTTCTCCCTCTCGGCGGGCGATCAGAACGCGAACGTCTACGCGACCCGGATCGGTCCGGCGGGCGACGACGGGCCGGACCGGCTCCGGTTCGTCCGTTCGTCGGGCTTCGACTCGCTGATACGGACCGGCGAGGACGTCGAGATCGGCGCCGCCGACGCGGCTGACGCTCCCCGGGTCGGTACCCCGGTCACGGTTTCGCCGTCGGCCATCGCCGGCGATCCGCGCGTGCTTTTGAACGGCGACGAGATCGCGGTGATGCACCCGCTGATCGTGAGCGGGGACGAGTACGTCGTCACGATCGAGGGAACGATCGGCGACCGGGCCCCGACCACGACGCGCCGCGTCACGGCCGAGACCGGCGGGGAGATACGGTTCTCCGCCGGGAACCTCGTGCTGGGCGCACCGGGCTCCGAGGCGACGGTCACGATCGAGGGCGACGGCGGGACGATCGGCTCGGGGACGACGACGATCGAGAGCTCGGTGCTCGACGCAAGCCTGGACGCGAACACCTCCATCGTCACCGTCGACGGACTCGGCGACGCGCTCGGGGAGAGCGGAACGGCCGGGGGCGGTAACGAGAGCGACGGGAACGGAAGTCAGGCCTCGTCGCTGCCGGTCGACGTCTACGTCTCCTGGGCGCACGACGGATCACGCAAGCTCGTCCTGATCGAGGACGTCCCCGCGGACGCCGAGAACGGAACGCTTGCGTTCCCGGAGGCCGGCTACGCGCTCACCGGCGGCGGCCACGAGCTGTTGATCGTCACCGACGAGAACGCGACCGCCGCCGCGTCGATCGGCGGGTCGGCGAACGCCGACACCGACGTCGAACCCCTCACCGGCGGCGTCGGTGGAGGACTCGGGCTGGTCGGGATGGCGACGTCGTTCTTCAGCTCGATGATCGGGCAGTTCATCATCGCCTTCCTCGCCGTGGTCGTTATGGGCGGGATCGTCGTCCTCAAACTGACCGGCTCGAGCGACTCAAACGGATCCGACGGTTCCGGCGGACGCGGTCGGGCCGGGTCGCCCGGCGGCGGGAGCAGCATGACGTCGGTCGACGTCGCCCTCGTCGACGCCAACGGCGACCCCGTCGACGCGACGCGAACCGTCGTCTTCGAGCCGACCGGCCGGATGGCGAACGCGATGAAGCCGCAAAAGAAGCAGATCGCCGGCGGCGGGGAGGTTCACGTCCCGAGCCAACAGTACTACGTGAGCGTCGACGGGAGCGACACGGGCACGACGCTCCCGAGCGGCCAGGAGTCGATCCGGGTGCAGGTGCCGCCCCAGCAGGGGACGATCACCGTCCACAGCGCCCGCGACGAGGACCAACGCATCGCTGACGCGGAGATCCGCTGTCTGACGCCGGAGGACGTCATCACGACCGACGTGGACGGCGACGAGCTGCGAACCGACCATGACGGCACGACGACCATCGAGTTGCCGCCGTCGGTCGACCCCGATTCCGTGACCCTCGAGGTCGAACACGACCGCTATGAGCCCGCCGAGACGGGCCTCCAGCAGTCGATCGGGCTGGCGCCGAAGACGGGCACGCTCACCGTCGAAACCAGCATCGACGGGCAAGCCGCGGGCAACGTTCCCGTGTCGATCCGGCCGGCCGGGGAGTTCCCACGCGCCAACGACGGCGGCACGGAGACGCGCAGCGGTGCGGACGGGGAGGTGACGATCGACGACCTCGTGATCGGGGAATACCGGGTCACGGCGTCGTTCACCTCGGACGCGATCGTCGACGTCGACGAGGAGGACGTCGCGGTGGTGCCCGACGAGCCGCGGCGCGTCTCGATCGACGGGAACTTCGACTTCGATCTCGCGCCGTACCGGTCCCGGATCGACGAGCTCAACGAGGAGATCGCTGACCTGACCCGGTCGAACCGCGACGGCGCGATCCAGTACTACTACGGGAGCGTGCTCACGGCGACGCTGGATCTCCTCTCGGCGTTCCCCGACCAGGGGCTGCTGTTCGTCGAACACGGCGTCGACCCCGACGAGGTGACGGAGGCCGTCCTCTCGGCGGTGGCGGACGCGATCGAGTACACCCGCGACGCGATGACGACGAAGCAGAACGTCGACCTGTTCGGCGCGTGTTCCGCGCTGCGCAACGAGCGCATCCGCTGGGATGGCGATCCGGCGGTCCTCGAGAACGGCGACGGCGGAAGCGGTGACGGCGGGAGCGGCGACGGCGGGAGCGGCGACGAACGACGTGGTCGTGGCGACCGGCGCTCCGGTCGCGGGGCCGACGGACGGTCCGGCCGCGGGTCCGGCCGACGCGCCGGCAGCCGGCGTTCGGGGCAGGGCGACGACCAACGAACTGCGATGCTTGAGGAGTTGATCGCGGTGGTGGCGGCCGAGCGTGCCGACCACCGCGGGCTGACGGCGGACCGGCTCGAGGAGACCGAGGCGTTCCTGAGCGAGCGGCGCGGGGAGGTGTCGACCGTCTCGCCGGTCCGCGAACAGTACGACCGGATCAGGGACCACCTGTCGAGCAACCCCGGGGAGACGCGGACCGAGAAGCGCGTCCAGTTCGTGGTGGCCACCTGGATGCTCGACGCGGTCCGGCGCGTGTTCGACCACCCCGCGCTCGTGGACCGACTGGAGGAAACGGTGTTCTGACATGGCAACGCGAAGATCACTCATCGTCATCGGCGTATCGCTGCTCGCGCTGACCGCGCTCGCCGCCACGGGGGCCTCGGCGGACCACGGCTCCGCCGACGAGTACCTCAACCAGCTGAACGACCTCCGGAACGCGGACGCGTTGACGGAGTACACGGAGCTCGACCTGGCGCGGAGCCAGGCGGTCGTCGAGCTGCAGACGGCCGAGGAGTTCGACGGCGAGATGGACGCACGGATGCATCACCTCCTGAACGCGATCCTGGCGTTCCAGGAGGCCTACGGGACCGCACAGGACGACCCCGTCGCGAGCGTCGACCACGCCGACGAGGCGCAACGCCACCTCGATCAGCTCTCGGAGGCCGGCGGGGAGACCTACGCCGGGCTCGGGACGGTCGCGCTGGAGCGGTTCTACGCGACGCAGGCGGAGGTCCTCTACGAGCAGGCCCAGCAGGCGGAGTCGACGCCGCGACGGCTGGAGCTGCTCAACGCGTCGGTCCGGGCGTTCGACGGCGCCGGGGAGTCCGAGCGCTTCGCGGACGCCCAGCTCGAGCGCGACCAGCTGCTCGCGGAGTACGAACGCGACATGCAGCGACACGACGCGCTCGTGAGCGACGCGAACGCGTACCTCGAGGGGTGTGGCGCGGCCTGCGAGGGAACGACCGACTACGTCCTTTCCGGACCCTTCGGGGCAGTGAGCGAGTACACGGCGGCGATGGGGGCCCACGGGGACGCGAGCGAGGCCGCGGCGATCGCCGAGGAACACGGATTGAGCGAGGACGCGAGCGGGGCCGCGCAGCTCGAGAGCCGGGCGTTCACCGCGATGATATCGGCCGGGGTCGCGAGCGCGATCCTCGCGTTCCTCTACGCTGGCCTCTTCGTCGCCGTCGCCGCCGGCGTGGTCTGGCGGATCTCGGTGTGGGGCAGCGACGTCCACACGAGCGCCCTCGACGAGATCGTGACGCCCCTGGAGGTGGACGATGCCTGAGGCGTCCGAGGTGCGGCGGCTCGCGGTCGCCGCCGTCGCGCTTGCGGTGCTCGTTGGCTTCGCGGTACCGGCCGGCGCCGCCTCCGGCAGCGTCACGGTCGACGCGGCGATCGACAGCGGGTCGGAGTCGACGACGATGCAGTTCACGTTTACGGCCCCGTCGAACGGCACGATCACGAACGCCGACGAGCCGTCGAGCGGCGACGTCTCCTTCGCGTTCGACGATCGGCTCCCGATGACCGTGCAGGCGGGCCAAACCTACAGCGTCTCCTACAGGGCGACCGCCGACCAGAGGGCGTCCGAGGGGACTTACAGCGAATCCGTCAGTCTGTACTACGACGACGGCAGCACCGCGACGACCGAGGGCTTGGACCTGACCGTCACTGAGGCGGAACCGCAGTTCGGGTCGGTCTCGGGCGAGAACGTCGACGTCGTGTTCACGAGCAGCGGCGATCAGACCGAAACGGTCGAGCTGACCGTCCCCAACGACGGGGAAGGAACGATGGTCCCCGAGGACGTCTCCGTGAATACGCCACAGGGGATCTCCGTGAGCGTCGACCGAATGCCGTCCCGGATCGACGGCTACGGTCAGGGAACGATCGACCTCACGGTGACCGTCGATCGGGACGCCACCGCGGAAACCCACACCGTGAGCGGCACGGTGCAGGACAACCTCGGAACGTCGGGCGGCGACTTCAGCTTCGAGGTCGACGTGAGCAAGCCGCCCGTCGCCGGCGTCTCCGGCGGCACGGTCGACGTCGGCGACGTGCTGGTCGGCTCGAGCGCCACGACCGACTTCCGGGTGACCGAACAGGCGGGCTTCACCGGCCTCTCCGGGCTCGACATCTCGGGTAATTCGGATCCCGATGGGTCAATCGCCTTCGACAAGAGTGGATTCGAGACGAGTGCCGGCGGATCCGATACGGCCGCCGTGCGGATCACCGCGAACGAGGACGCGCCCCAACACGAGACGCTCCGGTTCACGATGGACGTTTCGGGGACGGACCCCGACAGCCCGGCCACGTCGGTCACCTTCGAGGCGCGGGTGATCTATCCGGCGACCCTCGAGGACGTGACCGTCCCGATGCGCACCTTCGAGTTCGACGAGCCGCGCACGGTCTCCGCCCAGCAGACCGACGCGACCGTCGAGTACGAGAACGGCGGCGACCTCGAGATGAACGTCCAGTCGGTGGACGCGTCGGTGAGCGACTCGCGGATCGAGGCGACCGTGGTCGACGCCACGAGCGCCGTTCCCGGCGGGGGAACGGGAGAGGCGACGGTCCAGCTGGCTGCCGACCCTGACACGCCGGAGGGAACTTACACCCTCCAGGTACGGGTCGACGCCGGCGATGCGGGGACCGAGACGATCACGCGCGAGATCGAGGTCGAACACGGCACGGACCTGGCCGTCGGCGAGTCGGACGTCGGCTTCGGCGAGGTGACGATCACCGAACAGCGAACGCGGACGATCGACGTCGGGGAGGCGCTGGGATACAACGACCTCTCGAACGTCGAGATCGTGCGCGTCGACGGCCCGGACCGGTGGCTCGAGGTGACCGAGCAGCCGCCCGGTTCGATCTCGGCCGGTGAGTCGGCGCCGCTGGTCTACCAGCTCCGGTTCGACACCGACGCCGAGGCCTACCGGGAGTACACGTGGACCTTCGAGGTGTCGGCCGCCGGCGTCGAGACGGAGACCATCACGGTTTCGGCGGTCGCCAGGCTCCTCTCGCCGGAGGCGATCATCAGCGACCTCGACGAGCAGGCGAGCGCGGGGGGCTGGCAGGCGACGACCGCGGAGTCGACGAGCGGCGCGCTCGAGTCGATGGAGAGTCGCCTGCGGGAGGGCGAGTCCTTCTCGAACGGCGACATCCAGCGGACGCTGGCGGTCGGCCAGAGCACCGTCGTGCTCATCGACTCCGTCGAGTCCGCCCAGCAGCTCCAGTCGGACGGAAACTACGAGGCCGCCCAGCGCGAGGTGGTGAGCGCGATCATCGCGCGGAACATGATCGAGCAGTACGCGGCGAACATCGAGGACGAGGAGACGGCAGCCGCGTTCACCAGGTCGGCCGAGGCGTCCGCCGACCCGGTCGCGTCGATCGTCGACGAACAGCAGTCACACTACGAGTCGGTCCTCGGAAGCGAGGACGCGACCGCGCTCGAGCGCCACTTCGCGAGCGACAACCTGGCCGAGCTGGCCCGCCAGCGCGGGAACGGCGACCGGGCCGCGGAGTACGAGTCGACCGCCGAGTCGAGCTTCGAGGAGTACCAACAACAGGTCTCGACCGGCGTGACCCGCCGCACCGAGGCGATGAACGCTCACGAGTCATTCACCGCCAACGCCACGCTGACGGTCCTCGGGCAGCCGCTCGTGTTGAATCCGGCGCGGATCGACGAGGTCAACACCCACGCCGCGAGCGTCTCCGGCGATCTGCAGGCGGCCGAAAACGCGTTCCGCGCGGCCGGCGCGGCCGGTGAGGCCGAGGCGGTCGCGCAGACCCGTACCGACGTCGGCACCCAGCTGACGATCCTTCGGTACGCGCTCTACGGCGCGACCGTCCTGTTCGCCGTCCTGTTCCTCCTGTTCGTGGTTCGGGAGGTCCTCAACGCGCGGACCTTCATCCAGGAGTCACGGGAAGCAACGGCCGGCGACTTCCTGCTGTAGCTCGCTCGCCGGTACCCGTCCGGTTTCCGCCCTCGATCGCCGCGTTCGATCCTCGTTCGATTCCTCGGTGTTCGAGGCCCGAAAGCCGATGAGGCTTTGTAACCGCCGAGCGAAGAAACGGCGACGACGAGGAATGGTCACGCAACGGCGCGTTCGGGTATACAGTGCGTTAACTCGACTGCTCGGGATCGGGACCTGCGGCGTCGGAATCGTGGTGATGATGTCCTGGCCGATACAGGGCATGTTGCTCGCCTCCTTCGGCGTGATCTGTTCGGTTCGGCCGTTCCTCTTCGCGGAGCTGGTGGAGTGGCTCGGGATCGTCGAGGACGCGACCTGACCGGCGAGGAGACACGTTTTTTGAGGTGCGTCCCCCTGTGACAGGTATATGTCCGCACTACGAACCCCGAGAGAACGAATCTGCGAGAACTGTGGCCGGATCGAACGCTGGGACGACGACCGGGAGACCTGGCGCATCGATGCCGTCGGCGACGCCTTCTGCATCCACGAGTGGGACATCAACGGCGAATTCGTCCCCTTCGAGGACGCGGACGTCGAGGACGGCGTCGACGTCGGGGACGATCACGACCCGTGACTGACGGGATGCCGACGCTGTACGTCACCGCCCCGCGTGACCACGCGTCCCGGATCGCCGAGACGGTGGTCGAGGAGCGGCTCGCGGCCTGCGTGAACCGCGTCCGGTGTCGGTCCACCTATCGGTGGGACGGTGAGGTCGTCGCCGACGAGGAGACGATCCTGCTGATCAAGACGACCGCCGACGCGGCTGACGCGCTCGGCGACCGGATCCGGGAGCTCCATCCTCACGACGTCCCCTGCATCGAACGGTTCGACGCCGCCGACGTCAACGCCCCCTTCGCAGCCTGGATCGACGAGAGCGTGGCGGTCGAGGAGTGACGATCCGGACCCGGAGGAGCGACCGGGAGACGGCTCGATGTGGCCAGTGGAGGGCGAGACGCGGCCGATGGAGGGCGAGACGCGGCCGACGTTGACGTCGACGCGACCGACGTTTTCCGTCCCCTTCGAAACGACGAGAAACCCTTTTCCCCGCCGAGCGGCGAGTACCGGTAGACAATGGCTCCCGACGAGGACACGACCCCGACCGACGACGCGGGCATCGACGATGGCGACGCGGACATCGACGACGACGCGGAGTCCTCCCCGACGGACCGCACCCGCGAGGAGATCCGCAAGACGCGCGAGAAGCTCGGCGAGGGCGCCGACAAGGCGGTCCAGGAGTTCGATGAGGGGATCGTCGACCTGCTGTCGTGGGTGCTCGATACCGAGACGCGCGCCCGGATCTACGTCTACCTTCGCGACCATCCGCACAGCACCAGCGACGAGATCGCCGACGGGACCGGGCTGTACCCGAGCACGGTTCGGGAGGCGCTGGCGGAACTCCACGAGGAGGAGACCGTCGAGCGCGGGAAGCGGGAAAGCGAGGGCGCCGGGAACAACCCCTACGAGTACGAGGCGATCGCCCCGAGCGAGCTCGTCCGTAGCGTGGTCGGGCAGGTTCAGTCGGAGCTGAACACGGTCTTCAACCTCGACCAGCGACTCGGCGACGATCCCGGCGACGCCGACAGCGAGCCGGTACAGATCTCCGTCGAGGGCAGCGAGGCGACCGCGGAGACCGATGCGGACGACGGGAACGCCGACACGGGCGCCGATGCGGACGACGCGACCGACGCCGACGAGACGGCCTAGCGCCGAGGACGTTCGGCCTGACCGTCGAGGACGGTTCGGGACCTTTTAAGGTGCGCCGACGCGACGGGCGGGTATGGACGTCGCGTTAGGTGGCACGTTCGATCCGATCCACGACGGCCACCGGAAGCTGTTCGAGCGCGCCTTCGAGCTCGGGGACGTGACCGTGGGGCTGACGAGCGACGACCTCGCGCCGAAGACGCGCCACGTCGAGCGGTACGTCCGCCCGTTCACGGAGCGAGAACGCGACCTCGAGGCCGAACTCGAGCCGCTCGCCGCGGAGTACGACCGCGAGTACGCGGTGCGTGAGCTCACGGAGCCGACCGGCATCGCCACCGAGCCGCAGTTCGACGCGCTGATCGTCTCCCCGGAGACGAAGGACGGCGGGGAGCGGATCAACGATCTCCGGCGCGAGGCCGGCCACGACCCCCTCGAGGTGGTCGTCGTCGACCACGTTCCCGCAGAGGATGGTCAGCGGATCTCCTCGACCCGGATCGTCAAGGGCGAGATCGACGAGCACGGAACCCTCACGCCGGACCGCGAGGGGCGCGAGGCGACTCGCCCGGAGTGACTCGGCCACCCTCGAGGCGGCCCCGGAACCGTCGATCCCTCTACCACTTCGGCGGCGTGAACCCGGCGTCCTCGAGGACGGTTTTCCAGTGCGTGTGGACGCTGAGTCGCGTCACCGACATCGCGTCGGCGACCACGGACTGAGAGCGTTCCTCTCCGCGGATCAGCGCCGCGGCATAGAGGCTGGCGGCGGCGACGGTCGCCTTCGACCGCTCGGCGTCGGGGACGTTCGAGAGGAAGAGGTCCACCGCCGTCGTGCGCACGGTCTCGTCGAGGTCGAGGGCGTCGCTTGCCTCGCCGAGCCGGTCGATCCACTTCTCGTTGGCGACGTGGTCGCTCGCCCGGTACATACCTCCCTTAGCGGCGTCCGGTATATAAATGATTCCGCAGTTCGACAGGTTCTTGAGGAGCCTGCGAGTACCTCACGGCGCGCGCGGGTAGCCAAGCACGGAAACGGCGTAGCGCTTAGGACGCTATCCCGTAGGGGTCCGCCGGTTCAAATCCGGTCCCGCGCATCCTGCTGTGAGCAACGTCGCGAGCAGCAGGTGTGAGTCGAGGATTTGAATCCCGGAAGTCGCGCGCAGCGAACGGCGTGAGCGAGCACGTCTTCCTCCGGTTCAAATCCGGTCCCGCGCACTGAGCGAAGGAGCGCAGCGACTGAGTGAGGGAGCAGGAGCGGATTCGAAGCAGGGAACGGAGCGAAGCGGAGTGACTGAGGTTCAAATCCGGTCCCGCGCACTGAGCGAACGGCGTGAGCGAGGGAGTCAGGCCGGAGTTGTGCCCAGAGGACGAGCGAAGCGGGTCCTCGCGGTTCAAATCCGGTCCCGCGCATCCTGCTGTGAGCAACGTCGCGAGCAGCAGGTGTGAGCCGAGGATTTGAATCCCGGAAGTCGTGCACTGAACGACGGTGCCTCGCCACCGGTTCGCCACCACTTTTATGACACTCGCGAAACACAGCAGTCGATGGCATATGGGTGACTCCGATACGACCGACGAGGCACTCACACGTGTCCGAAGCACGTTCGAGGAAGCGGCGGACGAAGCCGAGGAGATGAGCGAGGCGGCTCGCCGCGAAGTCGAAGAGGCCATAGACGACCTCGAGAACCGCATCGAGAACCTTCGCAACCGCGACTGAGTCGACGGCTCCGGCCCTGCCGGCGGCAGATACCCGGTCATCGACGGAAGCCGACGGCCGGTCGTTCGGTCCCGCGTTCTTGACCGTCCACGAGACGTTCGTTACGGAAAAATCGAGGCGAAAGCCTCGCGCTTCAGTGCGGGGAGGACGTCAAGAGCGGTCGTACCGATCAGCGTCGGGAGACGGCAGGCGATGGGTAGCCGTCTCGCCGGGCGTCATATCTACCGGTTATTCTTGGCTACTAATCTATGTTTTATAGTAATCTGGCTCCAAGGAGGGATCGATGAGCGAAACCGACGCCACACAGCAGTTCCGGATCGACGCGGAAAGCGAGAGTTCGACGCGAACCGCGGTCGAGACGCGCGGATTCGAGTTCGTCGTCGACGAGCCCGAGGCGGCCGGCGGCACCGACGAGGGTCCGACCCCGGTCGAGTACCTGCTCGGCTCGTGGGCCGGCTGTCTCAACGTCGTCGCCCACCTGGTCGCGGACGAGCGCGACATCGAGATCGAATCCCTGGATCTCTCGATCGAGGGCGACCTCGACCCGCGAGCGTTCCAGGGCATCTCCGAGGACGAACGCGCCGGCTATCAGGAGATCCGCGTGCGGATCGACGCCGAGACCGACGCCGACGAGGAGACGCTCCAGGAATGGCTCGCGGCCGTCGAGCGGCGCTGCCCGGTCGGCGACAACATCCAGAACGCGACGCCGACCGCGATCGAGCTCGTTGACGAGTCGGCCGCCGAGTCGGCGTCCGTCTCGGTCGCCTCCGAGTAACGGTTTCACGTACCGGTTCCGAGGCCGTCACTTTTAAATCGCCCCTCAGCGCCGCCGAAGCTGAAGGTCGGCACACAGCGCCTCGATCCCCTCCTCGTCGTGGATCCGTCGCTGTCGCTGGGTGCCGCTCTCGTCGTCGAGGACCTCGCGGATCCCGGTGACACCGAGCCGGTCGCATTCGCGGTCGACGACCTCCGGAAGGGAGACGACGTCCTCCCCGGCGGGCGTGATGAAGGCGGCGTCGTGGCCGTGTCGGAGCGCGCGCCACTTGTTCTCATCGAGGAGCTCGCGGCGGGTGTCGGTGCCTGACTCGCCGTCCGCGTAGCGTTCGGCCAGGTCGCCGACGAGCGCGTGGACGTACTCGGCGAACGCGAGGGTTCGGTCGGGGTCCCGCTGCCCGTCGGGGGCGCGGACCTCCACGGTGCCGTGTTGGGTGTGGGGGCGGACGTCGAACCAGAGCTCGCCGCGGTCCTCGATCGACCCGTGCTCGACCATCCGACGTTCGTACCGCTGGAACGCATCGAAATCGTCGAACCGGGACGGCATTCCGGTGTTCGGGAGGTTCTCGAAGATCTTCGCCCGGGCGGAGGCGAGCCCGGTGTCGAAGCCGTTCCAGAACGGGGAGTTCGCCGACAGCGCCAGCAGGACCGGCATATACCACCGCAGCTCGTTGGCGATCCAGACGGCGGCGTCGGGGTCGTCGACGCCCACGTGGACGTGGACGCCCGCGGTCGTGTTTCGGTGTTGGGGGTACTGGATCCGATCGAGCTGTGACCGGTACCGGGGTTTTTCGGCGTGGTCGAGCTCGCGCCAGCGCGCCTCCGGGTGGAGCCCGGCGCCCGCGATCCGGTACCCCTGGGACTCCGCGTGGTCGATCAGCGCGTTCCGAACGTCGATGAGGGCCTCGCGGGCGTTCGTGGGGTCCTCGATGCGCGGCGTCTGGACCTCGATCGTGCAGGCGAACAGCTCGTGGTCGACGGCGCCCGCGATCGGCTCCGGCGGGTCGGGCCCGTAGACGAGGTCCGCGATCCCGGAGGTCGGGCGGCCGGCCTCGTCGACGATGAAGAATTCCTCCTCGATGCCGAGGGTGCCCATCCGGTCGAACGCGTCCCGCGAGCCCAGTTCCATCGATCCCCCCTTGTTCGCGGGACACTATATAAGGTCGGAAGGCGGTCGGTCGGACGCGGCCGCGCGCACGACGGCTGGCCGGCCGATGGCGGCCGCTCCGGCGCCGGGATGACGAAGCCCGGCGATGCGGGCCGTCACCGTGGCGTCGCGACGACCGCGAGATGGTCGTCGTGATACGGCTCGAGCCGCCGGCGTTCGAGCACCTCGTAGGCATCGTCGAGCCGGTCGACCGCCCGGTCGAAGACGGCCTCGGGGTCGGCGGTGACGTCCTCGCTGCGCGCCTTGATCGCCGCCACCAGCCGGCCGTCGTCCGCCAGGAACCGCGCGTTGCGGACGGCCACGTCGGCCTGTCCCCTGGTCGCGACGTCCTGGACGATCGCGTCGAGGTCGGACTCGACCACGTGGGCGTACGTCTCGGGCGACCGCGCGTCCTTCAACAGCGGGAAGAGCCGGTCGCGCGGTTCGGCGACCGCCAGCAGGTCACGGGTCGGCCGCGGGGCGAACTCGACCGCGTAGGTCGGGCCCGCGAAGTCGGCGACGTGGCTGACGGTCGTCCCCGCGGCCGCGCCGAGATAGAGGACGCGGTCGCCGCCCGCAAGTCCCGTCTCCATCCCGAGCTCGAACATCGCGCCCAGCTTCGACCGCGAGGCGTTCCAGGCGCGCCAGTCGCCGTCGGTCGGCTCGCCGTAGACCGGCTCGCCGCGCGTCGCGAGCGTCTCCGTCCCGGCGATGGTTCGTCGCTCGACGCCCGCCGGGAGGACCGGGTCGGTGCTCGTCGATGTGTCGTCGTTCGTCGGGGCATCGTCGCTTACGGATGGATCGTCGCTCATCGGTCGTCCTCCTCGTCGGCGTCAGCCCGAGCGCGGATCGTCGCGATGCGGTCGTGGAGGTCCTCGTGGACCTCCTCGCGGAGATCGCCGCTGTAGTGGTCTATCCGGGCGGCGATCGTCAGCTTTCCGGCGACCGCCCGTGCCGCGGACCCGCGGTCCTCCAGCCGGGTCTCGCGCACGTACTCGTGGGTGAAGATGATCCCGTGTTTCGGCGACGGGGCGTGCCCCTCGAGGTGGGCGAACAGCGCGTCCTCCGCGCCGAGCACCTGCACCGTCCCCGAGGGCTTCTTCGCGAGCGACTCGAGCCCGCCCGCGAGCGCGATCAGGCGGGTCGCGAGCACCGGCCCGGCCATCGCCGCGAGGTTCGGCGCGACGCTGGGCGCCGTTCGCTCGATGAACCCGCGGATCGCGGCCGCCTCGTCGGCCAGATCGACGGCCCGATCGGCGAGCGAGACAGCGCGCCCCTCGGCCTCGGTCTCCGGCTCGCGCGTCGCGACCTCGCGGGCCCCTTCGATCCCGGCGTCGACGTCCGCGAAGAGGCTCCCGGCCCACTCGGCGGCGCGCTCGGCCAGTTCATTTGCGGTCCGCTCGCAGTCGTCCATCGCCTTGATCGCGTGCTGTAGCTGTTGGTCGTCGGACGCCTCTCGGGCCCGGACGGCCTCGCGCGTGGCGTGGACCGTTGCCTCGTGGACGGCGTCGTAGTAGTCGGCTTCGTCGGTTGCAAAGCCCGCCTGGACGGCTTGCTCCGGCCATTTCCGGGGCTGGTCGGATCGTCCCTCGGTGATCGCGGTTGCGGCACCGTCGAGATCGTCGGGATCGAGATCCGTGAACCATCCCGTGTGTTCGGGACGTTGACCGCTCATGGGTGCCTTTGAATGCGGACCGGTATATGTATTCGCGAATACGCCTCGTTGGACTCGACTCGGGACGCATTCCGGCTCACGGGACGCATCGTCGCTTCCCTCCGGAGGGACGGGTCACGCGACGCGGTGGTCGTTGAGCACCCGTCGAAAGGTGGTCGTTGAGCACCCGTCGAGGTCAGTACACCAGTTCTCCCGAAATGAACTTTCGGGTGCGGTCGTCGGTGGGATCCTCGAATATCTCGGCCGTCGGGCCGATCTCGGTGATCCGTTCGTCGAGCAGCACCGCGACCCGGTCGGCGATCCGCTCGGCCTGGTGCATGTCGTGCGTCGCCACGACGACGCCGATCCCGCGGTCGCGCGCCGCGGCGATCGCCTCCTCGATGACCGCGGTGTTTCGCGGGTCCAGATCCGACGTCGGCTCGTCGAGCAGCAGGACGTCCGGCTCGTAGGCCACGGCGCGGGCGAACGACACGCGCTGGGCCTCGCCGCCGGAAAGCGACGCCGCGTGCTGGTCCATCTTGTCGGTCAGCCCGACGATGTCGAGCGAGTCGCGAACGGCGTCGGCGGTTCCGTTCGAGCTCACTATCGAGTGGAGTTCGTGTCGCAGCCGGTCGGACCACGAGCGCCGGATCCGCAGCCCGTATTCGACGTTGCGCTCGACCGGGGCGTCGAAGAGGCTCGCCTCCTGAAAGACCATCCCGATGCGTCGCCGCAACGAGAGGCGATCGTCCGGATCGGCTGCCCACGCGTCCGTCCCGTCGACGGTGACGGTCCCGTCGTCCGGCTCGAACGACAGAGCGAGCAACCGGAGCAGCGTCGTCTTGCCGACGCCCGAGGGGCCGATGACCGCGAGGACCTCCCCGGTGTCGACGTCGATCGAGAGGTCACGGAACACCGGGTCGTCGCCGTAGGCGTGTGCGACGTCGGTCGCTCGGAGCATCAGGGTTTCACCCCCCGATCGCCGAAGCGAACGACGACGGCGTTGACCGTCAACACGAGCGTGACGAGGACCGCGCCCAGCACCATCGCGGTCTCGTACTGGCCCTGTCGGGCCTCGAGCTGGATGGCGGTCGTCAGCGTTCGCGTCTTCGAGATTCCGGACGCGCTCGTGATGTTGCCGCCGACGATGAGCACCGACCCGACCTCGCTGATGGCGCGGCCGAATCCGGCCAGGATCGCGGTCGCGATCCCGTACCGTGCCTCCTTGAGGACCACCAGCGCCACGTCGAACCGAGTGCCGCCGAGGGCGTGGGCGGCGTCGCGAACGGGCTCGTCCACGCCGGCGATGGCCGCGAGGCTGATCGCCGTGATCGGCGGCGTCGCGAGCACGAACTGCGACATGATCATCGCCTCCTTGGTGAAGATGAGCTCCAGCGACCCGAGCGGCCCCTGGTTGGAGACGGCGAACAGCACGACGAGGCCGACGACCACGCTGGGAAAGCCCATCCCCGTATTGATGACCGACTTCACGAACTGCTTGCCGGGAAAGTCGGCGAGCCCCAACAGGATGGCCACGGGAACGCTGAACGCGGTGCTCAGCGCCACCGCGGCGAGACTCACGTACAGCGAGACGTAGATGATGCTCGAGACGTAGCCCTCCCTGAACGGGAGGTCGACGACGGCGGGCAACAGCTGTGCGGCTGGTTCGATCGGCACGCTTACGCGTCGGACGAGCTGCTACTCCATCCTTCCGGTACGTACTGCTGGAAGTCTGGATCCTCCGAGACCGCCTCGGGGAAGAACAGCTGCTCCCCGTTCATCTCGTAGTTCGAGATGGCGTCCTGTGCGCCGGGACTCGTGATCCACCCGATGTAGGCCATCGCGAGGTCGTAGTTGGCGTTCTCGTGGACCCCCGGGTTGACGGCCAGGATTCCGTAGGGGTTCGAGAGGATCTCCGGACCGCCCTCGATCGGTCCCTGTACCAGAATGGTGAGGTCGATCTCGGAGCGCTGCGAGATGAAGGTGCCGCGGTCCGAGAGCGTGTAGGCACCCTGCTGATTCGCGACGTTGAGCGCCTCGCCCATCCCGGTGCCGGTCTCCTGATACCAGTCGCCGCCCGGCTCGGTTCCCGCGGCCTCCCAGAGGTTGAGCTCCTTCGTGTGGGTTCCCGAGTTGTCTCCCCGCGAGACGAACGTGGCCTCCGCCTCGGCGATGGCGGTGAGCGCCTCCGTCGCCGAGCCCATTCCCCCGATCCCCGCCGGATCGCTTTCGGGGCCGACGATGACGAAGTCGTTGAACATGAGGTCGCGGCGATTGACCCCGTAGCCGTTGCGCATGAACTCGTCCTCGAGGCCGCGCGCGTGAACCATCACGACGTCGGAGTCCCCGTTCCGGGCCGACTCGAGGGCCGCGCCCGTCCCCTGCGCGACCGCGTCGACGGAGACGCCGTACATTTCCTCGAAGTCCGGGTGGATCGCGTCGAGCAGTCCCGTGTCGTAGGTGCTCGTCGTGGTCGTTAGCGTCAGCGTCTCGCCGGCCACCGCTGCCGTTTCTTCGCCGCTGTTGCTGTTATTCCCGAGCTGGGCACAGCCGGCCGTGCTCGCGATGGTTGCCGCGCCGACCGCCGTGATGAACTTCCGTCGATGTATCGCCATAGAAACACCGTCGAACTGACACCAAATATAGGTTCCGCTTCCGCTCAACCACTATTGGTTACGTCCGCGATCGATTACGTCCTCGGACGCATCTCCTGCGAGGAACAGTCGCCAACGCGCCACGAAAGCGACGTCGACGTGGAGGCGTCGGGATCGAACGCAGGAGACCGGGACGTCCCGGAACGAAAACCGACATTCATGCCGTACGGTCGGTGAGCGGCGTTCGTTCCCCCGATCAGCCCAACGAACCGTTCGACGGTTACGTTCCCGGCCGGGATGGGTTGGACGCGTCCGGCCGTCACGGCCGTCGGAGCGATCCGAATCCGTATGGTCGGTCGAACCGATCCGAATCCGTATGGTCGGTCGCGCCGTTCCTCCGATCGATGACCGGAGGGACCTATACGCTCGTGCTCTCGGTACCGGAGCCGATCGCGATCACGATCGGCGCGCTCGGGGGTCACCGGCTTCCCGCGGGCGGCTACGCGTACACGGGGAGCGCGCTCGGGAGCGGCGGGTTCGCCCGCGTGGATCGCCACCGGGAGCTCGCCGCCGGCGAGCGCGAAACGCGCCACTGGCACGTCGACTACCTGCTCGGACACTCGACCGTCGAGATCGCCGACGTCGTCCGAACCGACGAGCGGGACGTGGAGTGTGCGGTCGCTGGACGACTGGGCGAGGGACCGGTTCCCGGATTCGGCGCCTCCGACTGCGGGTGTGCGAGCCACCTCGCTCGGAGAGCCGACGTCGAACCGATGCAGACCGCCGTGGAGAACGCGCACGCGAACGTCTGAAAAGCGGATCGGCGGGCCGTGACCGGAAGCGAACTCCCGAGCCTCGGCCTACGGCGCGCTTTCGAGGGCGGCGTCGAGCAGCTCCTGCCCGCGGTCGGAGGAGACGGTCAGCTCGGGCACCGGAATCGGGTTTCGGTCGTCGTCGATCGCGACGAAGACCATGTATGACTCGGCGGTGAGCTCCTCCGTGCCGGTTTCGGGGTCCTCCCGAAAGACGCGCGTTCGGATCTTGATGCTCGTCTCGCCGGTGTCGTAGACGTACGCCTTCACGACCGCGATGCCGCCGACCGGCACGGGACGTCTGAAGTTCACCTCGTCCATATGGGCGGTGACGCAGGTCTCGCCCGAGAAGCGCATTGAACACATCGCGCCGAGCTCGTCCATCCACTTGAGGACGTGCCCGCCGTGGGCGGTCTCCAGGTTGTTCGCCTGGTCGGGCTGGACGAACCACCGGTTTTCCAGGTAGGTATCCATCAGGTCTGGCATACGCCGACGCACTCCCCCGAGCCGGTTGAACCGTTCGGTTTGACGAGCGCTACTCGCGATCCTCGCGATCGTCCGCGTCCTCGGTCCACTCGGTCGGCAGGTCGTCCGGGCCTGCGGCGGCGTCGGAATCATCTGACTCCTCGGGATCGACGGGATCGTGACCGCCGACCGGGCCACCGGCGCCGGACCGACCCGGGTCTCCGAACGGGCCGGCATCGCCGGACCGGTCGGGGTCATCGAACGGCCCCTCGTGCTCGCCGGCCGGCTCGACGTCGAACCCGAACGCCTCGGCGGGCTGGCCGGCCTCGTCGACCACGGCGTCGGCGATGACGATCGGACACTCGACGCGAACGCCGACCGCGAGCGCGTCGGAGGGTCGGGCGTCGAAGACGAACCGCTCCGCCTCGCCGCCGTCGTACCGCTCGACGTCGACCTTCGCGTAGAAGGTCCCCTCGCTCAGGTCGTCGATGCGAACGCGGTCGACCGCGCCGCCGAACTCGGTGAGCACGTCCACGAGCAGGTCGTGGGTGAGCGGTCGCTCGAAGGGCTCGCCCTCGAGGGTCATCCCGATCGAGTTCGCCTGGTCCGGCGTGACGAAGATGGGAACGATCTCCCCGCGGGCCGCGAGGAGCACCGCCGGGACCTCCTCGCCGCCGGCACCGGTCCCGGCGCCGATCGCGACGACCTCTGCCTGATGGTTCATATCGGGGATACGTCCCCCGCCGGTTTGTACCTACCCCTGTTCGCGCCGGACTGGGGCGGAACGCCGACCGGGCCGGGGGAGACGTCACTCGTCCTCGAAGTACCCCAGATTGTAGTGCCAGTAGGTCCACGCGAGCGTGAAGACGATCGCCGCCCCCAGAAAGAAGACGACGCCGGGTTCCAGCAGCGAGACGGCGTGCTCGGCGGCCGCCTCGGCGCGCTCGGCGGCGGCCCCGTCGAACATCACCTCGACGACGTCACCGCCGCCGCCGCCCTCGGTCGTCGTCATCGGGCCCCCCGTCGCCTCCGGGGCCTCGGTTTGCATCACGCCGACGTCCCCGCCGCCGTCGGCGGACTCAACGCCCGCGGCGTCGCCGCCATCGCCGCCAGCACCGTTCCCACCGGATCCGGAGTCTGAAGCCGTGTAGCCGTCGGTTCCTGGACCGCCGGTCGGGACCGTAACCGACAGCAGCCGCTGGACGGCGAGCGCCGAGAGTCCGAGGATCCCGTAGCCGCCGAGCAGTCGCTTGAGGGCGGTCTTGATCCCGTCGCTGTGGCTCGACTCGCCCGCGAACAGGACGAGCGGGTCGCTCGTGGGCGCATAGACGTTCATCTCGCGGCCCTTCTCGGAGTAGACCGTGTCGGCGACCTCGACGAGTTCGGCATCCGAGAGGTTTCCGAGGTGGTACTGGACGTTCTGCAGCGACGTGTCGGTTGCCTCGGCGAGCTCGGAGGTCGTCGCCGGCTCCTCGTGGAGCGTCGAGAGCAGGGACCGGGCGGTCTCGGAGGACAGCGCCGCGAACAGCTCGTCGGCGTTTTCGTCGTCGACGTCGACGACCCGCGGTTCCCGGTCGCCGAGGGAGACGTCGGGAGGGGAGGGCAGCAGCCGGGACATACCCGACACTCATACAGCGGCCTACAAATCCCTTGTGTCGTTCGACGCGAAGTCCGTCCCGACCCAGGAACCACCTTCGCCGCGCCACTGTGTCGAAAACCACCTTCGCCGCGCCACTATGCCGAGATACAACGTATATATGCCCCCGAGCCACACGTGTGCGTAATGAACGGCAACCGGTTCGGTCGCCTCTTCCAGGTGACCACCTACGGCGAGAGTCACGGCGAGGCGATGGGCGTCACGGTCTCGGGCTGCCCCGCCGGCGTCGAGCTCGACGAGGACCTGATCCAGCGCGACCTCGACCGGCGCAAGCCCGGCCAGTCGATGATCACCACCTCCCGAGGGGAACCCGACGAGGTGACGATCAACTCCGGCGTCCAGGACGGCTACACCACGGGGACGCCGATCGGAATGGTGATCCAGAACAAGGACGCGCGCTCGGGGAAATACGAGCCGTACGTCACCGCACCGCGTCCCTCACACGGCGACTACACCTACTCGGCGAAGTTCGGAACGCGCAACTGGGGCGGCGGCGGTCGCTCCTCGGCCCGGGAGACGGTGAACTGGGTGGCGGCGGGCGCGGTCGCGAAGGCGATCCTCGACGCCTCCGACCACGACGTCGAGATCAAGGCCCACGTCAACCGGATCGACGACATCGAGGCTCCAGCAGTCTCCTTCGAGCAGATCCTCGAGCGGTCCGAGGAGAACGACGTCCGGTGTGCGGACCCCGAGACCGCCGACCGGATGCAGGAACGCATCGAGGAATACCAGGAGGAGGGCGACTCGATCGGCGGGTCGATCTACTTCGAGGCCCGCGGGGTCCCTCGCGGACTGGGAGCCCCTCGATTCGACGGCGTTCCGTCCCGGCTGGGGCAGGCGATGATGTCGATCCCCGCGACGACGGCCTTCGAGTTCGGACTCGGAACCGACGCGGTCGAGGTGACCGGCAAGGAGCGCAACGAGGATTGGGAATTCGACGAGGGCGACCACCCGGAGACGGTCAGCGAGCCTGGCGATCCGGTTCCGGTCGGCAACGACCACGGCGGTCTCCAGGGCGGAATCACGACCGGCGAGCCGATCTACGGCGAGGTGACCTGGCACGCGCCGACCTCCATCCCGAAAAAACAGCGCACCGCCGACTGGGAGACCGGCGAGGAGAAGGAGATCCAGGTCGTCGGCCGCCACGACCCCGTCCTCCCGCCGCGTGCCGTCCCCGTGGTCGAGGCGATGCTCTACGTCACCGTCCTCGACTTTATGCTGCTCGGCGGCCGGATCAATCCCGACCGGATCGACGATCGCCCCGGCGAGTACGACACCGATTACCACCCGAGCAGTCCCGACAACGAGTAACCGCTGCCGCCTCGGTCACCGGTCGGCTCCGGCATCGCCGCCCGGGTCGGCGTCGCCGGTTTCGGTCCCGTTCGTTCCGTCCCCGGACCCATCACCGGTTCCATCGGCACCGTCCGATCCCGCTTCCGATTCGGAGACGTCGTTCGGGTCCGACTTCGAGTCGTCGTTCGGGTCCGACTTCGAGGCGTCATCCGATTCCGAGGCGTCATCCGATTCCGAGGCGTCATCCGATTCCGTATCGGCGACCGGCTCGGGATCGGCCGGCTCGAATCCCGCGCGGTCGAACTCGGCCGCCGGGATCGACGGATCGACGCCGTCCTCGATCAATCGGTCGCGCGCCGCCTCTCGATCGACGGTTCCCGAGACGGTTCGCGGAAGCTCCTCGACGTAGGCGATCGTCCGCGGGATCTTGAACCCCGAAAGCCGCTCGCGGGCGTACTCGAGGAGGGCCCGCTCGTCGATCGGGGGATCGCGTTCCGCATCCGTTCCGGGAGTCGCCTTCGGTTCGGTCGCGTCCGAGTCGGTCACATCGGTGGTATCGTCGGCAGCGTCGGTCGCGTCCATCCCCGCGTCGGCCGTCGCATCGATCGACGCATCAGCGTCGGGCTCGTCGGACGCGTCGGATGAGCCCCCGCCACCTTCGCCGTTCGACGAGTCCTCCGCCGGGCCGGGTTGATCTGCGGGGACGATCAGCGTGCCGACGCGCTCGCCCCACGTCTCGTCGGGCAGCCCGAGCACGGCCACCTCGCGCACGGCCTCGTGGTCGGCGAGGATGCCGGCGACCTCGCCGGGGTCGACGTTCTCCCCGCCGGTGACGATCCGGTCGTCGAGCCTGTTGATCACGTGAACGCGACCGTCCTCGTCGATCCGACCGACGTCGCCGGTGTGAAGGCCGTGGTCGCCGGTCGCGGCCGCGGTCGCCTCCGGATCGCCGTAATAGCCCGGCGAAACGGTCGGGCCGGCGACGACGAGCTCGCCGGTCTCGCCGCGTTCGACCGGATCGCCGTCATCGCCGATGACCGTGAGTTCCGTCCAGAAGATCGGCCGACCCACGGTCTCGGGGTTTTTGAAGGCCTCCGCGGGCGTCGCGGTCGCGATCTGGGAGGCGGTCTCGGTCATCCCGTAGGTCGGATACACCGGGACCGAGTAGTTTTCACACCGCTCGATCAGGCGCTCCGAGGCGGGGGCACCGCCGAGCAGGACCGTCCGCAGCGAGTCCGACAGCGTCCCGCGGCGGTCGAGCATTCGGGTAAGCATCGTCGGGACGAGCGAGACGCCGGTGACGTCGTAGCGGTCGATGTCGTCGGCGGCCTCGCCCGGATCGAAGTCCTCACGCAACACGATGGTCGTCCCGGTGAGGGCCGACCGGTAGATGGGCGAGAGGCCGCCGGCGTGATGCAGCGGCAGCGTCACGAGCCACCGGTCGTCGGGGTGAACGCCGAGCCGGAACGCGGAGGCGATCGCCGAGAAGAGGACGTTGCCGGCGGTGATCTCCACCGCCTTCGGCCGGCCGCTCGTTCCGGAGGTGAAGAGCACGCAGAGCCGCTCCTCGAGGTCCCACGTCGAGGTCGTGACCGGTTCCGGATCGGCGTCGTGGAGGGCGGTGACGACGTCCGAATCCTCGGGGTCGGTCGGGGTATTTAAATCCTCGAGTCCGTTCGAGGCGGTCGAATCGGTCGAATCGGTCGAATCGGTCGAATCGGTCGAATCGGTCGAACCTGACTGTTCCGAGGCGTCCGATCCTGACGACTCGTCCGTGGCGTCCGGAGGGGTCGGCGCGTCCACCGAGAGGATCGGTATCCCGGTTCCCGCCGCCCCCGCCACCGCGGTCGACTGCGTTTCGGCATCGCAGACCAGCACGTCGACGTCCGCCCGATCGAGACGGACGCCGATCTCGCGCGGGGTAAGCTGGTGTCCGATCGGAACGAGCGTCGCCCCGAGCCGCATCGCGGCGTGAACGAGGCCGACGTAGCCGACCCGTGGCGAGAGGTGGACGCCGAGGTGCGTCCCTGAATCGACCCCCCGAGAGGCCAGTCGGCCCGCGGTTTCCTCGACGAGCCGGTCGAGGTCCGCGTACGTCCACGCCTCGCCGTCGGCCGCCCGCACGAGTGCGGTCGCGTCCGGCGCGGCGGCGACGCGGTGGGTGAGCCAGTCGCGCATACCCCGGGTATGTGACGGCGGTGACTACTGTCTTGTGATCGGTGGCATTCGTCGCGTTCGGGGGATCGCTTCGACCGGTCTCAATCCTCGTCCTTGTGGACCGTCAAAACGGGCACCTCGGCCGTGCGAACCACGCGCTCGGTCACCGATCCGAGGAGGTATCGGTCGATTCCCTGGCGGCCGTGGGTCCCCATCACGATCAGATCGATCCCGTTGTCGTCGACGTATTCGGTGATCGTCCGGTACGCGGTCCCGTTGACGACGCTGGTGACCGAGTCGACGCCGGCCTCGGTGGCCGCCTCGGCGACGCGTTCGGTCGCTTCGGCCCCCTCCGATTCCAGGGCCTCGAGGACGATCTCCGAGCCGGCCTCCAGCGTCGAATAGGCCGACCCGTCGACGACGTACAGCGCGTGGATCCGCGCGTCGTATCGCTTCGCGAGGTCGATCGCGTGGTCGATCGCCGCGGTGGCTGCCGGGCTGCCGTCGGTCGGAACCAGGATCTGATCGTACATCTCGATCGACGATACGGGAGGGACCGTGTAAAAACTCCCCCTTGCGACGGACCGTGGTCGAGAACGCGAGGACATCGATCACGGCCCCGACGACGTGTGGTATCACGGCCCCGACGACGTGTGGTCTCCCCGCGGCGCGACGATCGCTTCGACGGCGTCGACGACCGTTCCGTAGTCCCGACAGGTTCGCGCGACCTCGTGAATCGAGTAGGAGTTCTCGATCGTCCGGCCCACACAGCCGGCGTAGGCGGCGAGCCAGTCGTTCAACACGCCCTCGAGCAGCGACCGCTCGACCGCCGACAGCGCAACGCCGTCCCGGCGAGCACGGGCATACACCGCGACGATCGGCCGGATGCCCTCGTCGATCGCGGTCGTGGGGTCGTCGCCCGCGGGGTCGAACCGCTCGTGGCGACGGCGGGCACGCTCGACGACGTCGGCGACCGTCTCCCAGTACGTCGAGCGCGTCCCACCGCACATACCCCGAAACGGCTCGGGCAGGGATTATAAATCATCCGCCGATCGGCGGAGCGTGAGCTCCCCGCGAGCGCGGAGCGCACCGTCGACGGTCGCGTCCTCGTGGACGTCGATGTCCCGCGCCGAGACGTCGCCGCGGACGTGGGCGCCGGCCGCGATCGTTGCCGTTCCGCCGCGGGTCGTCACGTCCCCGTGGATCGCCGTGCCGGCGCCGACGGAGACGTCCTCGCGGGCGCGAAGCGACCCGAAGACCGTGTTCCCGGTCCCGACCGTGATGGACTCCGCCCGAACGTTGCCGTGGAGCCGGCAGTCGTCGCCGATCGTCGCCGGCGTCGAGACGCGCCAGGCGTCGTCGGAAACGGTGGCGCCGCGGGGGATGATCAACGGGTCCTCGACGTCCTCGTCGTCGGCGAGCGCGGCCGCGAGTTCGTCGGCCGCCTCCCGATCGCCGGCCCGCAGCAGCTGGGAGAGGACGATGAAGTAGAAGACGATCGTGGGAACCGGGTTGCGGACGACGATCCAGCCGTTCGCGTCGAACCCCTCGTCGACCTCGACGTCGTCGCCGATGTCAAGGTCGCCGGAGACCATCAGCCGGCCGGCGACGTGCACGCGCTCGCCGAGATAGGCGTCCTCGCCGACCAGCACGTTGCCGTCGACCGAACAGAGCATATCGAGCCGGCAGTCGCCGGCGGCCTCGATGTCCCCGTCGACGGTCACGCGCTCGCCGGCCGCAACGGTCCGGCCGCGGATCCCGAGCTCCACGGTCGCCTGCCCGCCGATCAAAGCGTCCCCGTCAGTCACGACGTCGTGCTCCTCGACCGTCGTTCCGTCCGGGACGGCGAGCTCGTCGAGCGGGTCCGGTCCCAGTGACACGTCCGGTCACAGACCGCGCGACGGTATAAGTTGACCGGGGCGTCCGACGATCGGCTGACGCGGCGGCGGTGTTGGCCATGACCGAGACGGTCCGTTTCGCTGACGGGGCTCGACCGAGACGGTCCGTTTCGCTGACGGGGCTCGACCGAGACGGTCCGTTCCGCTGACGGGGCTCGACCGAGACGGTCGCCGACAAACACTAAGGTCGAGTGTCACGTGGTAACACGCATATGGTCTTCGCCAGAACGGCGACCGGGCTCCGGGCCGACGTCGGGGCACTCGCCTCCCAGGTCCACCCCGTCTTCATGCTGCCGCCGATCGCGGCCTCGTGGTTCGGTGCGATCGTCGCCGGCGCGCCGTCGATCCCGGCCGGCGCCGTCCACGCGCTCGCCGCCTTCTTCGCCGTGTACACCGCCCACGTGAAGGACGGCTACGTCGACTTCCACCTGCGCGGCGAGGACGACGACCATCCGATGACCGCGGGCGGCTGTCGGATCGCCCTCCTCGGAGCGAGCCTGGGGTTTCTCGGCTGTCTGGTCGGCGTCTGGATCCTCGCCGGCCCGGTAGCGGCCGCGCTCACCCTGCCGATGTGGATCATCGGCTACCTGCACGCGCCGCAGCTCGACACCACGCCGATCGGCGCGACGATGGGCTATCCGACCGGGATCGCGGTCGCGATGGTCGGCGGCTCCGTCGTTCAGGCCGGCACCGCCGCGAGCACCGTGCCCGTCGGCATCGAGGGAGCCGGTGCGCCGCCGACGATCCTCGCGTTCGCGGCCGTCTTCCTGGTCGTTCTCACCGGCGTGAAGGTCGTCGACGACGAGTCCGACCACGACTACGACGCCAGCATCGACAAGCGGACCGTCGCGGTCCTCGTCGGCCCGGCACGAGCCCGTCAGATCGCCTACGGACTCTTCGCGCTCGGCGGAACGATGGTCCTGTGGGGGACCGTCTCCGGCGTCTTTTCCGCGTCCGCGCCCGCCGCCGTAGCGGTCTTCGCGACCGTCGCGGTCGTCGCCTACCGGGCGCCGTCGGATCTGGCGACGATGCTGCTGATCCGCGGGACGTACCTCTTCCTCGCGCTGTTGGTGGTCGCGACGTGGTACCGCCCCCTGGATCCGGTCGGCCTGCCGGACGTCACGGCGCTCGGACCGGCAACGTATCTGGCCACCGAGGCCGTCTTCGGGACGGTGGCCTTCGTGCTCTTATACCGGGTGAACGCTCTGCGGCGAGCGGGAGCCACGATCGCCGTGATCTATCCGGTCGCGTACGTCTGGGACTGGTACACCCTCGAGGTCGGCGTCTTCGCGATCGTGACCCGGACCGGTTACGACCTGTTCGGGATCCCGATCGAGGAGCACGTCTTCATGATCGTCGTCCCCGCGTTCGTCCTCGGCGTCCACGAGACGATCCGGTCGATGCACGGACCAATGGGTGCTGAAGCGGGGGTCGAAACCGGCTCCGATGCGGAAGCCGAACCCGGATCGGCGGCGAGGGACGGGCCGTCCGACGGCGGTGCCGGATCGTAAGGTCGTTGTCCCGCGCGCTCGGGGTGTCGGTATGGTGCCGCCGCTCGTCCTCGACATTGACGGGACGCTGACCACCGCCGATCACCGGATCGACCCCCGTGCCTTCGAGCTGCTGCCGAGCTGGGAGGCGCCGGTCGTGTTCGCGACCGGGAAGGCGTTCCCGTATCCGGTCGCGCTCGCCCACTTTCTGGGGCTGCCCGAACACGTGATCGCGGAGAACGGCGGCGTCGTCTACGCCGACGGCGAAACCCGGTTCACCGGCGATCCGGACGCCTGCTGGGCGGTCGCCGAGGAGTTCGTCGAGCGCGGCGGCGACCTGGGCTGGGGCGGCCGGACGACGGTCAACCGGTGGCGCGAGACCGAGGTCGCGATCTCGATGGACGCCGACGAGGAACTCCTCCGAACCATTGCGGTCGAGCACGGTCAGACCGTCGTCGACACGGGCTACGCCTATCACGTCACCTCGCCGGACGTCTCGAAGGGCGAGGCCTTCGAGGAACTCTGCTCGATCCTGGAGTACGACCCCGACGCGTTCGTCGCGGTCGGCGACAGCGAGAACGACGCCTCGACGTTCGCGGTCGCCGGCGAGTCGTACGCCGTGGCCAACGCGGACGACGCCGCGCGCGAGGCGGCCGACACGGTGCTCGCGGACGCGTATATGGACGGCACCGCGAACGTGCTCGAGGCGCTGATCGCCGCGGGCCGGTGACTGCGTTTCGACGACGTTTTTAAATTCCCTTTTAAAAAGACTTTTTAAATAGACCGTTAAACGACGGCGTCGGCCGACCCTCTCCATTCAGCGGATCGACCTCGCCCACTGCCGGGTTCGGAGCTCGTCACGAGTCCTCGCCCCGCGCCGCCTCGAAGGTCGCTAGGGCTTCCTCGCGACGCTCGGCGTGGTCGACGATCGGCGCGGGGTACTCGGGGGCGACCGACCCGCGACGCTCCGGGTCGAGTTCGTGCCACGAATGGATCAGGTCGGGGTCGACGCCCCGGAGTTCGGGGACGTACGTCGTGACGTACTCGGCGTCGGGGTCGTAGCGTTCGCCCTGCGTCATCGGGTTGAAGATCCGGAAGTAGGGCTGCGCGTCGGTCCCGGTGGAGGCGGCCCACTGCCACCCGCCGACGTCGTTGGCGGTGTCGTGGTCCCGGAGGTGCTCGCGGAAGTGAGCGTAGCCCGCACGCCAGTCGAGTAGCAGATCCTTCGTGAGGAACGACGCGACGATCATCCGGACACGGTTGTGCATAAACGCCTCCGCACGAAGCTGGCGCATCCCGGCGTCGACGATGGGGTACCCGGTCTCGCCGCGTTTCCAGGCGGCGAGCGCGTCCGGGTCCTCGCGCCAGTCGATCGGGTTCTCGTACGTTTTGTAGTTCCGTGAGACCGTCTCCGGGTTGTGAAACAGGACCTGGAGGTAGAACTCCCGCCAGGCGAGCTGGCTCCGGAACTCCGTGACGCTCGAGACGGGGTCGGCGTCCTCCAGATCCGAGACGGCCGCATCGGCGTCGCCGGCCTCGGCGCGCGCCATCGCGTCCTCGGTGGCGGCGTACACCTCGCGGGGACCGATCGTGCCGAACGAGAGGTCCTGTGAGAGCCCGGAGGTGACCGACGCTGCGGGCACGTCCCGGAGCGTCTCGTAGCGGAAGACGTCCTCCTCACGGAACGACGACAACCGATCACGTGCGCCGGAGGTGCCGGCGGGGATCGACTCGGCCGCCGGCTCCGCGAACCCGAGGTCCGTGATCGTGGGAAGGGTTCCGGCGGCGATCGTCGCGTCGTCCGCCCGGAGATCCGCCGCCACGTCGTCGACGACCACCTGCAGCCGCTCCGCGTCGAGGAGGTCGGCCGCGGACGGTGCCGGTTCCGGGGCCGCTTTCTCACGATCGCGCCACTTCTTCCAGTAGTAGGTGAACACGGAGTAGGGATCACCCTTGTTGGTCCGGATCGAGTCCGGGTCGTGCAGGACCGCGTCGTGATACGTCTCGACGGCGAGCGACTCGGTTCCGCCCGACTCCGCGATCGATTCCTCGACCCGGGCGTCGCGCTCGCGCGCCAACCCGGAGTAGCCGCGGTTCCAGACGACCCGATCGGCGTCGACCGCGTTCGCGAGCCGCGGGAGGATCTCGGCCGGGTCGCCGTGGCCGACGATCAGGTCGCTCCCGCGCTCCCGGTAGGCATCCCGGAGCTCCGCGAGGGACCCGAGCAGGTACCGGACGCGGGGCGGGCCGGCGTGCTCGAGAACGGCGTCGTCGAGGACGAAACACGGAACGACCGGCCCACGGTCGGCGGCCGCCGACAGGCCGACGTTGTCCGTGACACGGAGGTCGCGTCGGTGCCAGAACAGGTCCATACGTCGGGCACGGACTCGACGTCCCTGAAGGTTTGTCCGCACGAACGTTTATGCAGTCAGTCGAAAACCGGTTCGGCATGGCGAACGATATGGATCCGCAGGCGAAGGCGGTGCTCGATGAGCGAAGCGGCGAGACCCGTCCCCAAGCTCATACCCTCTCGATAGCGACGTACCGCGAGCAGTTTCGCGACCTGTTCGCCCACCAGTCGAACGAGCCGGTGGGGCGGATACAGGATTTCGCCATTCCCGGGCCGGACTCGGACGTCCCCATCCGGACGTACCATCCGGATAGTGAGGACCGACTCGACGGCGAGGGGCAGCTCGACCACGAAAACCAACTCGACCGCGATGGGCAGCGTCCGGTCGTGGTGTTCTTCCACGGCGGCGGGTGGGTGCTCGGCGATCTCGACTGCTTCGACAATCTCTGTACGCGGTTGACGAACGAGTCGGGATGTATCGTCGTCTCGGTCGGCTACCGGCGGGCGCCCGAACATCCATTTCCAGCCGCCGTGACGGACTGCTACGCCGCCACGGAGTGGGTCGCCGAGAACGCGGCGGACTTCGGCGGCGACCCCGACCGGCTCGCGGTCGTCGGGAACTCGGCGGGCGGCACTCTCGCGACGGTCGTCTCGCTCATGGCCCGCGACCGGGGCGGCCCGGAGATCGACCAGCAGGTGCTCCTGTATCCCGTCGTGAACGCGGAGCGCCTCCGATCCTTCGAGAGCTACGGGACGGTCGGCAGCGGGTACTGGCTCACGATGGGGAGCATGCGGCTGTTCTACGAGGCGTACATCGAGGACCCGGTCGACTACCGGAACGCGTACGCGTTCCCGCTGCAGGCGGACGATCTGTCCGGCCTCCCGTCCGCGACGATACTCACCGCGGGATACGATCCGCTCCGTGACGAGGGGGGCGCGTACGCCGACGCACTCGAGGCGGACGGCGTCCCCGTCGTTCGGCGCCACTACGGGGGACAGATTCACGATTTCGTCGGCCTGACCGACGACATCGACGCCGCGGCGGCGGCGATCGAGGCGATCGCGGACGACCTGACGGACGCCTTCACCGCGGAGTCGGACGTGAACGGGTGACCCACCACGGGCCGATACGGCAGCGAGCAGCGACCCGACGACCTTTTTATAATCGGCGCCGCTGTTGGAAACGACGACCGCCGACCGGTCGGCACGCCGGGTCACGCTAGCGCGTCGGGACACCCGGGACGCCCCGGCCCACGCCGCCGGTCGGCGACGGACCGACCTCGATCCACCATGCAACAGTACCTCGATCTCGTCGACGAGACCCTCTCGGAGGGCGTTTATAAGCCGAACCGCACCGGCGTGGACACGATCGCGAGTTTCAGCGGCCAGTACACCGTCGACCTGGCCGAGGGGTTCCCGCTGTTGACCACGAAGCGGCTCGACGGCTACCGGTGGAACTCGCTCATTCACGAGGTGCTCTGGTACCTCTCCGGGGAAGAACACGTCCGGAACCTCCGGGACCACACCGCGATCTGGGACGCGTGGGCCGACGACGAGGGGCGGCTCGACACGGCGTACGGACGCTTCTGGCGGCGCTACCCGATCCCCGAGGGCGGCCTGGAGGGCGAGAGCTGGCCCGAGGACGCCCAGCGCTGGGTGACCGTCGAGGAGGACGCCGACGGAACCCGCCGCCGGACGTTCGACCAGATCCAGTACGTCCTCGACACCCTCGAGGAGAGCCCGCGCTCCCGCCGGATGGTCGTGAACGCCTGGCACCCCGCCAACGCGGCCGTCTCGACGCTGCCGCCGTGTCACTACACGTTCGTCGTGAACGTCCAGGGCGGCCGGCTCAACCTCCATCTCACCCAGCGGTCCGGCGACATCGCGCTCGGTGTGCCGTTCAACATCGCCGCCTACTCGCTTTTGGCCACCGCGATCGCCCAGCGGACGGGCTTCGAGGTGGGGCAGTTCGGCCACAGCATCGTCGACGCGCACGTCTACTGCGGCGAGGGCGACCGCGGCGCGTGGTACGCGGACAACCTCGACCGGCTGCAGGACCGGCTCACGGACGTGGAGACGACGGCCGACTACCGCGACGTCAAGACGTGGCTCGAGCAGGCGGCGCCCGATGAGCCGGCCGACCGGGAGGGATACGACCACGTCCCCGGCCTCCTCGAGCAGCTCTCACGGGAGCCGCGGTCGCGACCCCGCATCGAGATCGCCGACAAGCCGCTCGACGAGCTCACGTCCGACGACGTCGAGCTCCACGACTACGACTCCGCGGACGGGATCACGTTCGCGGTCGCGGAGTGAGCGTCGAATGGGTGATACGACTGCCGGTCAGGCTAACGATCCAACCGACGTCGACGCGCCGTCCAACGGCGACGTGCCGGACGGCCTCACGGTCTCGCTCATCGCCGCGGTGGCCGAGAACGGCGTGATCGGCGATTCCGGCGGGATGCCCTGGCACTACCCCGCGGACCTGGAACACTTTAAGAGCACGACCACGGGCCACCCCGTGATCCTCGGCCGGCGGACCTACGAGAGCATCGCGGCCGAGCTCGGGGGGCCGCTCCCCGATCGAGTCTCCATCGTGCTCTCGCGGTCCGATCTCGACCTCCCGGACGGCGCCGTCGGCGCGGACGGGATCGACGACGCGCTCGACCGCGCCGCGGCGGCCGCCGCCGAGCTGGGCGTTGCAACCGTCTACGTCGCCGGCGGTGCGACGATCTACGAGGCGTTCCTCCCGCTGGCGGACGAGCTGGTGCTCACGGAGATCCACGAGTCCTACGCGGGCGACACGCGCTTTCCGGAGTGGGACGCCGACGAGTGGACGGAAACGGACCGGAACGAGCGTGACGAGCTCACGTTCCGGACGTATCGTCGCCGGTGATTGGGCTCCGGTACGGCACACGAATCGCCTGACGAGCTTCCCGACGAACTCCCGGCATCGTCCTCCCAATAAGGAGGGTTTTTCCCCGCCGAGACGCTATCGAGAGGTAATGATCGACTACGGAGTGCGACGACGAGGTGGGGAGCGATGAGAGGTAACGACCAGCAGGCGTACGACCGCGGGACGTCGCTGTTCTCCCCCGACGGCCGGATCTACCAGGTCGAGTACGCCCGCGAGGCGGTCTCGCGGGGCGCGCCGAGCGTGGGGATCCGCACCGCCGACGGGATCGTCCTGGCGGCGATGAGTCGGACCTCCTCGCCGCTGATGGAGGCCGAGAGCATCGAGAAGCTCCACAAGCTCGACGACCACGTCGCGACGGCCTCCGCCGGCCACGTCGCCGACGCCCGCAAGCTGATCGATCTGGCCCGCCGGCAGACCCAGGTCAACCAGCTGCGGTACGGCGAGCCGATCGGCATCGAGACGCTCACGAAACACGTCACCGATCACATCCAGGAGAACACGCAGCTCGGCGGCACGCGTCCCTACGGGGCCGCGCTGCTCATCGGCGGGATCGAGAACGGCGAACCGCGCCTGTTCGGCGCCGATCCCTCCGGAACGCCGCACGAGTGGAAGGCGACCGTCATCGGCGACGGCCGCGAGGAGATCCAGTCGACCCTCGAGGCGGAGTGGACCGACTCGCTGAGCCTTGAGGAGGGAATCGAGCTCGCGGTCGCGGCGCTCGGCGAGTACGCCGAGGACCTGACGGCGGCGGATCTGTCGATCGCGACCATCACTGCGGCCGACGGCTACCGCCTCGTGTCGGACGAGGACGCCGCGGACATCGTTCCCGACCTTCCGGTCGACGACGCAGCCGCCGATGCGAGCGCCGACGAGGACGCCGACGAGGAGGACGCCGATCCGGACGACGCCGACGCTGACGAGGACGCTGGCGACGCAGCCGACGACGCCGACGCTGACGAGTAGCGTCACCACGTTACGGACGGCAGATCTCGAACCGTACGTCGCCCGACCGATCCCGAGACGGACCGCGGCCGACCTCGGGACGCAAGCGCTTTTACTCACGGGCGAACCCTTCCGAACGAATGCGGGGATCGGCATCGGTCAGGATCGGCTGCTGTCTCGTCGTCCTCCTCGCGGGGCTTGCGGGAGCCGTCGCTCCAGCCGCCGCAGGACCGGGAACCGCCGGGAGCACGGGCCCGGAGGCGATCGGCCCGATCCCCCACGAGCCCCAGGCCGAGTCCGGCGGGTTCGATCGAAGCGTGTTCGAGATAACGGTCCATCGCGACGGACGCGGCGTCTGGACGCTTCGATACGAGCGCGTGCTCGAGTCGACGGACGAGCGGGAGTCCTTCGAGGAGTTCGCGACGCGGTTCCGCGAGGAGGAGACTGACCTCTATCGGGGGTTCCGTACGGACGCGAGGGCGCTGGTCTCGGCCGGCGAGAACGCGACCGATCGGGAGATGGCGGCGGACGGCTTCGAACGCGACGCGTTCGTCCGGTCGCGGATCAGCAACGACATCGGCGTCGTCGAGCTGCGGTTCACCTGGCACGGATTGGGCGTGGTCGCGGATCGGACGGTCACCGTCGGGGACGTCTTCGAGGGCGGCTTCTACGTCGGCCCCGGCCAGGAACTCGTGTTCAGGCCCGGCGAGTCGCTCGCCTTCCGATCGGTCGAGCCGCCGGGAACGCAGTCGAACCCGGACTCGTTGGCGGACAGCGCATCGGTCACCTGGGAGGGCGAACGCCAGTTCACCGACCGACGGCCGTGGGCGGTCTTCGCGCCGGCGAACGCGACCGACGTAAACGGGACGAACGCGTCGGGCGGAACGGGATCCGCGACCGACACGGAGCAGCCCGGAACCGGTTCGGAGACCGCCACGCCGACCGGACCGACGAACGGTGCCGAGGGAACGAACGCCGGCGACGGTGGCCCGCTCCCGCTCGTGGTCCTCGGAGCGGCGGTGTTGATCGCCGGCGTCGTCGCGTGGCGCCGTTTCGGCGCCGAGGAGGCGGCCTCATCGAGAGAGCACGGCGACGACGGAACTGCCGCCAGCGAGACGCACCGCGACACGGACGGAACCGGCGGGAGGGCAACCGGTGCGGCGGAAGGAGGTGGGACGGACGCAGCCGAGGGTGCGGCGGCAGGAAGCGGATCGATCGACGAGACCACCGAGGGGTCGTCGACCGATCGCGGTGGCACGCCGACCGATCGCCGTGAAGAATCCGCGGCGCCCGGCGAGACGGGTGTCCCGGCGCCGGCCCCGTCGATCCCCGACGAGGAGCTGCTCTCCGACGAGGACCGCGTCGTCCGGATCCTTCGGGAACACGGCGGTCGGGTGAAACAGTCCCGGATCGTCGACCGGACCGACTGGTCGAAATCGAAGGTGAGCGTCCTGCTCTCGGAGATGACCGACGAGGGGACCGTCTCGAAGCTTCGCGTGGGCCGCGAGAACGTCGTCAGCCTCGAGGGCCACGAGCCCGACATCGCCGGGTCGCCGTTCGAGGACGAAGCGGGGGCCGCCGACGAAGGGGAAGCGGATGATGAAGCGGAGACGGACGATGAAGCGGGGACGGACGATGAAGCGGGGACCGGTGACGAACCGAAGCCGGATGACTGACTGACTGACGGTGGGCGAGCAGCTGGGAGAGATCGCGGACGACGGTGGGTCCGGCGAGGAGTGAAACCGTCGGTCCCGTCCCGGACGGCCGATCCCGGCGGTCGCAACGTTCGATCCATGCCCGCAGATCCCACACCACGAGCCGTCTCGCACCGCTTTTACTCCCCGAGCGTCCACCGTGGGTAATGAGTTATCGGATCGGCCTGGTCGGCAAGCCCTCGGTGGGCAAATCGACCTTCTTCAACGCGGCGACGATGAACGACGTGCCCGAGGGGGCCTACCCGTTCACGACGATCGACCCGAGCGTGGGCGAGGCGTACGTCAGGGTGCCGTGTGCGGCGCCGGAGTTCGACGAGACGTGTACGCCGAACGTCGGCGTCTGTAAGTCGGGAACGCGGTTCGTGCCCGTTCGGCTCGTCGACGTGGCCGGGCTCGTGCCGGGGGCACACGAGGGGCGCGGCCTCGGGAACCAGTTCCTCACCGACCTGAACGAGACGGACGTACTGGTCCACGTCGTCGACTTCTCGGGGACGACAGACATCGAGGGGGAGGCGACCGAGGGACACGACCCGCGCGAGGACATCGACTTCCTCGAGGAGGAACTCGACCAGTGGTACCTCGACGTCCTCGAGAAGGGGATCGACAAATACGAGACCAGATACCACGGGTCGGAGGCGGCCATCGAGGTCGAACTCGCCGAGCAGCTCTCCGCGTTCGGGATCTCGAAGGACGGGGTGAAGCAGGTGATCCTCGCCGAGGGCCTCGAGCTCGACCCCGCGACGTGGGACGACGCCGACCGCGAGGCGCTCGCCAGGGAGATCCGCAAGCGCACCAAGCCGATGATCGTCGCGGCCAACAAGATGGACACGCCGGCGGCGCAGGAGAACTGGGAGGCGATCACGACCGATCCCGACTACGACCATCTCACGTTTGTGGCCACCAGCGCCCACGCGGAGAAGGCGCTCAAGAACGCCGATGCGGCCGACGCGATCGACTACACCGCCGGCGCGGCCGAGTTCGAGGTCCGCGAGGACCTCCCCGAGGAGCAGGCCGCCGGCCTCGATCGGATCGAGGAGTTCCTCGAGGAGTACGGCGGGACCGGCGTCCAGGAGTCGCTCGAGGCTGCCGTCTTCGACGTGCTCGGCTGCATCGCGGTCTTCCCCGGCTCAGCCAACGGCCCGAGCGACGAGAAGGGCGTCTTCCGCGACTGCTTCATCCTTCCGGAGGGGTCGACCACCGAGGACTTCGCCTACCATATCCACTCGGACATCGGCGAGGGGCTCCTCCACGGGATCGACTGTCGAGCGGACAGACAGGTGTCGAAGGACCATGACCTCAGCCACCGGGACGTGATCGAGCTGGTCTCCACGAAGCAGATGACCGCGTAGCTCGGTTCTGACCGCCGAGAGACTGGCATCCCCGTCCCGGGAGGTTCTTAACCGACGGGACCGAACGCCGCGGCGTGCAACCGGTCGAACGGAGCGAGGTCGAGGGCGTCGATTACGGCTGGGTGATGCAGACGACGTTCGTCGTGACCATCCTCGTCGGCGCCCCGCTCGTCGCGCTGGCGTCCACGCAGGTCACGCTCCCGTCGTGGGGTGCCCGGGTCGCCTTCGCGATCCGCGTCGGGGCGCCGGTCTGGTTTCTGACCGCGGTTCTCGTCTTCGCGTACGCGAAACGGACCGACGCCGGCGACGTCGTCGACGCGGACTGAACGCATCCCACGCGGAAATGTAGACGATCGTCGAACTGCTGTTCCACGATGAACCGATAGAATGAGGTATCGGCTGGGGAAATGGCCGTGCAAGGATGTTCGATAGGGTTCTCGTGGCGAACCGCGGCGAGATCGCGGTTCGGGTGATGCGCGCGTGCGAGGAGCTGGGGATCGAGACCGTCGCGGTCTACAGCGAGGCCGACGCGGACGCCGGTCACGTCCGGTACGCCGACGTCGCCTACAACGTCGGGCCCGCGCGGGCGGCCGACTCCTATCTCGACCAGGAGGCGATCCTCGATGCCGCACGCGCGGCCGACGCGGACGCGATCCACCCCGGATACGGCTTCCTGGCGGAGAACGCCTCGTTCGCCGAGCGCGTCCAGGCGGCCGACGGGATCACGTGGATCGGCCCCTCGGCGGCCGCGATGGAGCGGCTCGGCGAGAAGACCCACGCCCGTCGCGTGATGCGGGACGCCGACGTCCCGATCGTCCCCGGAACCACCGAGCCGGTCGCCGACGCCGAGGCGGTCCGGACGTTCGGCGAGAAACACGGCTATCCCGTCGCGATCAAGGCCGAGGGTGGCGGCGGCGGCCGCGGGATGAAGGTTGTCGAGGGAGCCGACGAGGCCGAAGACCAGCTGGCGTCGGCAAAGCGGGAGGGCGAGGCGTACTTCTCGAACGACTCCGTCTACCTCGAGCGCTACCTCGACTCCCCACGACACGTCGAGGTGCAGGTGATCGCCGACCGCGACGGCACCGTCGTCCACCTCGGCGAGCGGGACTGTTCGCTCCAGCGCCGCCACCAGAAGGTGGTCGAGGAGGGTCCCTCTCCCGCGCTCTCGCCCGAGCTCCGGGAGTCGATCGCCGAGGCCGCTCGTCGCGGCGTCGCAGCCGCCGACTACACCAACGCGGGCACCGTCGAGTTCCTCGTCGAGGAGGACCCCGACCGGGACCCCGCGGAACCGTTGGGGCCCGAGACCGACTTCTACTTCCTCGAGGTGAACACCCGGATCCAGGTCGAACACACCGTGACCGAGGCGCTCACCGGGATCGACATCGTGGCCGAGCAGATCCGCGTCGCCGCCGGCGAGGGGCTCTCCGTCGACCAGGACGCCGTCGACCTCCACGGCCATGCGATCGAGTTCCGGATCAACGCGGAGAACGCCGCCGCGGAGTTCGCGCCGGCCAGCGGCGGTCGTCTCGAGACCTACGACCCGCCGGGCGGGATCGGCGTCCGCGTCGACGACGCGCTCAGGCAGGGCGACGAGTTGGTCACCGACTACGACTCGATGGTCGCGAAGCTCATCGTCTGGGGGAACGACCGTGAGGAGTGTCTCGACCGTTCGCGGCGCGCGCTCGCCGAGTACGACGTCGAGGGCGTCACCACCATCCTCCCGTTCCACCGGTTGATGGTCGAGGACGACCGGTTCCGCGACGGAACTCACACCACGACCTACCTCGACGAGGACCTGGATCCCGACCGGATCGACGCCGCCCAGGATCGATGGGGAGACGCGACCGACGGGACCGCCGGTGGGGACGACGCGGACGACGCGGACGACGCCGAGACCAGCGAGCGCGAGTTCACGGTCGAGGTGAACGGCAAACGCTTCGAGGTCTCCCTCGAGGAACGGGGCGCCCCGACGATCCCCGCGATCGAGGACCTCGGCGCCGCCGGAAGCGCCGGTGCCGCCGGCACGGCCGGCGGAAGCGGTCGGCCCCCACACGCCGGGGGCAGTGACGCCGCCGGCGCGGACGGGTCGACTGGATCTGGGGAGCCGGCCGACGACACGGTCGAAGTCGCCGAGGGCGGCGAGGCGATCGACGCCGAGATGCAGGGGACGATCCTCTCGGTCGACGTGACGGAGGGCCAGGAGGTCGCAGCGGGCGAGGTCGTCTGCGTGCTGGAGGCGATGAAGATGGAGAACGACGTCGTCGCCGAGCGCGGCGGCACGGTCGCGAGCGTGCACGTCGCCGAGGGGGACAGCGTCGATATGGGCGACCCGCTCGTCGTTCTCGAGTGAACCGATCGCACTCCGATCGAGCCGGTCGCACCGTGGGACTCGGCGAGACTTCCTACTCGTCGGCGACGTGATCGTCAGCAGCCGGATCGCCGGTGAGACGATCGAGTTCCGCGAGGTACGCCTCGCGGGGCACCTGATACGGCTCGCGGTAGTCGATCGCGCCGTCTGCGAACCGGGAGGCCAGATCGAGGAGCGCCTCGACGGCCGCCTCGCGCTCGTCGTACGTCCGGGTGGTGACCTCGACCTCCGGCTCGAGGAACAGGACGACGTGCCACTCGTCCGTCTGATACTGGCCCGCGCCGGGACGAGCGGCGCGCGAGCCGTTCGTCAGGTAGATCGTCGGTAGGCACGCGGCCGGGAAGTCGTCCTCGGTGAAGACGTCGGGGCGGAACGCCACGATCGCGCGCCCGTTCGGCTCCTCGTTCCAGACACGCCAGCCCTCGGGGAGATCAGGGAGGTTCATACCGGTCGTTGATCGCGAGCGGTTGAAAGCCCCGCGTTCGCCACCACGTCCGCCATCACCATCTCAGCGGTCGGCATCGCTCCGGAACGCGCCGGCGGTTCCGCGTTCGGCAAGCGCCAGGGCGAGCAGCCCGATCGTCACGAGGAGGAACGCGGTCAGCGAGAGCCGCGGGATCGTGAAGACGCCGAATCCGCGCCACTGGACCGCGGTACAGGCCCCGTCGAGGCCGCACGTGGCCCCCGGGGAGAGCTGGATCGCGACGTGGTACGCCGAGACGCCGATCCCGAGACCGGCGAGCGGAAGTGCGGTTCGCCACGTCCCGGTCCGGTTCTCGAGGGTGCCCACGCCGAGGATCACGACGAGCGGATACATCAGGATCCGCTGGTACCAGCAGAGCTCGCAGGGAACGAGTCCGAGCCCCTCGCTGAACCAGAGGCTGCCGGCCGTGGCGACCGCGGCCACGATCGTACAGGCGCCGAGAACGGAACGGACACGCATACCCACGATCGATCCGGTGGAGGGATAAAAGCTCCAGAACGCCGCGACGAGCGTTGCAGCGATCGAGTGCCGAACTGCCGGCGGTTTGACCGACCGGCGGCTCTTCGTCGTGAACGCCACCGAAGAATGCTCGGTCAGGGATTTGAACCACGGTCGCAGCGAAGCTGCTCCCTGATTCAAATCCCTCGCGTACCCCTTCGTCGTGAACGCCACCGAAGAATGCTCGGTCAGGGATTTGAACCCTGGTCGTCGGCTCGAAAGGCCAACATGATTGGCCGGACTACACCAACCGAGCGTCGGCATTCTGACGGAGTGTGGGGAGAGTAATAAATCCCGTTACTCGCGTTCGCCGTGCGGGTCGGACACACTGCCGGTCACCCTCACCCGCTCACGGGGGCGACATCGTTGTCGGGCGCGCCGTCGTCGAGTCCTCACTTCCCCTCGAACTCGGGCTCCTCGTCGCTCATAAAGGCAGTCATCCCGGTCATCACGTCCTCCGTGCTCATCAGCTGGCCGAACGCCTGCGACTCGACGGCCAGCCCGGCCTCGGCGTCGGTGCGTCCCGCGTGGATCGCCCGTTTCGTGTAGCGCTGCGCGATCGGCGGGCCGGCGGCGAGGTCGGCCGCGAACGAGAGCGCCCGGTCCTCGAGCTCCGCGGTCCCGGTGACCTCGTTGAGGAAGCCGTACTCCGCCATCGTCTCGGCATCGTACCGGTCGGCCGTGAAGATGATCTCCTTCGCGCGACCCTCGCCGACGATCCGGGGGAGTCGCTGGGTCCCGCCCCAGCCTGGCATGATTCCGAGGTTGTGCTCGGTCTGCCCGAACTCGGAGCCCTCCGCCGCGATCCGGACGTCCGCGGCGGCGGCCAGTTCCATCCCGCCGCCCAGGCAGTAGCCGTCGATGCCGGCTACGACCGGCATATCGATCGCTTCGAGCTTTCCGAACGTCTCCTGGCCCGTCTTCGAGAGCTCCGTGATCGCGACCGGGTCGGCCCCGCCGGCGGCGATGCTCTGAACGTCCGCGCCGGCCGAGAAGGCACGGTCGCCGGCACCCGTGATGAGGACCGCGCGCGCCGACTCGTCCGCGGCGAGGGCGTCGATCGCCGCCCCGAACTCCGCGAGCAGCTCCTCGGTGACCGTGTTCATCCGATGGGGACGGTCGAGCGTGATCCGGCCGACGCCCTCCTCGGTGACCTGAACGTCGAGCGTCTCGTACCTCGTTTCAGAAACGGAACCGGTCGCGTCGTCTTCGTTGGGGTCCCCGACGTGGGCGTAGAACCCGCCTCGCTCGGCGATCGCGACCAGCTCGTCCCGCGGTCGATACCGTTCCGCGTCGGTGTCCGCGTACAGGTCCCGCAGCGTCTCGAGAAGGACGTCGACGCCCGCCGCGTCGGCCAGCCGCCCCGGACCCTCCGGGAAGCCGGCGCCGAGGGTGACGGCCTCGTCGATCGCCTCGACGTCGGCGACGTCCTGGTCGAGGAGGCCGGCGACCTCGTTGGCCATCACCGCGAGCAGCCGGCGGCGAACCGCCTCGTCGCCGGCATCGCTCGGGATCGTCGCCCCGCCGTCCTCGTAGTCGTAGAAACCGACGTCCGATTTCCGGCCGAGCTCGTCGGCTTCCACCTTCTCCACGATCAGCGGACATGGCCGATACGCGTCGCCGAGCTCCTCGTAGAGGTACTCGAGGACGTGATACCCGACGTCGATGCCGATCTGGTCGGCCAGCTCGAAGGCACCCATCGGGAGCCCAACGTCGAACTTCGCCGTCGAGTCGACCGTCTCGATCGACGCGTCGCCCTCGTTCACGATCCACGCGGCCTCGTTCAGCAACGGAACGAGGATCCGGTTCACGATGAACCCGGGGACGTCCTTCCGAACGCGGACCGGCGTCTTCCCGAACTCCTCGGCGAGGTCCTCGATCAACTCGAGGACGTCCGGGTCGGTGTGGGCACCCGCGATGACCTCGACGAGCTGCATCCGGACGGGCGGGTTGAAGAAGTGCATCCCGCAGAACCGCTCCGGGCGGTCGGTCAACTCGGAGAGTGTGGTGATCGAGAGGCTGGACGTGTTCGACGCGACGATCGCGTCGTCGGGTGCGTGCCGCTCGAGTTCGGCGTAGACGTCCTTCTTGATCTCCATCCGTTCGGGAACGGCCTCGACCACGACGTCGGTTCCCTCGACGGCCGCCTCGAGGTCGACGAGCGGCGTGAGCCGGTCGAGGGCCGCCTCGGCGTCGACGTCGTCGATCTGCCCCTTCTCGACCAGCTTCTCGAGCGACCACTCGACGCGGTCGTACCCGTTCCGGACGAACTCCTCGTTGATGTCGCGCAGTCGTACTTCGTAGCCGGCGAGCGCGGCTATCTCGGCGATCCCGTGTCCCATATTCCCCGCCCCGAGGACGGTCACTCGGTCGACGTCGGTAATGCGCATGCTCGACCGGTTGCGCCGCCCCCGGTTCAACGTTTCCCCGTCACGCGACCCCGGTGTGGTGCCGGTGTGAATCTCGCGTGACTGCGGTCCGTCCGACTTGGGCGTGACTGCGGTCCGTCCGACTTGGGCGTGACTGCGGTCCGTCCGACTTGGGCGTGACTGCAGTTCGATCCGGGCGTATGCCGGCGGTCCGAACCCGAGGACACGAGCACGAAACGGTCATTGCGGCTCGACTCCAACCGCCCCCGTGAACACGGATCCACTCCCGCCGACGGTCGAGGAGACGCTTCGGGCGGATCCGGTCGTGAGTCCGCTCATCGACCGGCACGGACCGCTCCACGTCACGCCCGCCGAGGAGCCCTTCCGGCGACTCTGTACGTCGATCATCAACCAGCAGCTCTCGACGGCGTCGGCCGACGCCATCCGGTCGCGAACGTTCGACGCGCTCGACGACGACGTCACACCGGGGTCGGTGTTGGCGATCGAGGAGGACCGGCTACGGGAGGCCGGACTGAGCCGGACGAAGGTCGATTACCTCCGGTCGGCGGCCGAGGCGTTCCGCGAGCGGGATCTCACCCCGGCGGGGCTGGCGAACGCGTCCGACGAAGCGGCGATCGACGAGCTCACCCGGATCCGCGGCGTTGGGGACTGGACCGCCCGGATGTATCTCATCTTCGTGCTCGGCCGCGAGGACGTGCTGCCGCTCGGGGACCTGGCCGTTCGGAAGGGGATCGAGCAGCTGTACGCGGACGGCGACGACCTGGCGCGTGCGGAGATGCGTGAGATCGCGGAGGCGTGGCGACCGTACCGGAGCTACGGGACGCGATACGTGTGGGCTGCCTACGAGCGGTGAATCGAACAGCCGGTATCGAACGGTCGGTATCGACCTACCGAACGGCCACGGCGTCGACGGGGGAGGTTCCGAGCGATACCGGACCGGGATGGAGCGGACACGCGACGGGGATACCGGACACCCGCGAACCGCCGCGCGGTCGTGGTTAGATCACGCCGCGGGGTGGGTCGGCATCCGGGATAAACCTCGGCAAGCGGGTCGGGAGAGAGCCGTACTCTGGAGGGAGGCAACCCCGTGAAGGGCTACTCCTCGAGCAGTTCCGGATCCGCCGCGTCGGGACGCTCCTCGTCGACCCGCTTGCGGACGTCCACACGGTAGTGTTCGAGGATGTCGCGGCCGAGCAACAGCGGGTACTCCATATGGCCACGGTCCTCGACGCTGGCGGTTACGGTGTGTTGTGTCCCGCCGATACCGATCACCAGGTCGACGACCGGCCGCGCCTTGCCGGACTTGACGCTTCCCGACTTGACTCGCGTCATGCTCTTTATCGGGCCGGCGCCGATCTCGGCGGCGAGCTGCGTATCGATGCTCGTCCGCGTGGCGCCGGTGTCGGATTTCGCGAGCGCCTGGGTGGAGCCGGAGGTCCCCGTCGCGACGACCTCCTCGATGTAGCCGATGATCGGTGCCTCCTCGAAGGGCGATTTCGACAGCGGCGGCGCGCACGAGGGACGCGAGTCGTCGAGGGTGCCGGCGATGGTCTCGACGCGGTCGTCGTCGACCGTCCCGCCGGCTTCCTCGATCGCAAGCTTGGCGATGTGTGGTGCCGGCGAGATGCCGGTCGCCTCGAACAGCCCCTTGAATCCGGCCGTCGGGTTGACCTCGAGCACGTACCAGCCGTCGTACCCCTCGATGAGGTCGACGCCGGCGTAATCGAGCCCCATTACCTCGGCCGCATACAGGGCCATCTCGGCCGCCTCGTCGGGCATATCATCGAGGGCGTTCTCCACGTCGCCGCCCAGGGCGACGTTCGTCCGCCAGTCGCCTTCCGGCGCGTAGCGGTACATCGCGCCGACGATCGACTCGCCGACGACGTAGACGCGGAGGTCACGGTGGCGTTCGTCGTCGCGCTCGATGAGCTTCTGGAGGAACGCCTGGCGGTTGCCCACCTTGGGGTTGACGGCCTCGGTGAGATCGACCTTCCAGGTCCCGCCCCCGTGGGTGCCGATCGCCGTCTTGTACACGCCCACGTCGCCGAACCGTTCGCGGCCCTGGTTGAGCCGGTCGTTCGAGAGCGCGAGCAGGGCGTCCGGGACCGGAACGTTCCAGTCGGCGAGGGTCGCCGCGGCCGCGAACTTGTGGATCGCGGCGAGGACGGCATCGGGCTCGTTCAGCATCGGCCGGATCCGTTCGAAGGTGGTCGCGAGGCCGAGGTGTTCGGCGGGCTGGTCGGTGTTCGAGAGCAGCAGCCGGTTGAGCACCACGTCGACGTCCGGCTCGATGCTGACGTGCCCGTCGGTGACCTCGATCGCGGTGTTCTCCTTGCGCAGCCAGAACGGCTCGTGGCCCAGGTCCTCGACGGCGTTCAGGATCGCCTTCGTCTCCTTGCTGTTGTGTAGCGACAGTACCCCGACGCGAGCGGTGTCCCCGGTCATCGATCGATCGCTCGACCGGACCCGGGTAAAAACGTCCGGTATCAATCCCGGTATCGATCGTGATATCTGGACTGCTCACAGGACGTGTCTCGTGGGCACGTCACGTGGTCGTCCCCACGACGGTATCCGTTCACGCGGCCATCCCCACGACGGCATATATAAACCGCCGCCCGCGCTCGGGGACGTATGAGCGACGACGAGGCCTTCACCTATAACGGAGGGCGAGTCGGCCCCGGCGAGCGGCAGAACATTCGGTACGGGATCAGCGAGACCTACCTCGGCGACCCGGTTCGGATCCCCGTGACCATCATCAACGGCGAGCGGCCCGGAACCACGGCGTTCCTCTCGGCCGCGGCCCACGGTGACGAGCTCAACGGCATCGAGGTCGTCCGTGAGGTCGCCAGCGAGTTGGACCCGTCGGAGTTGGCCGGCACGCTCGTGTGTCTTCCCGTGCTGAACGTGCCGGGATTTCTCGCCCAACAGCGGTATCTCCCCGTCTACGACCGCGACCTCAACCGGTCGTTCCCGGGTAAGGAGGGGTCGACGAGCTCGAAACGGATGGCCCACCGGATCTTCACCAACTTCATCGAGCCCTGTGACGTCGGGCTCGATTTCCACACCTCCACCCGCGGACGGACGAATATGCTCCACGTACGTGCGGATATGGCCGACCCGGACGTGCACCGACTCGCGCTCTCGTTCGGCTCCAACGTCGTGATCGACAGCGAGGGGCCGAACGGGACGCTCCGGGGGGAGGCGACCGCGGCTGACATCCCGACGATCACGATCGAGATGGGCGAGGCCCACCGGTTTCAGCGGGGTCTGATCGACGAGGCGCTCGAGGGAGTCGATTCGGCGTTCGCCGAGTACGGACTCCGTGAGCGAGCGTCGGTTCGATGGCCCGGCTGGCGAACGATCATCTCCGGGTCCGACGAGAAGACGTGGATCCGCGCGGACACGGGCGGGATCGTGGATATGCACTACGAGCGCGGGTCGCTGGTGCACGAGGGTGACCGGATCGCGACGATCACGAACCCGTTCAAAAACGACGACGCCACCGTCGAGGCGCCGTTCACCGGTCTGCTCGTCGGAATCCTCGAGAATCCCGTCGTCTATCCCGGGAATCCGCTGTGTCACCTCGTGGAGCTCGACGCGGGCGTCCGCCGGATCATCGAACGGGACCAGTCGAACGACGACGCCACGCAGTCGTGACCGGCGGGTCGTGGCTTCGACGCGGGGTTTATAGGATCGGACGACGCGGGGTTTATAGGATCGGACGACGTACCGCGGGCAATGGCAGACAGCGAGGACGTGGACCCGGATCCCGTCCCGCGACCCGAAGAGCTCGAGTCGTTCTTTCATCTGGTCGACGTTCGCCGCGACGGCGAGACGCTCCAGTACGTCGGCGAGTCGCTCGTGCCGGAACGGGCGCTCCTCGACCGGGTGGCACCGGCGTTCTACGAGGCGGGCTATGAGGTCGACCTCCGGCAGGTCGAGGGGGGCCACGTCCTCCTGGCGCGACCGATCGGGACGCGTCCGGACGGGATCCCATGGGCCAACCTCGGCCTGTTGATCGCGACCGTGCTCACGACGCTGTTCGTCGGGGCTTACGGTTGGTATTACGTTCCGCTCTCGACGATCCGGTCGAATCCGTTGACGATGCTCCAGGCGTGGCCGTTCACCGCGGCGGTTCTCGGGGTCCTGTTGACCCACGAGCTCGGCCATTACGTCGCCGGGCGGTACTACGGGGTCAACGTCTCGCTGCCGTACGTGATCCCGTTCGTCTTTCCCTTCGGAACGCTCGGAGCCATCATCCGCATGAAGGGGCGGATCCCCTCGCGTCGGGTCCTGTTCGACATCGGCGCCGCCGGACCGATCGCGGGGCTGCTCGCCACGGTCGTGGTGACGGCGATCGGCCTCTCGCTGGACCCGATCGCGGTTCCCGAACGGGTGTTACAGCGATCCGGGGAGGTCATCGTCTTCAACGACCCGCCGCTGCTGGCGTGGATCGCGGACGCGCTCGGCCGGCCGACCGGATACGAGGATCCCACCAAGGCGGTCCATCCGGTCGTCATCGGCGGCTGGGTCGGAATGTTCTTCACGTTGTTGAACCTGCTTCCGGTCGGCCAGCTTGACGGCGGCCACATGACGCGGGCGATGCTCGGCGAACGCCAGGAGACGCTCGCCGCCCTGGTTCCGGGCGCACTGTTCTCGATCGCGGCGTACCTCCATCTCGTCCTCGATTACGGGATCAACGAATCCGTCGGGCTGTGGGCCTTTTGGGGGCTGTTCGCGACGGTCATCGCCGTCTCCGGCTCCGCGACTCCGCTCGACGAGTCGGAGCTGGGATGGCCGCGGCTGATCGTCGGGATCGCGACGTTCCTCGTCGGCGCGACGTGTTTCATGCTCGTGCCGGTACAGGTCGTCGCGGCCTGACCTCGCGGCCGGCTCCGACCACGGCCGGCTCCGACCGGAGTGGACGCTACGATCCCTCGTCACCGTGGGTGTAGCCGCGGTCGGGAAGCGGCTCGCCGTCGACCGTGACGCCACGATCGGCGGGCACGACCGATCCGATCCGGGTCAGATCGGTCGGGCATCTGTCGACGGCCGACTCCAGAGCCGCCTCAGGCACCGTACAGACGAGCTCGAAGTCCTCGCCGAACCGCGTGGCCAGTCGCCAGCGGTCCTCGGCCGTTTCCGTGACGTCGTCGACTGTGGGGTCGATCGGGACGGCTGCCCGGTCGAGCGCGAAGCCCACGTCGCTGGCTTCAGCGAGCTGATGGACCGACCGGGCCAGTCCGTCCGAGGAGTCCATCATCGCCGTCGCGTGGCCGGCGAGGGCGCGGCCCGCTGCGATCCGTGGAGGGAACCGGAACAGCTCGTTCGCGCGGTCGAGACGGTCGGAAGCCACTTCCTCGCCGTCGCCCGTCGCGGCAGCGTCGAACAGCTCGACCGCGGCCGCGCTCCGGCCAAGCGTTCCCGTGACGCAGACCGCCTCGCCGGGAGTCGCTCCGGACCGTCTCACCGGATCGTCGGTCTCGCCGATGGCAGTCGTGGCGGCGGTGAACTCCGAATGTCGGTCGAGGTCGCCGCCGACGTATCGCCCGTCGACGGCGGCACAGACGTCCGCGGCGCCGTCGATGAACGCGGTCAGTGCGTCGGGATCGAAGTCGGCGTCGGCGTAGACGGCGACCGCCGCCGTCGCGTCCGCGCCCATCGCCGCGACGTCCGACAGGGAGGCACCGACCGCACGCCAACCCGCCGTGTATCGCGTCGTTCCCGCCGGGAAATCGGTCCGGTCGTGGAGCATATCCGTGGTTATCACGGTCGATCCGACCACCGCGGCGTCGTCGCCCGCGTCCGGCAGAGTCGCGGCGATTCGGGACAGCGCCTCGCGTTCGTCCATCGAGCCCCTCTCCGGTTCCGTGAGTTAAAAAGGTTCGACGCCCTCGGGGAGGACTGGATCGGCCGTGCGTTCCGGATCGGGCGTGAAACCGCTTCACACGGCGCCTCCGCGAGACGATGCCTTTAACCTTGGCAGGGCAGAATCACTCCCCAATGGTAAGTCTCTACGACGTCCCGGCGGACGCCCTCATCGAGGAGGCGGCCGACCGGCTCGCGGACCGCATCGACGAGCCGGAGTGGGTCCAGTTCACGAAATCCGGCGCCGACCGCGAACTCCCGCCCGAGCAGGAGGACTTCTGGTTCGTCCGATCGGCGAGCCTGCTCCGGAAGGTCGCGAAGAACGAGCCGATCGGCATCGAGCGACTCGCGACCGAGTACGGCGGCAAAAAGCGCGGATCGAACCGCTATATCGTCGCGCCCGGCACGCACACCGGCGGCTCCCGAAAGATCATCCGCGCGTCGCTGCAGGCCCTCGAGGAGGAGGACCTCATCGAGACCGCCCAGGGCGAGGGACGCCGCGTCACGGATGCGGGCCACACCTTCCTCAACGAGGTCGCCGACTCGGTCTTCGAGGACCTCGACCGCCCCGAGCTCGAACGCTACGCGTAGTCGATCCCGTTCTCCACGTCATCTCCGGCCACCGACGAGCGTCGCGTCCCTCCCGTCGAGTCCTCACTCCGATCACCGCGGCCCGCAGTCCGATCGCCGCAGCCCGCAGTCCGATCACCGCGGCCCGCGATTCTCAGTCATTGGGAACTCCCGGTACCCTTCAATTCCGTCGGCCCGAGAGGTTCGGACAATGAACGCCGGAAAGGTGCTCGAAGGTGAATCGCTCACGCCTCGACAGATGGGGATCATCTGTGTCGGCTGGCTGACCCTGGTGATCGTGACCGCCGTGGGACTCGCGTTCTTCGTCTAGTCGGATCGGCTTGGTTCAGCCGGACCGGCTCGGTTCAGTCGGATCGGCTTGGTTCAGTCGGATCGGCTCGGTTCAGTCGGATCGGCTTGGTTCAGCCGGACCGGCTCGGTTCAGTCGGATCGGCTTGGTTCAGTCGGATCGGCTTGGTTCAGTCTGGCGGGCCGGCTCACGGACTCTCGTCGACGGCCGGCATCAACCGACCGGGCGGGCACGGGGACTCGAAGGAACGACCGGGAGTCGTTTGGCGGCCGGATTCAGAAGGTCTCGAGGTACCGGTCCTCTTCCCACTGTGAGACCTGCGTCAGGTACTCGCCGAACTCCTGGCTTTTGGCCTCGGGGAACTTCTCCGAGGTGTGTGGGCCGAGGGCGTCGAGGACCACGTCGTCGTCCTCCAGTGCCTCGACGGCCTTGCCGAGGTTCGGCGGGAGCGTCTCGATCCCGTACTCCTCGCGCTTCTGTTCGTCGAACTCGTAGATGTCCTCACGGACCGGGTCGCCGGGGTCGGCGTCGTTTTTGATCCCGTCGAGCCCGGACGCGATGAGCGTCGCGAGCGCGAGGTAGGGGTTACACGACGGGTCGGGACTGCGAACCTCGAAGCGCGCGGAGACGCCGGCGGCATCCGGAACGCGGATCAACGCCGAACGGTTCGTGTCGGACCAGGCGACGTAGATGGGCGCCTCGTAGCCCGGGACGAGCCGCTTGTAGGAGTTCACGGTCGGGTTGGTGACGGCCGTGAACGCGGGGGCGTGGTTCAGGAGTCCACCCATGAACTGGTAGGCCGTCTCGCTCAGGTTGAACTCGTCGGCGTCGTCCGCGAAGGCGTTGTTGCCGTCGTCGTCGAACAGCGAGATGTGGGTGTGCATCCCGGAGCCGTTGATCTCCGCGATGGGCTTCGGCATGAAGGTCGCGTGCAGGTCGTGTTGTTCGGCGACCGCACGGACGACCGCGCGGAACGTGACGATGTTGTCCGCCGTCGAGAGCGCGTCGTCGTACTTGAAGTTGATCTCGTGTTGTCCCTCGGCGACCTCGTGGTGGCTCGCCTCGATCTCGAAGCCCATCTTCTCGAGGGTGAAGATGATCTCCTTACGGACGTCGGAGGCGAGGTCCTTGGGTGCGAGGTCGAAGTAGCCGCCGTTGTCGTGGGGGATCGTCGTCGCGTTGCCGTCCTCGTCCTTCTCGAAGAGGAAGAACTCCGGCTCGGGGCCGATGGAAACGGAATACCCCATCTCCTCGGCCTCCGCAAGGACCGACTTGAGAACCTGCCGCGGCCCGCCGATGAAGGGCTCTCCCTCGGTATCGACGATGTCACAGACGAGTCGGGCGGCGCCGCCGTCGCCGTCGTTGCGCCAGGGGAGGATCGCGAACGTCTCCGGATCGGGAATGAGACGCATGTCGGACTCCTGGATCCGGACGAACCCCTCGATCGAGGAGCCGTCGAAGTAGATACCATCGGTCAGCGCCTTCTCGGCCTGATGGGCCGGGATGGAGACGTTCTTCACGACGCCGAGGATGTCGGTGAACTGGAGCCGAAGGAAGTCGATGTTCTCCTCCTCGATGCGGTTGAGGACTGCCTGGTCGTCGGCGGAGAGGCCGCCGTCCGAAATGGTGTGTTCGTCCGTCATTTTCTGGACACCCCAACCGAATATCCCTAGTATAAAGGTCTTGTCGATTGATGCATATCCCGCCGAGCTCGGAACGAAACTGTATATTCGTAAAGTTCTAATCCCCCTGGAGCGTGATCCGGTGTAATGACGTACGAAAACCTCGATGCCAAGCTGATAAACGAACTCCTCGGGAACGGCCGGGCGAGCCTGCGGAGCCTCGGCGAGGAGCTCGACGTCTCGGTGACGACCGTCTCGAACCACCTCAACGACCTCGAGGACGAGGGCGTTATCAAGGGATACACGCCCATCGTCGACTACGGCAACCTCGGTTACGACGTCACCGCGATCCTCCAGCTCAAGGTCGAGGGAGACGCACTGCCCGAAATCACGGACCGTCTCCGTGAGGAGAAACGGATGATCACCGTCTACGAGGTCACCGGCGATTACGACGTCATCGCCGTCGGGAAGTTCGAGGACACAGACGGGATGAACGACCAGATCAAGTCGCTGCTCACGGACGCAAACATCCGGGAGTCGAACACCTCAGTCGTGCTCAACGCGGTCACGGAAAACGAGCAGTTCGAGCTCGATCTCAACGAGGAGTAACGCCCGAACGCCGGGAACGGCGGCCACGAGCCGGTCCCGGCTTCTCGAAGCTATTCCTCGAAGCCGTCCTCGAAGACGAACGTCCCATCCCGCTGGACCACCTCGCCGTCCACCTCGATGACCGACTCCTCGCTCATATCGACGATCATGTCGACGTGTTCGGCGGACTCGTTGGCCTCGTTCTCCTCGCCGACGCAGTCGTCGTAGGCTGATCCGACCGCCATATGGACCGTGTCACCCATCTTCTCGTCGAAGAGCATGTTGTACGTGAACCGGTCGATCTGTCGGTTCATCCCGATCCCGAGTTCGCCGAGGTACCGTGAGCCCTCGTCGGTCTCGAGGATCGCGGTCAGCAGGTCCTCGTTGCGGCCCGCGGAGTGATCGACGACGCGTCCCTCCTCGAAGGTGAGCCTGACGTCCTCGATCTCGCGGCCGTACCGGTATAACGGGAGGTCGAAGTGGACGTGCCCCTCGACGCCGTCCCGGACCGGCGCGGTGAAGACCTCCCCGCCGGGAAGGTTCGCCTCGCCGAAGTCGTTGAGCGCCGTGTTGCCGGCGATCGACATCGTGATGTCGGTCTCCTCGCCGGAGCGGATCCGTACCTCGGTCGCGTCGTCGAGGATCTCGACGAGGTTCGACTGGAACTCCCGCTGGGCGTCCCAGTCGAGCGAGACCGTGTCGTAGACGAAGTTCTCGTAGGCTTCGGTGCTCATCCCGGCGAGCTGGGCGTGGCCCGAGGTCGGCACCTGCGTGAGACACCACGTCTTCGAGAGCCGTTCCTCCTTGATCGCCTTCCGGGCACGGTTGTAGGCCGCGTTGGTCTCCGGATCGACGTCGGCGCCCTCGGTGACGTTCGCGCCGCCACGGGCGATGACGAAGACGTCCGTCTCCTCGTACATCGCGAGCTTGTGGGCGGCCTCCTCGAACTCCTCGGCCGCCCGCTTGAAGGCGCGGCTGAACCGGTCGGAGTTCGAGATCCAGACCGGCTGTGCCCCGCGGTCCCCGCACAGCTCGGCGAGCGCGACCGCGAGGTCCTCGGCCTCCGGCGGCAGCTGGATGACGACGGTGTCACCCTCCTCGATCCCGGTCGAGTGGTCGACGATCGTCGCGGCGTGATCGCGGATCCGTGGGTCCATACCCCCGATGACCGCTCCGATCGAATACCGGTTTCGGGTCCGTCGAGTACCGGTTTCGGGTCCGTCGAGTACCGGTTTCGGGTCCGTCGGGTGTTTCGGCTCCCGAGTGATCGGGGGTTGCGGCCGGTTCAATCGGCCGATTCGGGCTCGGGCTCGGTTCCCGACGGTTCGGCCACGAGATCGGGCGTTCCCCCCGGGAGGTGGTCCCGGAGCCGACGGGCGACCGACCGCGCCTCCGCGACCTCGATCTCGGCCACGGCGCGGACGAGCGCGGTCGCGCGGTCGGTCCGGGTCCGCTGCCAGGACTCCTCGCGTGACTCGTAGGTCCGGACGGCGCGGAGAAAGTCCACCCGGGAGAACTCCGGCCAGTAGGGCGCACAGAAGTAGACCGCCGCCTCGTTGCCGTTGGCATGCCACGGGAGGAAGTTCGAGGTGCGCTCGTCGCCGCCGGTGCGCACGATGAGATCGACGTCGCGGACCGGCTCGCGATACAGCCGGGATTCGACCTCGGCCACGTCGACGTTCGTGGGGTCGAGCGCGCCCGCGGCGACGTCGGTCGCGACGTCACGGGCCGCCCTGAGCAGCTCGTTCCGGCCGCCGTAGGCGATCGCGACGTTGAGACGGAAGCCGTCGTTCGCCGCGGTTTGCGTCTCGGCGTATCGGACCGCTTCCCGGACGCGCTGGGGAAGCCGGTCGACGTCGCCGATCGCGTGGATCCGGACGCCCTCCTGGTGAACGCGGTCCGAATCCGCGAACTCCCGGAGCTTCTCCGCGAGCAGGTCGAACAGCGGCTCGAGCTCCTCGTCGGGTCGGTCGAAGTTCTCCGTCGAGAACGCGTACAGCGTCAGCTCCTCGATCCCGAGGTCGCCACACCACTCGAGCACCCGTTCGGTCGTCGAGGCGCCGGCGCGGTGCCCCTCGGACGCCGCTTCCCCGCGTTCCCGGGCGTATCGGCGGTTCCCGTCCTGAATGATGGCGACGTGCGTCGGCGGTGCGCCGATCTCGCGGCGGAGCAACCGCTCGTAGGCCGACTCGAACCACGATCGACAGCGCTCCAGCACGGGTATGACAACGGGGGCGGATGATATGTGTCTTTTGAGTGACGATCTCGGGAACACTTAACAGAGCGGAGGCCGAGACGTCGAGTATGTCGAACGTCCTATCAGACGAGGAAATCGAGCGAGGCCTCCCGGACGGGTGGGAACGCGACGACGACGAGATCCGCCGCGTCTACGAGTTCAGCGACTACCTCGACGGAATCGCCTTCGCCGCGAACGTCGGCGAGGTCGCCGACGAGGAGTTTCACCACCCGGAGATCCGGATCGGCTACCAGGAGGTCGAGGTGCGATTCACCACCCACGAGGCCGACGGGATCACCGAAAGTGATCTGCGGCTCGCCGACCTCGTGAACGACGAGTTCTGACCACGTCGCAGGGGTCCACGACCGAAAGTCCCCGAGAACGCACCAACCGACGTCTCGACTGACGTACCAACCGACGTCTCGATGATCACCGATGGCGACCCCGGTCGCGGGAATGCGGCCTACGTGTTCCGAGTGACGCTTCGGTTCGATCCAGCCGCCGCCGAGGTCTCCCCTGATCGATTCGAGACGACGGTCCGGGTGCCCGCACCGGAGCCCGGAACGGACGGCTGGCTGCTCTTTCGCGACCGGCTCTGGCACGGCGAGCTCGGCGACCCGGAGCGGTTCCATCCGACCGTTCGGGAGGTCCTCGGGCTGGGCGACGCCCCTGGGGTCGCGGTCGACGGGGTCGCGTTCCGGGAGCTCCGGACCGACGAGGCGTACCTGCAGTCCCTTCGTGCGACGATCGAGTCCGACCCGAGTCCGTTCGCGGCCGCGGACGCGGAGACGGTCCTCCACCAGTATTTCGGGTCGTCGATCCACGTTCGGGACTGACGCTCCGACCATCGACCACCGGTCGCGGATGATATGTCAATCCATCGATCCGACCACAATGCTGATGGCGGTCCGCTCCGATCGACAACCCGGTCCTCCGTATGAACTTCCAGATCGACGGCGGCAAGGTCCTCTACGCGCTCGGCGTGCTGTTCGCGCTCGGCGCGTTGGTCTACTTCATCCGTGACGTCGTGTTCGGGCTCTCCATCACGGTGAAAGCCGCCCTCCTGTTCCTGACGTTCCTGGCGTTCCTGCTCGTCGGGCTGTGGATCGACCGGGACGCGCTCGACGTGGTGGCGTACGCGATCGCGTCGCTGGCGTACGTCGTCTTCCTCGGGTACGTCATCAGCCGGTACGATCCCTCCGAGACCGGTATCTTCCTGCTGTTCACCCTCTCCGCGGCCCTGTTCGTCGGACTTGGCTACGTGGTTCGACAGGGCGGCGTCGCGGTTCCGGACCGGACGGTTCGGTACGCGCTCGTCGGGATCGTCGGCGTCGGCGTCCTCCTGGTCGGGGTCGACGTCGCCAGCGCCGAGGTCGACTACACCGCGGAGCTGGACGAGGAGGCGACGCTCACGGTTCCGGGTCGAATCGCCGCCGACGCCGAGGACTCCGACATCGTTCCGCTCCGTGGACGGATCGGGACGCTGACCGTTCGAAACGGCGGCCCGTTCACGCAACCGGTCGATCTCCCATCGATGCGCGGGTGCGTCGTCGGGACCGACGCGGCCCCGTCGAACCGCGGCGCCTCGATCCGATACGCGCAGCGAAGCTACGAACGGGCCGACCGGATCGGCGGCGGCGCCGAGCGGACCCACGCCGTCACCGCCGAGCTCCCCGTTCGCGCGAACGCGACCGACGACGGGTCGATGACGTTCGCGGTCGAGCGCGGCACGGACTGTGACGTCTCGCGCGAGGAGCCGACGATCGTCGTGATCGTCGACGCCGAGGGGTCGACAACCCGGCCGCCGCTCGTCGCGGACTGACCGCGGCCGACGTGGCTCGAATCGGCCCGTTACGGGCGTTTCAGTCGGGATCGGCGTCCAGCCCCCCGATCGTCGCCGCGAGGGTCGCGAGCGCCGACTCGACCGACTTCCGCTTGATCGCCGCCCGGTCCCCGTCGAAGGTGAACCGGCGGGACCGAACGAACGACGCCTCGGTCCCCCACGGGGCCGCGTACGCCACGCCCACGTAGACGAGCCCGACCGGCTTCTCGTCCCGACCGCCGCCGGGACCGGCGACCCCAGTCGCCGACAAGCCCCACGACGTGTCGGCACGGTCGCGTGCGCCCCGAGCCATCGCCTCGGCGACCGGCTCGCTGACGGCGCCGTGGGCGTCGAGCGCTTCGCGGGGGACGGCCAGCTCCGCCCGTTTGGCGTCATAGGCGTAGGTCACGAAGCCGCGATCGAAGTAGTCGCTCGAGCCCGGTACGTCGGTGACCGTCGACCCGATCAGCCCGCCGGTCAGCGACTCCGCTGTGGCGAGCGTTTCGTCCCGGTCGCGGAGCACGTCGCCGACGATGGCCTCGATCGGCTCCTCGCCCGTCCATCGACCGTCGACGAGCGCGTCGGGGACGTCCTGCAGCACCGCTCCGTTCTCCGTCGTCGCGTTGCCGCCGTCAGTCGTCCTCCCGCCCGGCTCCCGGCTCATACCCGTCGCTCGCTCGCGATCCGACTTAAACCTCGGCGTCTGGACGGCGCCGACTGGTGACCGAGAAGCGACGCGGACCTGCGGCCTGACTGGTACTCCGGACCCGGATCGACGGGAACGGCGATCCGATTAGAACTGCGGACCCAGGTCGGTGAGGGCGTCCGCGTCCGCCAGCGCGGCGTCGAGCTCGACCGTCGCACGCCCGAGATCGGCGAGTCGCTCGTCGACGGCGTCGTCGGTGATCGCATAGCCGCCGGTGCCATCGGTGTCGCTCCCGTCGTCGCTCGCAACCGATTCGAAGTGGTCGTCGGTCGCGTAGACGCTCCCCCCGACCGTGTGGGCGCCGAAGAAGCCGAAGATCGGGCGAAGCTCCTGGTCGATCGCGAGGTAGTGGTGGTTCGTCGCGCCGGTCGCGACGAGCCCGACGGCGGCGTCCTCGAAGGGCGCGACGTCGGCCTGCCACATCCCGCGCGGGACCATATCGAACAGGTTCTTCAGCGCGCCCGAGAGGGATCCGCGGTAGACCGGCGTTCCGACGACGTAGGCATCGGCCTCGACGACCGCCTCGAGGGCCGCCGCGGTGTCGCCCTCGTAGGCGTCCAGCGTCCGCCCGTCGGCGGTGACGAGATCGTGGTCGGACAGCCGGAGCGTCTCGGCGGTGACGCCGTCCCGCTCCGCAGCCGCCTCGAGCGCTCGATCGACCGCGGTGGCCGTCTTTGAGGGGTCCGACACGCTGCCGACGATCCCCAGCACGGTTCGGTCCGCCGCCATCTATCGGGCGACCTCCGCCCCGCCGATCGATTCGACGTCCTCGTCGATCACGTCCTCGACGTCGTCGACTTCGAGGGGGTCCGCCTCCCGGACGGCCGGAATGATCTCCTCGCCGAACTGCTCGAGTTCGGTGTCGTAGTGGAGGAACCCGGCGAGCACGATGTCGATGCCGATCGCGTCGAGCTTGCGGATCCGCTCGACGATCTGTTCGTTCGTGCCGATGAGGCCGGTCTTGAACCCGTCGTTGTACTGGACCAGGTCCTCGAAGTCGGAGTCGTCCCACATCCCCTCGCCCTCGGCGGAGGACTGGCCGGCCTGTTTGACCTGCTCGCGGAACGCCTCGACGGCCTCGTCGGTGGCGTTCTCGATGATGCCCTCCAGCGTCTCCTTGGCCTCGGCCTCGGTGTCGCGCTGGATGACGAAGCCGTTCGCGGCGAACCGCGGCGGCTCGGTGCCGAACTCCTCGGCGTAGGACTCGACGTCCTCGATGATCCCGCGGATCGTCTCGAGGCTGCCGCCGTTGATGAACAGCACGTCGGCCTGCCGCGCCGCCATCTTCCGTGCGGCCTTCGAGTTCCCGCCCTGGAAGACCTGCGGGTACGGCTCCTGGACCGGCTTCGGCTGCATCGGCGCGCCCTCGAAGCCGTTGATGTCCTTCCCGATCGTATAAAAGCGCCCGTCATAGGTGGCGTACTCCTCGGTCCAGAGCCGCTTGAGCACCTCGATGAACTCCTCGGAGCGCGCGTAGCGCTCGTCGTGTTCGAGCCACGGCTGCCCGAAGCCGGTGAACTCCCCTTTAAACCAACCGCTGACCACGTTGATCGAGAACCGGCCGTTGCTGATCCGGTCGGCCGTCGAGATGAAGTTCGCGAGCGGCCCGGGCTCCCAGAGGCCGGGATGGACCGCGCCGATGACGTGCAGCTCCTCGGTCTGTGCGGCCAGCGCGTTGGCGACCGAGAGCGCCTCCAGCTGTCGGTCCGCGCCGTAGCTTCCGAAGAACCGCGCCTGCGCGAGCGCGTACTCGAACCCGACCTCCTCGGCGGTGCGGGCAAGCTCGAGGTTGTACTCGTAGGTCCAGTCCGTGTCCATCTCCCAATCGGAGACCACGAGGCCTCCGCTGACGTTCGGCACCCAGTAGGCGAACTCCGTGTCCATAACGGATGCTAATATAAACTCCATCACTTTATGCAGGATGATTATGGCGATTCCTGTCTCCGCTCGATCCCGTCGGCAATACCTGTCGGTACCGTGGACGCGTTCGCGTCCCGCCGATCGACGGGTAAAAGCCGGGGACGGCCGTACTCGTCCGCGTGCAGGTCGAATGTCGATTCTTCGGGCCGTTCCGGGAGGACGTCGGCGAGCGGTCGGTCGAGATCGAGACCGGCGCGGCGACGTACGGCGACCTCCTTGCGGAACTGGAGAACCGCTATCCGTCGCTTGGAGGGCGGCTGATCGCCGACGGATCGCTGGTCGGAGAGGTTGCCGTCACCCGAAACAGGAAGAACATCCGACACCTCGAGGGACCGGAGACGCCGCTGCGGGACGGCGACGTGGTCCGGCTCACGCCCTCGGTGTACGGCGGGTGCGTGACGACCGACCCGAGGCGGTGATTTCTTCCGGTATCCGGGTGACCTGGATCCGTAGCCTGGATCCGTAGCCTGGATCCGTAGCCTGGATCCGTGGCCGGGAACCAGGCCGACCGGGTGCAGTAAACGGAGGGACCGGGTGCAGTAAACGGCGGGACCGGAGGCGCACCCGCGCGCTTTTTGTCCGCCGCCCGCGTATCGTGACGTATGCGCCGTCACATCGAACTCCTGATCGGACTGTTCGGCCTCGTGGAACTCCTGTGTCCTCGCCCCGTCGTCGCCGTCGCGACGCGGTTGGCGTATCGAACGCCCGACGAGTTCGAGACCCGGGAGTGGGTGTACACCGCCGCACGGATCGAGGGCGCGATCTTCGTGCTGCTGGGGCTTGCCGGCCTGTACACGTCCGCGGCTCCCGTGAATGACGACGACGCGGCTGCAGCGGTCGAGTCCTAGTTGGTCGGTCGCCGCACGAACAACGTCGCGATTACGCTCCTGACAACAGCGTTTCGAGTCGGGCAGCCGGATCCGCGGCGGTGACGACGCTCGAGGCCGCGCCGACCGCGTCGACGCCGAGACCGAAGGCGTCGGCCACGTCCGCGGGCCGCGATATCCCGCCACCGACCGCGATCGCGACGTCCCGTTCGTGTGCCTCGGCCGCCGATCGAACCCGATCGACGAACGTTCGGACGCGGGCCGGGTGACGCCGCACGAGCGGGTCCCCGGAGGCGACGTCCGCGGGCTTCTCGAACAGGAGCCAGTCGGCGCCCAGTTCCACGCCCGCGATCCCCTCCTCGACGCGTCGCACGCAGACGATCGCGTCCATCCCGGCGTCCGAACACCGATCGATCAGCGTCCGCGTCGCGGCCAGCGACTGCTCGCGTTCCGGGTGGTTCACGAAGACGGCGTCGGCCCCGGCATCGGCCAGCGTCCCGACGAGCACGTCGCCGGTCCCTTCGCCCGGCTCCGCGGCGTCGGCTGCCTGCGCGATCACCGGGAGGTCGGTCTCCCCCGAGAGGAGGCGGACGTCGGGCGTCTGCGGAGCGACGGCGAGTCGGATCGGGGACGATTCCGTTCGTTCCGCCGCGCGGCTCGCGGCACGCGAGAGCGACCGCGCGAGTTCGAGACCGTCACGACCGGCGGTCCCCGGATACGTCTTGAAGCTACAGAGAAAGGCGGGGGTGGGAAGCGCCATATCGACCGATCCGGCCGCTATACTTATAAACCGACGTTCATCATGGAAATCGACGTTGCTCCCGAACCTGTTTTCAGAAACTGTGTACGTTAGTCCTGAAAACCGTAGACAGATATTTATTGAAGTCGTTCGTTACCGCATCCATGGCCGGACCACCGATAGCGGAGTTACATTTCGACGACGCACCGTCAGTCGGGGACGTCCCCGGGCCACGCTCGCGGGAGCTGCTCGAGAAACAGCGCGAGATCGATTCCAGCGCGGTCGCGTATCCCGAGGACATTCCCGTCGCCTTCGAGGAGGGGAAGGGCGCCACCGTTCGCGACCCCGACGGCAACACCTACATCGATCTATTCGGCGGCATCGGCGTGTTGAACGTCGGCCATTCGAATCCCTACGTGCTCGAGGCCGTCCACGAGCAGGCCGACAAGCTCGTTCACACCATCGACTTCCCGACCGAGGCTCGCCTCGATCTGATCGAGCGGCTCAACGAGATCGCGCCGCCCGGACTCAAGGACCAGAACCGCTTCGTCTTCGGCGGTCCGACCGGGACTGACGCCAACGAGGCGGCGATCAAGCTGGCGAAGTACAACTCGGGCGGGGACGGACTGATCGCGTTCCGCGGGGCCTATCACGGCACGTCTTCGGGGGCGATGAGCGTCACGGGCAATAAAAAGCTCAAGGACCACTACACGCCGTTGCTGGCGGACGTGGTGCACGCGCCGTATCCGAACCCGCTTCATCAGGAGAAGCCGCCCCAGGAGGCGGTCGAGCACTCCCTCGAGGAGGTCAAAGCGATCCTCGAGGACCCCTATGGCGGGCTGGCGAATCCGGCGGGGATCATCGTCGAGCCGATCCAGGGCGAGGGCGGGATCGTCGCGCCGCCGGAGGGCTTTTTACAAGGGCTGCGGGATCTGGCGACGGACAACGACGTGCCCTTGGTGTTCGACGAGATCCAGTCCGGGCTCGGCCGGACGGGCGAGTGGTGGGCGAGCGAGTGGTACGACGTGACGCCGGACGCGATGACGACCGCGAAAGCGCTGGGCGGGGTGGGCTTCCCGCTGTCGGGGTTGATGTACCACGAGGACCTGGACACGTGGGGGTCGGGCGACCACGCGGGCACGTACCGCGGCCACGTGGTGGCGATGCGGGCGGGCGTCCGCGCGATCGAGTACATTCAGGACCATAACCTGCTGGCACACGCCCGCGATCTGGGTGCGGAGATCCGCGGCCGCTTTGCCGAGATCGCCGACTCGAACGACGCGATCGCCGAGATCCGCGGCAAGGGCCTGTTCATCGGCGTCGAGTTCACCGACGAGAACGGCCAGCCGGACGACGAGACGGTCGACGCGATCCAGACCGACTGCTTCGAACACGGCGTCCTGATCTGGAAGGCCGGCCGACACGGCAACGTCCTGCGCGTCATCCCGCCGCTGGTGTTGACCGAGGAACTGGCCGACACGGCGATGACGATCATCGCCGACGCCATCGATCGACAGACCGACTAGCGACACCACAGACCGACTAGCGACACCACAGACCGCCACGACACCACATCCCAACGTCACCAATGTCAGACACCGATCGCGTGATCACCGACGAGGCACCGCGCAACGATAACCCGTACTCGCAGGGCGTCCGCGACGGCGACCGGCTCTACGTCTCCGGCTACGGGCCCGCGGATCCCGAGACCGGCGAGCCGGTCGACGGCGACGTCGCCGACCGGACCGAGCAGGTCCTCGCGAACGTCGACGCCGTCGTCAGCGCCGCCGGCGGCGAGGGGCTCGCAGACGTCGTGAAGGTGACCGTTTACCTGACCGACCTCGACGACTACCAGGCGGTCAACGAGGCCTACGGTGCCGCCTTCGAGGGCGACCCGCCGGCCCGGGTCTGCGTCGAGGTCTCCCGGCTGCCGGACGACGTCGACGTCGAGATGGACGCGATCGCGTCCCTCGGCTGAGGCGGCCACGTTCTCGCCCACGGACTTGACGTCCTCCCACCCCTAACGGGGTGGGCTTCCGCTCGCTATGCGTCACCCTTCCTTGCCCCACCGGGCACGGTTAAGTACCTCCGTCGACAATCGACGGCAGATCGATGTCCCACGACGTACGCAACCGCCTGTCGGAGATCCGTCGGGCGTTCCATCGCCACCCAGAACCGGGGTGGCGGGAGTTCGTGACGACCGAGCGGGTCGTCGAGGAAGCCGAACGGATCGGCGTCGACGAGCTCGCGGTCGGCCGCGAGGCGCTGGCGAGCGACGCACGAATGGCGGTGCCCGAGCAGGACGAGCTCGACGCGTGGCTGGAACGAGCCCGCGAGGCGGACGTCCGCGAGGACGTGCTCGAGCGGACCGCGGACGGCCACACCGGCTGCGTCGCGGTGCTTGAGTGCGGCCCCGGCCCGACGGTCGGCCTCCGGGTCGACCTCGACGCCGTCTCGATGACCGAGGCCGACGAGCCGGGTCACGTGCCCGCCGACGAGGGATTCCGGTCGGAACACGAGGGATTCATGCACGCCTGCGGACACGACGCGCACCCGACGATCGCCCTCGGGGTGCTCGAGGCGGTCAAACACGGCGACTTCTCGGGGACGTTCAAGCTGTTCTTCCAGCCGGCCGAGGAGATCTCCGGCGGCGGAAAGCCCCTCGTCGAGGGCGGCTACGTCGACGACGTCGACTACCTGCTCGCGATGCACGTCGGCCTGGGAAACCCGACGGGAACGGTCGTCTCCGGGATACGAAAGCCCCTGGCGATGGCCCACCTCACCGCGACCTTCGAGGGGGCCAGCGCCCACGCCGGCACCGCGCCGAACGCCGGCGCGAACGCGATGCAGGCGGTCGCGACCGCGATCCAGAACGCGTACGCGATCCCGCGGCACAGCGACGGGATGACGCGGGTGAACGTCGGCCGGATCGAGGGCGGGACGGCGAGCAACGTCATCGCCGAGGAGATCACCATCGACGGCGAGGTCCGCGGCGAGACCACGGCCCTGATGGAGTACGCGCGAACCGAGCTCGAGCGCGTCCTCTACGCCGCCGCGGAGATGCACGACTGCGACGTGACGCTGCGGGTCATCAGCGAGTCGCCGCGGGCCGACAGCGACCCGGAGCTGCGGGAGCTGATCGGCTCGGTCGCGCGCGGGATCACGACCGTCGACACGGTCGTGCCCGAACAGGAGTTCGGCTGGAGCGAGGACGTGGCCTATCTGATGGAGCGGGTCCAGGAGAACGGTGGGCTCGCGTCCTATCTGCTCGTCGGGACGGACCACCCGACCGACCACCACACGCCGACCTTCGATATCGACGAGCGGAGCCTCGACGTCGGCGTCGAAGTGATCGCGGAGACGATCGGCGAGATCGCTCGTCGTCGCCCCTGAAACGGGAGGTTCGAGGCTCGTCACCCTCGACAGCTCGGCCGCGGACGTGCTCGTCGGTCCCGTCGCGGGACGGGCACCCCAAGGATTAATTCGCGCCCTCCCCGTACTCCGAGTATGAGTGAGGACGTACCGAAGTCGCTGGAGACGGCTGCGGACGCCGACCGTCCCCGCGGCATCCTGACCCCGTCGGACCGCGATTTCCTTCTGGGTCGCAAGACCGACTACACCGAGCACTCGAAGAAACAGAAGCGAAACCGCATTCGCCGGCGGGTTCGCAACGCGGTCATCGACTTCTCGATCCTCTTTGAACACCTCGAACAGCGCGACCGGGAGACGGTCTTCGATCCCAAAGACGAGGACCGAGAGGCGTTCACCCAGGGGATCATCGACATGCTCGCGTTCCTCCATCTCGGGTCGATGGGCTATCACACGCCGTTCAAGGAGATGCTCGCCGAGGGCGTCGGCACGGCCGAACAGCGGCTCGCCGGCTCGGATTACCGGATGGTCAACGTCGAGTTCAACGTCGACCCGGTCGGGCAGATCGACGTCGACGAGGTGGTCGAGAAGATAGAAAACGACGAGTTCGCCCAGCTCACCGACGAGGAGCTCCGGGCGTTCGTCCGGCTGCTCTCGATGTCCGAGGAGTTCTCGCCGAGCGAGACGCGCGAGACCATCAAGGACAACGTCGGCGAGTTCGTGCGGAAGGTCAACGAGAGCGAGGCCGAGCGCGAGCGCGCCGTCGAGGAACTGACGAACCGTCCCTGATACCGCCGGGCCGTCGGGTCGCCGATCGGAGTGCGGATCCGGTCGGTCGAGCCCGAGTCCGGCCGGACCCGATTTCGATCCGGTTGTCGTGCCGTTTTTCCGTGGTTTCGCTCGTGAATCGGTTCCCCTTCGCGGAGTATCTACACAATTCGTAGATACCACTAACAGATATAGGGAAACGTTTATGTCATAAACATACGATCTGTTGGGTATGCCATCACTCGACACGATGGATGAATGGGGACGAACACGGTGCATCGAACCGCCGTCTCGCGGGACTGAACGGGCCGAAGGGTTCGAGTCCGGAGGTGGTCGACGATGAGCGACGTCGACGGGGCCGGCGAGCCCGACGGCGCGATCGGCCGGTTCCGCGAGGAGTTGGACCCGGTCGTGTTCCTGTTCGGAGCGGGGCTGACGATCGGGCTGATCCTGTTGTACTTCCTCGATCCGGGGCTCGTACAACGGGGGATCGCGGCCGGGGAAACGGTGATGTACTCGTACCTCAACTGGGCGCTGCTGGTCATCGTCTTCCTCGTCGTCACCTTCCTCGTGTACCTGATCCTCGGGCCGTGGGGGCGGCTCCGGTTCGGCGACGAATCGCCCGAGTACAGCTTCTTCTCCTTTTTCGCGATGCTGTATTCGGCCGGCTTCGCCGCCGGCGTCGTCTTCTGGGGACCGACCGAGGCCCTGTTCTACTACGCGAATCCCTCGCCGCTGTTCGACGTGGAGGGCGGGACCGCGGAGGCGATGACGATCGCCATCCAGCAGACGTTGTTCCACTGGGCCGTCCCGCAGCTGGCCGTGTTTACGATCATGGGGATCGGGATCGGCTACTACGCGTACAACTACGAGGACGTCCCGCTGCGGGTCTCCTCGGCGCTGACGCCGCTTTTGGGCCGTAAAAACCTCGATGGCCCGATCGCGAAGGTCGTCGACGTGATGGCGGTGTTCGCGACGATCGGCGGCGTGGCGACGTCGCTGGGGTTCATCGGCAGCCAATTCATCGAGGGACTCCAGTACCAGTGGGGGATCGACCTGGGCACGACCGGGATCATCCTCGTGGTGACCGCCATGACGCTCGCGTTTACGATCTCGATGGTGCTCGGGGTCGACCGGGGCATCCGGCGGCTCTCGAACTTCAACATGATCCTGTTCGTGATCCTGATGGTCGCGACCCTGATCGTGGGGCCGACGGCGTTCCTCGTGTTGGTCGGGACGCAGGCGCTCGGCGGGATGTTCAACGACTTCGTCGCGATGAGCCTGTTCACCGGTGCGGGGGTCGACGGGGGGACCACGTGGATGAACTCCTGGACCGTCTTCTACTGGGCGTGGGCGCTCTCGTGGTCCCCGTTCGCCGGTCTGTTCATCGCACGGATCTCGAAGGGTCGAACCGTCCGTGAAGTGGCCTTCACCGGGATCGCCGCGACCTCGGCGGCCTCCATCCCGTGGTTCATCTTCGTCGGCGGCACCGCCGTCTGGAGCCACCACAACGGGATCGCCGACTTCGGCGCGGTCATCGCGGGCGAGGCCGGCGCGGAGGTCTCCGGGTTCATTCTCTTCGAGACGTTCCCGTTGGGAACGGTCTTCATCCTCGCGTTCATGATACTGGTGACCACCTTCTTCATCACCTCCGCCGACTCCTCGACGCTGGCCGTCTCGATGATGACGACCGGCGGCAAGGCCGAACCCTCGAACATCAACCGGGTCTTCTGGGGCGTCCTCCTCGGAATGATGGCCGCGATCCTGATGACGCTCGGCGGCGTCAACGCCCTGCAGTCCGCGGCGATCATCACCGGCACGCCGTTCGCGTTCGTCTGCCTGTTCACGATGATCGGCCTCATCCGGGAGTTCGTCTCCGACGGCAGCCGAGTGCTGTTGCAGGAGGACTCCTGGCTGTTCGGAGCCGGTCCCAAGAACGAACCGTCGGCGGCCGAGCTGAGTGACGACGACTGACCGGCGACTGACCGGCGACTGACCGCCCGCCGGTGATCGCCCCTCCTGGGCGGTCGCGGATCGATGGGTTCCGGTTCGAAGATCCCCGCCCGATACTAACATTTAATGTATGCGGTATACACTATTTGTGTATGGATAGGGATACCGCCGAGCCCGACGCGGACGCACTGCCGGGGCCGAACGCCGAGCGCTGGGTGAGCTTCCACGGGGAGCACGCGGCGCCCAGCGAGTACTCCCACGAGTTCGTCTGGGACGTCACCGCGGAGGCCGACGGGCCGTTCGTGACCGACGTCGACGGAAACGTCCTGCTGGATTTCACCTGTCACATCGGGGCGGCGCCCCTGGGATACAACAACGAGAAGGTCCTCGGAAAGCTCCGAGAGTTCGACCTCGTCGAGCCGATGAAGATCGCCGGCCAGGACATGTACTTCGGATCGGGGCCGGACCCCGAGGACGCGCCGTTTCCCGGATCGAGCCACCTGATGGAGCAACTGACGGACGTCTCGAGCCACTACGGGATGGACACGGTCTTCCTCTCGAACTCCGGGGCGGAGGCGGTCGAGAACGCGATGAAGATCACCCACGACGCCACGCCGGCCGCCAAATACGGCTACGCGTTCTCCGGCAGCTTCCACGGGCGGACGCTCGGCACGCTCTCGGTCACCCGGTCGAAGGAGGTCTACACCCGCCACTACCCGGAGATCGCCGGCATCCGAACGGTCCCGTTCTGCGACGACCGCGGCTGTTCGTCGGCGACCTGCGAGTGCGGGTTCTTCACCGACGGCGGCGCGGGGTCACAGCTCCGGAACGCGCTCGCGCCGGAGGGCGGCCACGTCGACCCCGCCGAGATCGCGTTCCTGATCCTCGAGCCGATCCAGGGCGTCGGCGGCTACCGATTCCCCAGCGAGGAGTTCATGGCCGAGGTCGGCGCGGTCAGCGACGAGTACGACATCCCGCTGGTGGTCGACGAGATCCAGTCGGGGATCGGCCGGACCGGCGAGATGTGGGCGGTCGACCACTACCCCGTCGAGCCCGACGTCATCGCGAGCGCGAAGGCGCTGCGCGTGGGCGCGACGATCTCCCGGTCGGACGTCTTCCCGAGCGAGAAGAACCGCCTCGGCTCCACGTTCGGCGGCGGCGACGTGCTCGCCTCGATGATGGGCTCGTTCACCCTCGAGGCGATCGCGGAACACGACCTGCTCGCGAACGCGACCGACCGCGGCCGGCAGGCACGGGAGCTGCTCGGCGACGACGCGCCCGACTCCGTCGTGGACGTTCGCGGCAAGGGCCTGATGCTCGCCGTGGAGTTCGACACCGCGGACCGCCGCGATGCCGTGGTCGCCGAGGCGCTCGAGCGCGGCCTGCTCACGCTCGGCTGCGGGAAGAAGACGATCCGGCTGCTCCCCCCGCTGGACGCGACCGAACGCGAGATCGAGCTCGGCACCTCCATCTTCCTCGAGGCGGTCGAGGCCGCGGACACGGCCGCGGCGACGGCGTAGGGAATCGTCCGTCCGCGATCGCTCGCGGTTTATAAAGCGTCAAGCGATCAGCCGCTCCGGTTTATAAAAACGGTGGCCGTTCAGGGCTGCGGGACGACTCCCGAGCCACCGGCCCGGTGGTCCTTCAGGCCACCCGTTCGCTGTTCCGGAACGTCACCGTCGTGTCGTCCGATTCGACGGTCGTTTGAATGGTGATCCAGCCGTCGTTCCGGTCGACCTTTCGTGCCTCCTGCAGCGAGAGTTCGACGCGCTCGGTCGTCGTGTGGGACGCGCCGGCCTCGAGCGTGCCGACGTCCACGGTCCCCTCCCAGACGACGTCGTCCGTGTCGACGTTGTCCTCGCCCGCGAAGATCCGGATGTACGTGGTGGTTCCGGTCGCGGTCTCGTCCTGCTCGTTGTACAGCGTCGCGGTGACGTCCCGACAGGTCGTCCCGCACTCCTCGGTCTCGTCGATCGTGAACGAGAACGGCTCCGTGTCGGGTGTCGACGTCGTGGTCGACGCGTCGTCGTCTTCCGGCTGTTCCGTGGACGGCTCCTCCGTGGGAAACTCCTCGATGGGCTCGCCCGAATCGCTTCCGGGGGCGGGCCCGACGCCGGTATACACCGCCGCTCCGACTGCGACGGCGAGAGCGAGCACGACGATTCCGACGGTCAGACCGTGTTTCCAGTTCATTCGAGGCTCACGCTCCGGGCGTTACTCGTCCTCGTACTCGACGGTGATCCCGTCGGGAACGGGTTGCAGGAGGTACTTGCCGGTTCGTCCACGCCGAACCGGGGTGAAGTCGGCGGTGAAGACCGTGCGGGCGTCCGCTCGGATCTCGAACTCCCGGTTGAACGTCAGCGGCGCCTCGCCCGGAACCTCGACGGTCGCGGAGTCCCCCCCATCGAGGGTCGCGTCGACGCCGTCGGTGTCCAGCTGGAGGTACTCGTAGGTGGCGACGTCGATCTCGCGCTCGTCGACCAGCTGCGTGCTGTCGCCCTGCAGGTCGACGAGGTCCGCCTCCTGCGGCTCGTCGTACTCGTAGTACTCGCGGCCGGACTCCTCGTCCGCGTCGTCCGCATCGGCTTCGGTTTCGGCGTCTTCGGTTCCGGAATCTTCGGTTTCGGGGTTTTCGGTTCCGGCATCGCCGGTCCCGAGCCACATCCCGACGATGGTGACGACGCACGATTCGAAGTCCGCGATGTCGCCCGGCTGGTCAGTGACCTGCGCCGCGAGCGTCCCGGTTTCGCCGCCGCCGCCGAGACAGCCCGCGAAGCCGATCGTTCCAGCCGTCGCCGCGCCCGTGAGATACGTCCGTCTGTCCATTGGTAGATCACTCATAGTATTTCCTGTGGTTATCCGGATTGAAGTCTCAAGCGCTATGCCGTTTCCTCGGCGCCGTTTTCATCGTCGGTTTCGGTGGCGTCACTACCGTCGGTTTCGGTGGCGTCACTACCGTCGGTCTCGGTGGCGTCGTCAGCGTTCCCGTCGGCCGCATCCTCGCCCGACAGCAGGTCACTCAACGAGTCTCCGAGCCCGTCGATCGAGCCGTTTCGGAACGAATCGATGGTGTCGTGGATCTCGCCCACTCGGTCGGGGACCTGTTCGGGCAGGCCGGCGTTCGGTCCGACGCCATCCGCGGTATCAGCGCGTTCGTCGGCGTTCCCCGCGCGTTCGTCGGCGTTCCCCGCGCGTTCGTCGCTCACGTTCTCACCGTCGTGTGCCGTCTCGTTCTCGCCATCGTGCGCCGTCTCGTTCGGCGTGGTAGCCTCAGGTGTCGTCCCGTTCGATGCGTTGGTCGCGTGTTGATCCGCCGCGTCGGCCGGACTGGCGGCACCGACCGCCGCCACGCCGCCGATCAGGAACATCGCCGCGATCGCGATCGTGATGGGTCGTTTCGCGTTCATTGCATCCGCCGCTCGGACGGCCACCCAGATAAGGGGGTAAAAACGTGAACCCGAATTCAGGCGATTGCAGGGATCTTTATCCCGAATTAAGCCGGATCATCGCGGGTGAATCGGGAGACGCGTCGTCCATCCCGGTCGTCGCCGGCCCTCTGACCGGTCGGGCGGTGGCACGCACGAGCCGAAGCCTCGAACCGCGGTCCGGACCCCGTTCGGGCTACCGACGCTCGACGTCCGGATCGCGGTCCACGAGCGATTCGTCGGCCACCTCGACCGCCTCCAGCGACGCGAGCGCGTCGAGGACCTCCCGCAGATGCTCGGGGCCGCTGCCCTCGATCCCGACCGTCACGGGAACGCGATTGGGGTGGTCGACCGCGCTCCGGTCGTCGCGTTCGAGGCCGTCCAGCTCGGCGCCGTGGGACGCGATCGTCTCGGCGACGTCGGCGATCGCGGTCGGCCAACCGTCGACGTGGAGGCGCGCCTCGGCGTAGCGGCCCAGCTCGATCAGGCCGGTTCGCGTCAGTTCGGCGTGTTCGGTGAGGTTGACGTTCCCGCCGGAGACCACCGTAGCGACGTGCTCGTCGGTCACGTCGAGGGCGTCGGATCGCAGCGCGGCGACCGGGGCGGCGCCGGCGGCCTCCGCGACCGTCTTGGCGCGTTCGGCCAACAGGGTGACGGCGACGGCGAGCTCGCGGTCGGACACGGCGACCACGTCGTCGACGCGTTCCCGGAGCACGGTCCACGTTCGCTCGAGAAGCCGGGTGTCGGCGATCCCCTCCGCGACCGTGTCGACGTCCGGCAGTTCGTGGATCGCATCGCGCTCGAGGGAGGGCTTGGCGTGGAGCGCCCCCTCCGGCTGGACGCCGACCACGCGGACGTCGTCGTCGAGTGCGGCCGGCAGCGCGGTCGCGATCCCGGAGATCAGCCCGCCGCCGCCGATCGAGACGAGGACCGTGTCGACGTCGGGCATCTGCTCGGCGATCTCGAGGCCGACCGTCCCCTGGCCGGCCATGATCGCGGCGTCGTCGAAGGGGTGGACGAAGGTCCGACCCGTCTCCTCGGCGCGCTCGAGGGCGTGTTCGTAGGAGCGCTCGTAGATGTCGCCCTCGACGATCACCGTCGCGCCGTACCCGCGCGTCGCCTCGATCTTGGAGGCGGGCGTCACCTCGGGAACGACGATCTCCGCGTCGATCCCCAGCAACTCGCCCGCGAGCGCGACGCCCTGCGCGTGATTGCCCGCGCTGGCGGCGATGACGCCCGCCTCGCGCTCGGCCGGCGAGAGCTGGGCCATCGCGTTGTACGCGCCGCGGATCTTGAACGATCCGGTCCGCTGGGTGTTCTCCAGCTTGAGTCCGACCGCCGCCGCGCCGCTGGCCTCGGCGAGCGTGGTCGACCCGTCGAGCGGCGTCCGGTGGACGACGTCGGCGATCCGGTCGTGTGCGTCACGGACGTCCTCGGGGACGAGAACGTCCGCGGCGGAGCGGTCCGCACCCGTCTCCGTGTCATCATCCCTCACCTCGAGGTCGTCCGTCCTCGCCCCGGAGTCGTTCGTCCTCGCCCCGGAGTCGTTCGTCCTCGCCCCGGAGTCGTTCGTCCCGGTCATCGGTCGGTCGCCGGTTCGGTCGGCGATCGACCTCGGCCAGCGAACGCGTCCTCGACCCTGCAGATCGCCGCCGTCAGCACGTCGGTCCCGATCCGGAGGCTCCGCTCGTCGACGTCGAAGGTCGGCGTGTGGTGGCCGGTCGGGTGGTCGGTCCCGACGATCAGGTAGGACGCGAGCCCTCCGTGCTCCTGGACCCGCTTCATCAGGAACGTCGCGTCCTCGCTCGCGCCGAAGTCGGCGGTCGGCACGACCTCGGTCACGCCGTCGATCCCGCGGGCCACGCCCGCGACGTGGTCGACCAGCTCGGGGTCGCTGTCGGCCCGCGGCGACTCGCTTATCACGTCGATATCGACCGTGCAGCCGTGCATCGAGGCGGCGCTGCGGAGGGTCCGCTTCAGGCGGCCCTTCATGTACTCCATCAGCTCGGTCGTCTCCCCGCGCGCCTCGGCCTCGAGGTGTGCGTGGTCGGCGATGACGTTGCTCGCCGTTCCCGACTCCGCCCGTCCGACGTTGACGCGGGTCATCCCGTCGGCGTGTCTGGGGATCGCGTAGGCGTTCTGGATCGCGGTCCCGAGCGCCTGCATCGCGTTGTCGCCCTCGTTTGGCGTCTTGCCGGCGTGGGTCGAGGTCCCCTCGATCGTCGCGTCGACGTGGCACATCGCCAGCGGGCGCTCGATGCCCGCCACGACGCGCCCGGTCGGATGGTCCAGGCCGACGTGGACCGCGAAGAGGTACTCGAGGTCCTCGATGTAGCTGCTCTCGGCCATCGGGTGCCCGCCGCCGCCGGCCTCCTCGGCGGGCTGGAAGAAGACGACGAGCCGGCCGGCGAAGTCGCTCGCCTTGATCGCCTCGATGGCGGCGAGCCCCCAGGTCATGTGCGCGTCGTGTCCGCAGGCGTGCATCGTCCCGTCGATCTCCGAGCGGAACCCCTCGTCGGCGGGCACGTGACCCGGCTCGTCGGACTCGTCGATGAACAGGCCGTCGATGTCGACCCGCAGGCCGACCGCGGGGCCGTCGCCGCACTCTAGCACCGCGACGCAGCCGGTGACGCCGCCGCCGGTCTTCTCGAGGATCTCCTCGTCGGCGCCGCGATCACGTGCGCGGTCGGCCCAGTCCGCGATCGATTCCTCATCGGGGACCGCCATCCGGTCGCTGGGGTCGTATGCCTCGCGACCGATCGCGAGCTCGTCGACGCCGACGTCGCGGAGCTCCTCGACGAGCCGGTGGGTCGTGTAGAACTCCCGCCAGGCCGGTTCCGGGTGCCGGTGGAACCCCCGGCGCAACGAGACGAGTCGCTCGGTGGCTTGGGTGGACATGGGTCCCCCTACCACGCGGACGAACTTAAGAATACACAGTTCCCGTTGACGAAGGATACATAAAAGGATAAGTCGTCCCCCGCGGGATCGATCCGTACCCGACCCATCACCATGACCGAGCAACCGGACGTCGTCGTCCTCCGCGAGGGGACAGAGGGACTGTCGATGGAATCGTACGCCGAGGCGATCCGTGAGCGCCTGCCCGACCGCACGGTCGCGCTCGCGCGGACCCCGGCGGAGGAGCGGAACCTGATCACCGACGCCCGCGTCGTGACGGGGATCTCGATCGACGAGGACCTGCTCGACCGGGCGGACCGGCTGGAGCTGTTCGCGTGCACCTTCGCCGGGACGGACCACGTCCCGATGGCCGCGCTCGGCGAGCACGGCGTGGCAGTGACCAACGCCGGCGGGATCCACGCGCCCGGCATCGCCGAACAGGCGATCGCCAACATGCTCGTGTTCGCCCGCCGCCTTCACGAGGGGTGGCGCCGGAAGTCGAACGGCGAGTGGCGCCACTTCCAGTCCCACGAGTTCACCGACAGCACGGTGACGATCGTCGGGCTGGGCTCGATCGGCCAGGCGGTCGTCCAGCGCCTGCAGGGCTTCGAGGTCGAGACGATCGGCGTCCGCTACACGCCGTCGAAGGGCGGCCCGACCGACGAGGTCGTCGGCTTCGAGGAGGAGGCGATCCACGACGCGTTCTCCCGGAGCGACTACGTCGTGATCGCCTGCCCGCTCAACGACCTCACGCGCGGGCTGGTCGGCCCGGAGGAACTCGCCACGCTGCCGCCGAACGCGGTCGTCGTCAACGCCGCCCGCGGCGGGATCGTCGACACCGACGCGCTCGTTGCGGCGCTGCAGTCGAGCGGGATCCGCGGTGCCGCCCTCGACGTCACCGACCCGGAGCCGCTCCCGCCCGAGCACGTCCTCTGGGACCTGGAGAACTGCCTCATCACGCCCCATACGGGCGGCCACACCCCGAAACACTGGGACCGGCTCGCCGACATCCTGGCCCGCAACGTCGCGGCCCTCGAGACCGGCGAGGACCTCGAGAACCGCGTGCGAACGCCGAACGACGACTGATCGGCCGCCGAACGAGCGATCACGGCCGAGAGTCCGAACCGAACCGTGCGTGTCGGGCCCGTCAGTCGTCGTCCGGTGGCTCGAGATAGCTTCCGGGTGCGTCGACCACGGTTTGGACGAACGACTCCTCGAGTCGGCCCTGTCGGCGAACGATCGCGGCGTGTTTGGGCGAGGCCACCGTCCACGGTGAGGCATAGCTTTGCCGAGGCATTCCGCCTTCGACCCAATCGTCGTCATCAAGGGGGATCCCCTCGTCGTGGGGCGTCGTCGTCAGCGTGATCGTCATATACTCCTCGCCATCGAACGGGTGGCGACCGTTGTTGAGGATCAGCCACGGCCGCGGATTTTCACCCGTTTTGAACGGATCGGGGCCCCAAACGACGTCACCGCGCTGATAGCTCATTCGGAATCCTCGTCGTCGACGGCGTGTTCCAACCACTCGTTCGGATCCTCCTCGCCGAACCGGTCGTTTGCGCTCCGTGTACTTTCTGCCAGCCCCGTGTAGGCTGCCACCTCGTCGGCGTCGCCAAGCGCCCAGTAGTTCCCTTTGTGGCGGACGAGTCCACGGTCCTCGAGGCGTGAGAGAACGACGCTGATGCTTCCGGCCTTCACGTCGGTCGCGTCGCGGATCTCGCTCTGCGTGAACGCTTGGTCGGAATGTGTGGCGAGGAACCGCAGTACTCGGTCGGCGTTCGTCTCCTCGCGCTTCCGGAGCCGGTCCTCAGCGGATGATTCGAACGTCTCGATGTCGATGGGCATACGTATCCTTTGTCTCCAGTGTATTAGATGTATTGACGTATTCGTAACTGATATCGTCAGCGAACAGCCACGGAGGACCGAGCCCGTCGGCAAGGATCACCTTATACGCAGTCGGGAACCGTACCGACGTGTGGATACCTTCACGACGCTTCCCGCCGAGCGACCCGACCCGGCGTCGCTTCCGGAGTGGTGCGACGTCGACGTCCGGTCGATCCCGGCGGTTCCGGAGTGGTGCATCGAGACCTTCAGCGACCCCGGGGACGCCGTGATCGACCCCTTCGCGGGCTTCGGCACCACGATCGCCGCCGCCGACCGGCTGGACAGGGACGGCTACGGCATCGACCGCGATCCGCGCCGCGTCGCGTACGTGCGCGAGCGGATCGAGCATCCCCGTCGCGTCGTGATCGGGGACGCCCGCGACGGTCGGTCGGCATTCATAAGTGATGCGGCGGACGCCCGGACGGAGTTTATAAGCGGTGGCGGGGACGAACGGGATGAGTTTATAAGCGACGTCGGAACCGATCGCGGTGATGGCGCCGATCTCCCCGCGTTCGACCTCTGTTGTACCGCGCCGCCGTTCATGCTCGACTGGATGGACACCGACCCCTTCGAAGGCTACGAGTCAGCCGGGTCCTACGATGCCTATCTCGCCGACGCGACCGCGGCCTTCGAGGCGGTCGCCGGCCTGCTCGCGCCCGAGGCAGTCGCGGTCGTGGAGGTCTCAAACGTCCGGTTCGGCCCGGGCGTGAGCACCCTCGCGTGGGACCTCGCGGACGCGATCGACGACGCGGACGGGCTCCGGTTTCGGACCGAGATCGTCCTTGGATTCGAGGACGACGACGGTGGAGTCGAGGATGACGTCGACCGCGACGATGGGGGCCGGATGAATGCTGGAAACAGGGCGGTCGACGCGGCCGGCGACGACCGGACGTGGAGTCCCGAAACCGGGCGCTACGGCTACGGCTACGACCACTGTTACTGTCTCGTCTTCGACCACGTGTCGTGACCGAGTGCTGAAGGGCCGCGTCGGTTTCTACAATAGTTGCGACCGGCCTTCTCAATGCATATGGCAGTCTGGCGTAGTTCATAAATAGTATGAAGTCGTAGTCTCGGATGGAACGATGGCACGAATTACCGGCTCCTACCCGGATGACCTCGACCTCCTCATTGAGGGTGCTGTCGAGGCTGGTGTGTTCGGGGGCAAGAGCGATGCGTTGCGCGAGTTCGTGCGTGAATACTTCGAGGACCACGAGAACGAACGTATTGCAGCTGCGGTCGCCCTCTACGAACGCGAGCGGATCACGCTCGGTGATGCTGCGAGACTCGCTGCTGTCGACCGCTGGACGATGCGTGATATCCTCCGTGAGCACGGTGTTGAACTCCGTCTCGGGCTCGTTGACGAAGATGACGCAGCCTACGAGGTAGAGGCAGCACGCGAACTCGAATTCGATGATGAGGACTCGTCTGATGGAGAGTCACGTACTAAATGACAGGTGCCGATCTCCCAGCGAACCCGAGCGTCTTGAACACGACTGTCCTCTCGAATTTTGCGTACATCGATCAGCTGTGGGTAGTTGCTGACCTCTCCGGAATCTGTACGGTACCAGTCGTTGGTGAGGAACTCGAACACGGCGTTGATAACCACCCATATCTCCAGGAAGCACTCGATACGCTTGATGACGAAATCCCAGTCGCGACGATTTCGGATACTGTCGCAAACAGAGAAGCCGTTGTTGGTGGGCATCTCGATCCCGGGGAAGCACAGGCGTTCGCCCTCGCCGACGCACACGACGGTCGACTGCTAACTGACGACGGAGACGCCCGATCGTTTGCGAAAGACCAAGGCGTGACCGTTGTCGGGTCGGTTGGGGTTCTGTTGGCTGCAATCGATGCTGGGAAAATCGATGAAGCGACTGCTGATGAGTGGCTATCGACGTGGATCGATGAGGTTAGCTACTACGTCCCGCATCGAACGATTTCGGAGTATCGATGACGGGCTTGCTCGGGGGTCGAAACGCCTGATTAGAGCCTATAAATCGTTAAACCCGCTGTAGTCTCCACAGCCACGATTTATAAGCGACGACCGTCGGGGGCGATCGATCACCGGCCGGCCGGCGCTCCCGATCAGTCGTCGGCCGGCGAGGCCGCGGTCCCGTCGCCGGTGCCCAGGTCGGCCGCGATCGGCTCGATCCGGTCGTCGGGGATCGTCCCGTCCTCGCGCAGCCCCCGCGCCTCGTAGTACTCCTGGATCGCGGCCTCCAGGTCCGGGATCTCGTAGGGGAGGTCATCGGCGTCGGCGGCCATCCCGCGGCGATTGTTGAAATGGCGCTCGCGCTCGATCGTCCGCGCGCCGACCGCGAGCAGCTCCTCGTAGTCGGTCTCAAGCAGCGCGGCGAGGCGCTCGTCGGTGATGTGGCTGCTGGAGAAGGCACAGATGATCGCCGAGTCACGGATCGCGTTGCGGTTCTCGTGTTCGACGAGGAGCTCGGCCTTGCCGAGCGTCCCCTCGGGGTCGATCTCTCCGGCGTACTCGGGGGAAAGCAGCCCGCCGTACATGTGGTCCGCGCCCCGGTTCGCGACCGCGTACGAGAGGCCCTGCCCGTGGAGCACGCGGCCGTCGTGGGCGGCGAACTCCATCCCCTTGACCGTGTAGTCGTCGACGCCGAGCTGCTCGTGGACGCGGTGGACGCCCTCGGCGAGGTCGTCGCCGATCCCCTCGCGGTAGGCGATCTTCTCGGTCATCTCGCGGGCCAGCTCGGCGTTCCCGAACTCGTCCTCGCTGGCGAGGTAGGCCGCGACCGTGACGCCGGCGGAGATGGTGTCCAGCCCGAACCGGTCACAGAGCTCGTTGGCCCGCATCACGTCGACGACGTCGCCGACGCCCTGGCTCGATCCGAAAGCGTAGACCGTCTCGAACTCCGGTCCCTCCGTCTCGACGCCCGTCTCCTCGTCGCGGGTCGGAAGCTTGCAGGCGTACGCACACTGGGAACAGGCGCCCTTCTTGTACTTCTTCTCCTCGACGGCGTCCCCGCCGATGCCGGCCGCGGACTCGAACTCGTACTCCGAGAAGTAGCGCGTCGGCAGCGAGAAGTTCTCGTTGATGAACTCCGTGTTGCCGGTGGTCCCCTGCCGCCGCATCAGGTCGTCCGAGGTGGCGGCCTCCCGATGGATCTCCATCTCGGGCGGGTCGGGGATTTCGATCTCCGGCGCCGAACCGCCCTCGAAGGTGACCGCCTTGAGGTTCTTCGAGCCGAGGACGGCGCCGAGCCCGCCGCGGCCGAACGCCCGGGAGTCGAAGGTCATCACGGATGCGAAGCGGACCCGGTTCTCGCCGGCTGGACCGATCGCGATGCAATTCTCGGGACCCAGATCCCGCGTCTCGGCGACGTGGTCGGAGACCTCGGGCACGGGAGCGCCGGCGAGTTCGGGAACCGGCTCGAACTCGACCCCCTCGTCGGTGACGTGGGCGATCAGGAGCTCGTCGCTCGCCCCCGTCACCTCGAGCGCAGAGATCCCGGTCCCGGCGAACTCCCGGGAGAGGTAGCCGCCGGCATTGGTCGAGACCAGCCCGTCGGTCAGCGGTGACAGGCCGGTCATCGAGAGCCGCCCGGTGAAGGAGGTGGTCGACAGCTGGAGCGGGCCGGTCGCCAGGTACGCGCGGTTCTCCGGCCCGAACGGGTCGGCGTCGAACGGGATCCGGTCGTGCGCGAGCGCGGTCGCGACGCCGCGCCCGCCGATGAACGCCTCGAGAACGTCGTCGATCGGCGTCCGGGTCGCCGACCGGTCGGTCATATCGATCGTGAGCAGGGGGCCCTCCGCGTGAAGCATGGGTGTATCCTCGTGGGAGGTCCTCAAATAGCCTTCCCCTCCCGTGGTGCAATCCCGGCGCCCGAGCCGCCGTTCCCGGCCGGATCACTCCTGGCCGCGAGCCGCCGCCACGAGCCGGTCGATCATCCCCGAATCGGCGTGCCGGTGGGCGTACGTCCCGACCGTGCGGTACGTCGTCAGCCCGTCGTGGTCGCCGTCGATCCCCTCGCCGCGCCGGACGTCGAAGGCGAACCGGGCGTCGGTGTCGGGATCGACGGCGGCGTCCCCGCTGGAGGCCGTCGCCGCCGTCCCGGCGAGCGCGTGCGAGGAGTAGTGGAACTCGTGGCCGCGATGGGTCTCCCCCGCGGTCGCCGCCGGCGTGTCGCGCCGCGCGTGAAGATCGACGTGGTCGAGCGCCTGGTAGCGGTCACGCATTCGGACCGCGCCCGGCAACACGCCGGCCATTTCGTGGGTGTCGCCCGCCGTCGTGGTGAGCGACTCCGACAGCGCCATCAGCCCGCCGCACTCGCCGAGGATCGGGAGCCCCTCCGCCGCCCGGTCCGCGATCGTCGACAGGGCGGGCGAGTCCGCGAGCGCATCCGCGTGCAGCTCCGGATAGCCGCCGGGGAGGTAGACCGCGTCGCACGCGGGAAGATCCTCGCCCGCGACCGGCGCGAAGGGCTCGACGGCGGCCAGGGCGGCGAGCCGCTCGCGAACCGCCGGATAGACGAACCGGAACGCGGCGTCTTGGGCGACCGCGACCGTCGGTCGGTGCCCGTCACTCGATCCCGCGTCCGTTCCCGCATCCGCTTCCGCGACTCGGTCCGACCCCGCGACTCGGTCCGACCCCGCAATTCGGTCCGATCCCGAAGCCCCGTTCGGGCCCGACGCGGGCCGTGCCGGCGGCCCGGCGACGTCCCGGAGCGCCTCGACGTCGATCGCCCCGGCGGCGTCCGCGATCGTCGCCGGATCGATCGGCGCCTCGTCGCCCATCCGGAGCCCCAGGTGGCGGTCCGGGATCTCGAGCTCCTCGGTCGGCGGGATCCGGCCCACAAAGGCGATCCCGTCGGGCAGCGACTCCCGGATCCCCTCGGCGTGCCGTCCGCCGTGGGCGCGTTGGGCGAGGACGCCGACGACGTCGAGAGACGGCGGATCGCCGTCGAAGTCGGTCCGAGCGTCCTCGGGAAGAGGGGTGTGTGCCGCGTACTCGCGAAATCCGAGCGCGGTCGCGCCGACGCTTTGCATCCCCGCGCTGGCGTCGACGACGAGGACGACCGGGAGGTCGAGCGCCGCCGCGGTCGCGGCGGTCGAGGTCACGCTGCCGTCGTAGAGCCCCATCATCCCCTCCACCACGACGAAATCGCCCGCGGACCGGGCGATCGAGCGGCGAACCCCGTCGACTCCCTGCATCCAGGTGTCGAGGGTTCGCGACGGTGAGCCGGTCACCACGGCGTGGTGGCTCGGATCGATGAAGTCGGGACCGGCCTTGGCCGCGACCGGCTCGTGGCCGGCGTCCTCGAGGGCCTGCAGAACCGCGAGGGTCGCGACCGTCTTGCCGACCCCCGAGGCGGTCCCGGCGAGGACGAACCCCTGGGTGGGACCGTCGGCGCCCGGTGCGGAACCGCCGGCGGTCGTGGTGGTACGATCGTTCATATGGATGTGTTCGCCCGGTCCGGGTTGATGGTTGCGGTCGGTCGGGCTGGGTTGCCGGTTGCGGTCGGCCGGGCTGGGTTGCCGGTTGCGGTCGGCCGGGGGACCCGGAAGGACGATCTGACCGGACGGGACGGGCCGAGTATCCCTACCTTGGCATGTGGATCCGACACAAACGTTTATTGAACTCACCGTGATAGCTCCGGTGTGATTCCGAACGAAACCGGAGGTGTGGCCGGGAAATGACCCTTCACGAGCGCATCGAGGCGTTCCGCGAGCTCCTCGAGGAGTGGCTGCACGGACTCTATCACGGGATGATCGAGCACCCGTCCTTCGAGAAGATCGAGAAGGAGGCCGAGGACGCGGCGGACGTGTTCATGTTCGCCTGTTTCGCCGACGCCTTCGGCATCCCCAGCCCCGTCTCCTACTACACGGCGGAGCTGCTCCCGTACCTCACCGACGAGTTCGTCGCCTGGGAGCGGCGGATGTGGGACCGACAGTCGCTGATCGAACGCAAGGGCCAACAGTACCACTTCTGATGCGCAAGTTCGTCTTCTTCGGGGGCAAAGGCGGCGTCGGCAAGACGACCGTCTCGAGCGCCTACGGCCTGCGGTGTGCGCGTGACGGGCTCAATACCCTCCTCGTGTCCACCGATCCGGCACACAGCACCTCCGACGTCTTCGACCAACGGTTCGGCGACGAACCGGAGGCGGTGGCGGGACACGACAACCTGTTTGCGATGGAGATCGACCCCGACGCCGAGATCAAGCGCCATATGGCGGAGATCCGGTCGGCGATGAGCGACCAGGTGAGCCCGGCGATCGTCAACGAGATCGACCGCCAGATCGAGCTCGCCCACCGGACGCCGGGTGCCTACGAGGCGGCGCTGTTCGACCGGTTCATCGACGTGATGCGAAACAGCGAGGACTACGACCGGGTGATATTCGACACCTCGCCGACGGGCGGGACCCTCCGGCTGCTGGCGCTGCCGGAGTTCCTCGAGTCGTGGATCGATCGGCTGATGGCCAAACGGCGCGAGAGCGTCGACCTCTTCGAGAAGGCCGCGATCGGGGACGCCGAGGCCCGCGAGAAGCTCGCGAACGACCCGATCATCGAGCGACTGACCGACCGCAAGGAGACCTTCGAGTTCGCGGGACGCGTCCTCCGCGAGGAGGCCGCCTTCTACCTGGTGTTGAACCCCGACGACCTCTCGATCGAGGAGTCCCACCGTGCGATCGCGGACCTCTCGGAGGCCGGACTCGGCGTCGGCGGGCTGATCGTCAACAAGGTGGCGCCGGAGCCCGACCCGGACGAGACGGGGATCGGGGCGACGTATCTCCGGGAACGGCACCAAACCGACCGACGACGACTCGATCGGATCCGCGAGGAGTTCGACGAGCCGGTCGTCGCGGTGCTCCAACAACGCGTCTCCGAGATCAAAGGCGATCTCCTCGCCGAGATCGCCGAGGAGATCGCGATCGAGACGGCGCCGGATGCCCCGACAACCGACTAATTCCAGCCCGATGGCGTTCGATCGCGCGTAGCGGTTTCGTCTCTCACGGTGGTTCTTCGTCTCTCACGGTGGTTCTTCGTCTCTCACGGTGGTTCTTCGTCTCTCACGGTGGTTCGCACGTATTCCACGGCGGTGGGTCGTGTGCTCCAGTTAGTATGGGTTGGTTCCACACCACACGTGTAACCAGTTCACAGATACCACAATCATTAAGTAATTTTTCTCATAATCCGTGAAGGAGGATACAATGGTCCAAGTACTGTGGCTCATTCTGGCGTCGATCGTAACGTTCACCGTCGGCTACCTCGCGTATTCGAGGTATCTGGCGCGGTTCGTTGAACTGGACGACGACCGTGAGACGCCGGCACATAAATACGATGACGGACAGGAATACGTCCCCTCGAAGAAGCCGGTCCTGCTCGGGCACCACTTTTCGAGCATCGCCGGCGGGGCGCCGATCGTCGGCCCGATCACCGCCGGGGCCATCTGGGGGTGGCTCCCGGCGCTGGCGTGGGTCGCGATCGGAAACCCACTGATGGGGGCGGTTCACGACTTCGTCTCGCTGTCGAGTTCGGTCCGACACGAGGGGAAGTCGATCGGCTACATCATGGGCGAGTACGTCGGCGAGCGCGGCAAGAACATGCTCTTGTGGTTCGCGTTCCTGACGATCATCCTCGTCGTGGGCGTGTTCGCGCTCGTGGTCGGGATCGTCCTGAACGCCTATCCGCAGGCGGCGACGGCCAGCGTCATCTACATCGCGCTGGCGATCGTCTTCGGGATCTACCTCTACCAGATGGACGGGCCGCTCATTCCCGGCACGATCGTCTTCGTCGCCGGCGTGTTCGCGGGCGTCTGGGTCGGGATCCAGTACCCGATCGCGCTCTTCGAGCTGGCCGAAGGAACCCATCCGGCCGGCACGCTCGTCCTGTTCGGCGGCACCGGATCGTGGATCCCCGGCGCGGGAACCGCGGCGCTCAACGGAAACGCCGCGGCGTGGGTCCCCGTGATACTGCTCTACGCCGCGATCGCGAGCGCGCTTCCGGTGTGGGTGCTCCTGCAGCCCCGCGATTACCTCTCGTCGTTCCTGCTGTACGCGGGCGTCGGCGGGGCCCTCCTCGCGATCATCGTCGGAACCCTGCTCGGCACGTCGGCGGAACCCCTGGTGGTCGCCGACAGCATCAACGCCTTCGAGGGCTTCTTCGGCGTCGACTCGGTCGCGCCGTACCCGCTGTTCCCCCTGCTGTTCGTCACGATCGCCTGCGGGACGATCAGCGGGTTCCACTCGCTGGTCTCCTCGGGCACGACGGCCAAACAGCTGAACAAGGAGAGCGACGCCCGGCTCATCGGCTACGGCGGGATGCTCGCGGAGGGACTGCTCGCGACGACGGCGATCGCCACCCTCGCCATCGCGGGCGGCGCGAGCGCGGCCGCGGGCGGCGGCATCGGCGGCGCGCTCCCGAACTTCGCGGCCGGCGGCGGTGTGATCCTGACGAGCTTCGGCATTCCGACGGCCTACGGCGGGCCCTTCATGGCCCTCGTGCTCGTGAGCTTCCTGCTCACCTCGACCGACACGGCCGCCCGGCTCGGGCGGTATATGATGGAGGAGATCGTCGGCACGCAGGGCAGCGGCACCGAGACCGGCCTCTCGGGCGGCATCGGGTCGTTCGCCCGCGGGCGCTACACCAATCCGGTGCTCCAGTGCGGGATCGCGTACGTGCTCGTCATCTCCGGCGAGTGGGCGACGCTGTGGGCGCTGTTCGGCGGCGCGAACCAGCTGCTCGCCGCGCTCGCGCTGCTGACCGCGACCGTTTGGATCGCCAACTGGGACCGCTCCAAGCAGCTGATCAGCACCGGCGTGCCGATGGCACTGATGGTAACGATAACCGTCCTCGGACTGGTCTGGATCACGGTCTACGAGAACCTCCTCGTAAACCTGGTGCAGGGCGGTGCCGAGGGGATCGGGTCGATGCTCTCCGCCGGCGTCCAGATCGTCCTCGGGCTCGTGTTGATCTTCCTCGCGCTGTCGCTGGTTCGGATCGGCTACGCGAACATCAGCGACGCACGACGGGGCAGGGGACCGGACGTCCAACCGGGCGACGACTAGCCCGGTCCACCGCCGGTCCGTGATCGGCCCATGATCAGTTCGGAAACGGCTTGAGAACGGGTTCGGAAACGGCTTGAGAACGGGTTCGGAAACGGTCCGAGGATGGGTTCGGAACGGGGACGCACCGTGGTCCTCGTTCCGACGAGGCCCGCTATCTTGTAAACCACGACGTGATCCGGGAGCGGAGGCCGTCGGGATCCGGCGCCGTCCGCGGCTCGCGGTCCCAGAACGCGAACGCCTCGACGACGTCCGCGAGCTCGCTCGCGACGGCCGTCTCACGGTCGGGCGCGACCACGGCGAGGTTCACCTCGTAATGGCCGTAATAGCCGAACGCCAGGAGGGTCCGGTCGCGGAAGCCCTCGACGTACGCGCGCACGTCGTCGGTGATCTCGGGAACGACGATCACGAAAGTGAACTCGGTGGCCTGGTGGGTCTCGTCGGGGTCGATCCAGTCGGCCGCCAGCTCGTGTCCGAGATCGACGAGCCGGTCGAGCGTCGACGGGGAAAGCCGCTCCTGACGGCGCGTGAAGACGTGTTCCTCCGTCTCGTGGTTGGCCCAGTTGATCGATCGATGGAGGAACTGCTTCTGGCTTTCCACCGCCAGGTGGCCGTACAGGTCGAAGCGTTCGCCGCGGACCGTCCGGTCGGTCTCGAGGTCATAACTGTGGCGCAACCGGTCCGCGACGCGTTGGAGATGCTCGTCGGCCACCTGCGGTCGATCGGGATGGTCGTCGACCGCCGCCGGCGCGTCCGGAACCGTCTCGGAATCGCTCATCGTGGTAACTTCTGGCGTGGCCACCGTAAACATCCTTCGACCAGCATCCGGTTCCGGCACACGTGGAGTCGACGCGTCGCGATCAGATTTATCAATCTGGCGTGCGAACGATACTCATATATGGACGAACCGAAGGAGGCCTGCGGCCGCTGCGGAATGACCGCGGTCGTCGAGATGTCCGAGGACGGCCCCGGATCCGTCGACGAGGAGTACATCGAGGTCGACGACGGGTCGGCCCGTGCCGTCTCGCCGGGCGCTTGGCTCGGCCGTCTCACGGACCGGCTTGACGGCGTCGCGATGCGGCTGACCTACGGCCGCCGGTGACGACTCGGAGACCAGCACGCCTCAGTTTTGTCCCGTAACTAAACACGACGCGAGAGACCGTGTCGTGATTTTTGGTGGTCCGCCCCGAAAACGCACATATGATCGGACAGGGTACCCACCCGTGGTTGATCGACGTTCTTTCGGCGTACAACCGGATACTATCGGAACTGTTCTGGTTCACCGTCGGATTCGGCGTCGTCTACTTCGGCGGCCGGGGCGTTCTCATCCCGCTTGCGACCCGGGTTGTCAGATCGCGTAATCGAAACAATCCCACGATCGAGACGGCGACGGAGACGTACCTTCGGGTCGTGCTGATCGGGTTCGCGATCCTCACGGGCATCATTGCCGCCGGGTACGGAGGGATACTCTCCGAGTCCGCGATCATCATCGCGGCCATCACGTTCGCGCTCGGTATCGCCGGTCAGCAAGTGTTCGGATCGCTCATCAGCGGAATGTTTCTCGTCGCGGATCCGGACTTCAACGTCGGTGACTGGATCGAGTGGCCGGGCGGGGACGGGACCATCGAAGCGGTCGATTTTCGCGTCACTCGCATCCGTACGCCGAACCACGAAACGATCGCGGTCCCGAACACTGTACTTACGACCAACGCGATCACACGCCCCTACGGCCGGCATAACTATCGAATCACGGAACGGGTGTTCGTCGCCTATTACGAGGACACCGAGCGGGCGCTGCTGGAGCTACAACGGGTCGCGACGGCTCTGGAGCCAGTTCTCGGTGAGCCAGTACCGAACTCTCGGATCGTCGACCTCGGCGAGAACGCGATCACGTTGCAGGCGGAGTTCTGGATCGATGACCCGAGAAACAAGGACATTCTGACGATCCGCTCCGATTTCCGGCGACTGGTGAAACGGCGGTTTGATGAGAACGGGATCACGATCGCGCCCCCGTCCGCACAGTTGATCACGGGTGACGTAACCGTGACATCCCCCTGAGCCGAACCACGGGGAGTGCCACGGTACCTCGTTCGTCTCTTGGCGCCCGCTGCCGGTAACCGCGCGCGCCGCCGCGGCGAGCCGCGATGAGGCCCCGATCGCACCCGAATCCAGCCCGATCCGTCGGAGCAGTCGGTGATTCCGACGTCCGAATTCCGTTCAATGAAAACCCCTCAAAACGGATTGTGAAAGGTCTAAGAGTTTTTAAGAGCGTTATAAAACGTCGGACTCGGTTCCTAAAAGGTCGTGAAACGTCGTGGGTCGGCGTTAATCGACGTGAATCAGCGCCAACGCTCGTCCTATTATATACCCCTCGGGGGCAGTGATGGAAACGAAGCAGGTGACACAGATGTCGAATCATTCCCTCCGACCCACCACCGCCCTTCCCACGCGGCTCCGCCGAGGCACCGGTCGACGCCTCCGTGCGGGGGCGTTCTGGACGGCGGTGTTGCTCCCGCTGACGTACCTCCCGGTCCTGCACGGGATCGTCATCGACGCGAGCGCGGAGCTGTTCCTGCTCCTGCTCGCGCTGAACGTCGTGTGCGCGATCGTCGGACACGACCACAGTCCCCGCAGCGACTCCGAGCAACGATCGGCCGCCCACGACGGCCACAAATCGAACGCCGCGAACGCACACAACCCATGAGCACCAACACCAGCAGCACGGACGGATCGTACGGGTCACCGAAAGCGCGCCGACTCGCCGACTTCCTCCGCGAGGAGGCGAAGAACGGCGAGATCTACATCAAGGGGAAGTTCATCGCCGACGACGTCGACCTCTCGCCGAAGGAGATCGGCGCCCTGATGGTCCAGCTGCAGGGCTCGCTCCCCGACCTGGAGATCGAGAAGTGGTCCTACACCGGCGCGACCACGTGGCGCGTCCAGGCACAGTAGGCGGCCCTTCGCGACAGGTGCCCCAACACGTCGTCCCGTCGAGTCACTGACGTCGGTCACTCACATCGACCACTCACGTCCGCCCGCCACCGCCCGTTCGATCGCCGAACACCACGCGAGCAGCCGCTCGTCCGCACCGTGGCGCGCGATACACTGGATCCCGATCGGGAGCCCCGCGTCCGTCTCGGTCGCCGGAACGGTGACCGTCGGGAGGCCTGCATGGGTCCACGGCAGGTTCAGAACCGGGTCGCCGGTCGAGTCGATCCCCTCGGGAGCCGGACCCGGGGCGGACGGACTGACGACGACGTCGAGATCGTTGGCGTCCATCGCCGAGTGGACGCGGTCGCGGAGCGCGGACCGGCCCGCACGAACGTCCGCGAGGGTTCCCGCGGAGACCGACCGCCCCTCGCGTATCAGCTCGGCGGTCGCGGGGGCATAGCGGTCGCCGTACTCCGGAAACAGCTCGGCGTGTGAACGCGCGAATTCGGCCGCCACGAGAGTTTCGTGTCGGTCGATCACCGCCGCCGCTTCCGCGTCCGTTCCCGCGACGATCGGGAGCCGAACGACCTCGTATCCGGCGGCGTCGAGCCGGTCGACGTGGGTTCGGAGATGTTCACGTGCGACCTCGTCAGCCCGGTCGAGATACGGCCCGTCCATCACGCCGACCCGCTCGAGCGGCGGCGGGGAGGACGCGCCCCGCCAATCCGGATACACGACGTCGGCTGCGATACGGGCACCCGCGACGTCCTGGGTGAAGTACCCGACGACGTCGACCGACGGCGCGGCCGGAACGATTCCGTCGGTCGGGACCCGACCGGCGCTCGGCGTCACGCCGACGATCCCGCAGAAGGACGCCGGGCGGTTCACCGACCCGATCGTCTGCGTGCCCAGCGCGAGCGGACACAGCCCGGCTGCCACCGCCGCCGCCGACCCGCTGCTCGACCCGCCGGGCGTGTGTCCCGGATCGTGGGGATTTCGCGTCGGCCCCGGCGCGAAGTGCGCGAACTCCGCCGTTACCGTCTTTCCGAGCACCACCGCGCCGGCCTCGCGGAGCGCCGTGACGACCGACGCCTCGGGTCCGGACAGCGCCGCGGGCGGAACCGTGGATCCGGCTCGCGTCGGCAGCCCGTCAACGTGAATGACGTCCTTGACGCCGATCGGAATCCCGTAAAGCGGCGGGCAATTCGGCTCGTTTCGGGCGGTTTCGCGGCGGGCTTCGAGCGCTCGATCGATCCGCTCGAACCGACCCTCGTCCCGGTTTCGGCGTCCGTTCCGGTTTCGGCGCCCGTTCCGGTTTCGACGCCCGTTCCGGTTTCGGCGCCCGTTCCGGCGACCGTCGACGTCATCGTGGCCGTCGGAGGCCACGTCATCGGGTCGTTCGCCGACGAACGCGCGGATCGTGGGTTCCACGGCGTCGAAGCGTTCGCGGAGGTCGTCGTAATACGTCCCGACCCGTGCGTTCCCGGTCCGGGCGTCGCCAGCCCGTGTATCCGCGATCCGCACACCGTCCGTACGAAACGACCGGACGAGCCGCGTGAGGGGTGCTTCCGCCGTGAAATCGGTCATACGTCGGGTACCCCGCACGTCCTTGTAAGCGTATCCCGGCGCGATCCGGTCCACTTCGGAAGACGGCATCCAGGTGGGGCCCCCAGCATCGCCGGTATCAATGCACATTTACGCGTGCTTGACCACCGTTCGGTGAATGAGCGACGACGCGAGCACGGCCGAGGAGATCATGGCCGGCGTCTACCGTGCCCTGCGCGAACACGGATACGCGGACCTGACGATGCAGGACATCGCGGACGCGTGCTCGAAGAGCAAGTCGCTGTTACACTACCATTACGACACGAAGGAGGACCTGCTCGTCGCGTTCCTCGACCACCTCATCACCACGTTCGAGCGCCGCGCCGAGGCGGGTGCCGATCGCCCGGCCACCGAGCGGCTCGTCGAGTTCATCGCGTGGTTCGGGTTCGACCCCGACGAGACCGACCGGGAGCACTTCCACATCGCGCTGTTGGAGCTCCGCTCACAGGGCCCGTTCAACGACCGGATCCGGTCGCAGCTCCAGCGCAGCGACCGGGTCTTCCGCGGAACGGTGGCGGAGATCATCGAACAGGGGATCGCGGAGGGAACCTTCGAACCGATCGACGTCCAGGAGACGGCTGCCCTGCTCGTGGCGACGCTCGACGGTGCGCGGACGAGACAGATAACCCTCGACGAGATGGACGTCGACGGCGACACCTACACCCGAACGGTCGCGCGGACCGTCATCGATCGCGTCATCGATCCGATGCTGGCTGAGGGTGTCAAGCTCCCGGACGTCGAGGCCGTCGAAGTACTGCTCCCGCGGGACGAGCCGGTCTCGGTCGCGCCGGCCGACCGGATGAACGGCCGGTCGACATAGCGCCCCATCCGGCAGGCCTGGGACCCGAACCGCGACCCGAATCGCGACCCGAACCGCGACCCGCAACGCGACCCGCAACGCGGCGGACCGGTCACTCGATGTACAACGAGTAGACGATGACCCCGAACCCGAACGCGGTCAGGACGCTGTTTATCGCGATCCCGATCGCGAGTTCCAGAGCGAGCACCTGATGCGAGATGCCGCCGAGCAACGCTCCCACCGTCACGAGCCCGAAGCCGATCGACAGGGCGCGTAACGACGGGTCGCCCGTGCGGCGATACGCGCGTCCCGCGTAGTACGTGATGCTGCCACCGAGCAGTAGGATGGCGGTCTTCGCGGCGATGATGAGCAGGTTGATGTACACGTCAGCCATGGGTGTTCCTCCGTGGTCGGTCTGTGGTGGTCGGATCGCGAGCGATCCGCGAGCGTGGATCCGATCGGTCGAGCACGGTACCGGGTGGTCGAGCGCGGAACCGCTCCGATCGGTCGGGCCCGATCACGGGCGATCGCCGACCGGCGACGGGCCGGGTCACGTCTCCTCCCGGACTTGCGACCAGAGGGCCGCGAGCCGCTGGTCCGTCGCCCGATCCGGTCGCGAGAACTCGATCGACAGCGCGTTGTCCTCGTCGAGTTCGACGGTGACCGAATCGAAGGCCACGTCGTATCGCGTCGTGTGCTGGCCGTCGCGTCGGATCTCGGTCGATTCCTGCAGCAGATCGGCGTCGGTCAACAGCTCCAGCTTCCGGTAGGTCGTCGAGAGCGGGATGTCACACTCCTCGGAGAGCTCGCTCGCGGTCTTCGGCGCGTCGAGCGCGGCGATGATGTCGACGGCGTCGTCGTCGCTCAACGCCGACAGCACCGCCTGCGGGTCGGGCGGTTCCTCGCGCCGTGACGGGTCCCGCACCATACCCGGGTCTACCGCTCGGATCGGATAAAGGCACCCGATCCGCGTTCGGCGGACGACGGGGATCGGGTCCCCGCGACCGCGAACGCGAGCTACCGAGCCTCCGAGAGGCGCGCGTACACCGGCCAGGAGGAGTCCCCGGCGGGCGGCTCGGTGTCCTCGCCGTCGACCACGACGCGGGCGGGGGCGTTTCCACCGCCATCGCCGGCATCGTCGCCATCTCCCGCGGCGTCATCGCCGGCATCCCCCGCGGCGTCCGCCAGGACCTCTCCCACGACCGCGGCGGGGGTTCCCCGGTCGCGAAGCGTCGAGACGACGTCCTCGGCGACGGCCGCGTCGACGGCCGCGAGGAGGGTCCCGGCGGTCGTGGCCCGCCAGGGATCCATCCCGAGCACGGCGCAGGTCTCCTCGACGCCCGGCCGGATCGGCACGCGCTCGGTCTCGACGCCGATGTTGACCCCGCCGGCGCTCGCCAACTCGTGGAACGCACCCAGCAGGCCGCCCTCGGTCGCGTCGTGCATCGCGTGAACGCCGTCGTGGTCGGCGAGCGCGAGCGCGTCCCGGACGAGTCGGACGTCATCGAGACGCCGTTGGGCGGTCGCGACGACCTCGGGCGGGAGCTCGTCGAGCGCCTCGGGATACAGCGAGGCGAACAGGCCGGTCGCCTCGACGGCCGGGCCCTTGGTCACGACGATGCGGTCGCCCGGGCGCGCGCCGTCGGGACGGACGATCCGGTCGGGCTCGCCGCGGCCGATCGCCGTCGCGGCCCCGACCCAGGGGAACGTGCTTCCCGGGTACCGCGCGGTGTGACCGGTCGTGATGGCGATCCCGAGGTCGGCGCATTCCTCGTGGATCGCCGTCCAGACCCGGTCGAACGCCTCGTCGGTCATCCCGGCGGGGAGCGAGAAGGCGATGGAGAGGTGGCTCGGCGCGATCCCCGAGACGGCGACGTCCGAGAGGACGATGTGCAGCGCGAACCGCCCCGCACGCTCGTACCCGAGGGCCGGCAGGATCGAGATCGGGTCCGTCGCGAGCACGGTGGCGGTCTCCTCCCCCGACCCCCGAACCACCCCGAAATCGCAGCCGTGTTTCGGACCGAGTCGGACGTCCTCACGGTCGGCCCCGAGCCGGGTCGCGATTCGGGTCCGGAAGAACTCCTCCGTGACTTTCCCGTCAGCCGGCATGTCGTGCACCTCGCGTGCCGACGCGTTGCATACGGTCCCTTGCCAGGAACTATTTATAAACACGGCGAGACGTGTCGGTATGCTCCGCGAGGCGATCGCGACCCCCGGCCGCGGCCCCGACGTCGTGGCGACGGTCCTGGTCGGCACCGCCCTCCTCGTCCTCGGTCGGATCGCGGCGTTGGCCTGGCTCGTCGGCGTCGTCGTCGATCCGCGAGTCGTCGTCCTCCTGCCGGTCCTGGGCGCGCCGCTGTTCCTCCTGCGTGGTTACGACGTGTCCGTCGTCCACGCGGGGATCGAGGGCGACCCCGGCGCCCCGGCGTTCCGGGACTTCCCGTCGCTGTACGTCGACGGCGTCAAGTCCATCCTGCTGTCGATCGGCTACGCGCTCCCGGCGGCGCTCGTTCCGGTGATCGGGCTCGCCGCCATCACCGTCCAGTCCGCGCGGGAATCCGGCATCCCGCTCGGCGAGGCGGTGACGCGACCGCTCCCGGCCGGCCTCGATCCGACCACCGGTCTCGGTTCGACCACCGGTTCCAGTCCGATCGGCGTCGGATCAGCCGGGATCGAGGTCCTCCGATCCGTGGCCGGCGAGATCGGCGCCGTCCTCCTCGATCCCGCCGGCGCCTCGATCGCCGTCCTCGCGATCGGCGCCGTGACGGTCGCCACGACCTGCAGCGTGGCCGCGGGCGCCATCTACGTCCGGCCGGCGGGGCTGGCCTGCTTCGCCGCGACCGGCCGACTGCGCGACGGGCTTCGTCCCCGTCGCGTCCTTCGGGTCGCCGGAACCGGCGAGTACGCCGTCGGCTGGCTCCTCGAGGCGGCCGTGGGGATCGTCGGTGCCGCGCTGGCGCTCGCGCTGACCCCGTTCCTCGTCGGGATCGCCGGCCTGTTCGTGGTCCGGATCGTGACCCGGTCGCTGTACGGCCGCGGTGCCGCGCCGGCGCTTCGGTCCCGCCCCGACTCGGACGATGAATCCCGCCCCGACTCGGGCGGTGACTCCAGCCCGGTCGATGAGCCCGTTTCGCGCGGCAGCTCCGCCGAAACGCCGGCTGATTCGAAGGCTTCCGTGACCGCCGGGGAAACTGCGGAAAACGATCGTGTGGCGGCCGAGTCACGGGATGGAGAGGAACTTCCGGTCGATCACGACGTTGCACCGGCGCTCCAGGTCGGTCGTCGCGTCGATCCTGCCGCAACGGACGAGCCCTCGCGTGCCGACGCTTCCGGCGCTTCCGACGATTCCGACGATTCCGATGCGCCCGACGATTCCGATGCGCCCGACGATTCCGATGCGCCCGACGATTCCGACGAAAGCGTCGACGAGACGACCGGCGGGTTCGTCTGGGGGACGGACGGGACGTCGAGCCGAGAAGCCAAGCGTTGATACCTCGGCGGGCGAACCGCCGGTATGCGAATCACGGATCGTGGCCACGGGGAGGAGGGGCGTGAGCGACTCTCCCTCGTCCCGGAGACCGTCGACGACCTCTGGCATCTCTCACACGTCCTCGAGCCGGGCGACCGCGTCGAGGGCGACACGACGCGTCGGATCCAGCGAAACGACGACCAGATGCGGGACACCGGCGGGGAGCGCGAGCACCTGTTCGTCACGCTCGCGGTCGAGACCGTCGAGTTCGCCCGGTTCGCCAACCGGCTGCGGGTCGGCGGCGAGATCGTCGGCTGTTCCCGCGAGGACCAGCTCGGGCAACACCACACGATCAACGTCGAGGAACACGACGAGATCACCGTCGAGAAGCGCTTCAAGCCCGACCAGCTCGAGCGGATCGAGGAGGCCACCGAAGCCGCCGAGAACCCCGACGTCGCGATCGCGACCGTCGAGGAGGGCGCGGCGTTCATCCACACCGTCGAGCAGTACGGCACCGACGAGTACGCCTCGTTCACGCGGCCGACCGGCAAGGGCGAGTACGCCCGGCCCCGAACCGAACTCTTCGAGGAGCTCGGGTCCGCGCTCGTCCACCTCGACGCCGACGCGATCATCCTCGCGGGGCCGGGCTTCACCAAGCGGGACGCACGCGAGTACGTCGCCGAGGAGTTCCCCGAGCTCGACGCCTCGATCCGCGTCGTCGATACCGCGAGCGTGGGCGACCGCGGCGTCCACGAGGTCCTCAAGCGGGGCGCCGTCGAGGAGGTCCAGGACGAAACCCGGATCGCGAAGGAGGCGGCGCTCATCGACGATCTGACCGAGCGGATCGCCGAGGGCGCGAAGGCCACCTACGGACCGGCGGACGTCGCCGAGGCCGCCGAATTCGGCGCGGTGGAGACGCTGTTGGTCGTCGACGACCGGCTCCGGACCGAGAGACAGGGCGACGGTGACTGGGAGATCGACGTCAACGACGTGATCGAATCGGTCGAACAGCAGGGCGGCGACGTCGTCGTCTTCTCCAGCGAGTTCGCCCCGGGCGAGCAGCTCCACAACCTCGGCGGCATCGCCGCGATACTTCGTTATCGGCTCACGTGATTTTATCGTCCCGTGAGCGCCTCGCTGCCGGGCGATATCGAGATCGTTTCCCCTAATCCCCGCTCGACCGCGCGTTCGTACAGGAGGTGTGCCGCCGCGACGGTCTCGATCCCGGTGCCGCCGGAGTCGAAGATCGTCACCTCGTCCGCATCCGTTCGGCCGGGGACGCTCCCGGCGACGATCTCACCGAGTTCGGCGTGGACGTGGGCCTCCGGATCCGCCTCGTCGATCAGGCCCGCATCGATCGCCGCGAGGAAGGAGCCGGCGTCCTGCAGCACGCGATCCCGAAGGTCGGGGACGTACGTCGCTCGAGCGATCGTCTCCGGCGGCAGCTCGTTCTTGCCGGGCGTGTACTGCCCCATCGCCGTGATGTGGGTGCCGGGCTCGACGTCGCCGTCGTCGATCACCGGATCGCTCGCGTTCGTCGCGGTGATCACGACGTCGGCGTCCGCAAGCGCCGCGGCGCTGGAGTCGACCGCCTCGACGGGGAACGACAGCGTGTCGGTCAGCTCCGCGGCGAACGTCTCCCGGCTCTCGGGGGTCGGCGAGTAGACCCGGCCGGCGTCGAACTCGCGGACCGTCGCCGTCGCCCGGAGCTGGCCGCGAGCCTGCGCGCCGGCGCCGATGACGGCGACCTCGGCGGCGTCCTCCCGCGCGAGCGCGTCGACGCCGACCGCTCCGGCGGCTCCGGTTTTAAACGGATTCATCGACGCGCCGTCGATGAGCGCGAGCGGTTCGCCGGAGTCGGCGTCGAACAGCGGCGTCATGAACCAGACGTCCTTCGCGCCGAATCCGGCCGCGTAGGTGTACCCGCCCATCGCGCCGGTCTCCGGGAGGATCGCGGCGTAGGTGGTCAACATCCCCGCTGGGTCCCGATTCACGAGCTTCGTCCTCGGTTCGGCGGGCGCGCCCTCGCCGACCTGCCGGTAGCCGTCACGGACGACGTCGACGTATTCGGCCGGCCCCGCGAGCCCCGCGACCTCGCCGCTGGTGAGGAACAGTGTCTCGGTCACACTCGCGGTTCGGCGGGCAACGATAAAACGGTTGAGGAGGCCACACGGCCGGTCGAGGATCAGGGCCCGCGATCAGGGCCCGCGATCAGGACGCGACGGCGGATCGTGACGAAAAACGGACGGATCAGTCCGCGTTCTGCGCGGACAGTCCGGGGGACTGCGTCGATCGGTCGACGCCGGATTCGGCGCCGAAACCGTTCGTCTCGATGGAGGGCGTCTCCGGGACTGGACCCTTGAGGAACATCGCGTGGCCCATCAGTCCGATCGCGACCGTCGCGCCGACGGGCACGGCCGACACCACGGGGAGGCCCACGAGAGTCAACGCGAGAGTGATCCCGATGAGCGCCGCGGGGATGAGGCCGAGGATGTAGTCGTAGTATCCAGTCATAATACGATCAATAGTACGGACGATGGGTATATAATTGTTTCCCGTGCCCACGGAGTCACGATCGGATGGTTGACTTGAAACCATCTCATAACTTATGAACCGTCCGAGCGCCAGTCGATGTGTGGAAGCGATGATCGGTGCACGGGCCGGCACCGATCCGCGAGGTGGTCACCGCTCCGCGAGGAAACCAACGCCGAAGGGGCCGCAACCCGAACGGACCGCAACCCGAACGGACTCCAACGCCGATCGGAGCCATAAACTACCCGCGCGCCCGAGACGGCGGCAGTGAACCGGAACGACCGCTCCATCGTCGCGTTGGTCACCCTGGCACACGGGATGGTCCACACCTACGAGCTCGCGGTCCCGATCTTCGTCGCGATCTGGCTGACGGAGTTCTCGGTCATCGACCTCGGCGTGATGACCCTCGAGGTGACGACCGCGACCCTCGGCGTCGTGGTGACGATCGGCTACGGCCTGTTCGGCCTCGGCGCCCTCCCGGGTGGAATCCTGGTCGACCGGATCGGCTCCCGCCGGCTCATCACGTGGTGTCTGGTCGGGATGGGCGCGTCCTTCGGCCTGCTGGCGCTCGCGCCGACCGTGGTGGTGATCACGCTGGCGCTCGTCGTGTGGGGGGTCGCCGCCTCGGTGTACCACCCGGCCGGCCTCTCGCTCATCTCGAAGGGGATCGAGGAGCGCGGGACCGGTTTCGCGTATCACGGGATCGCCGGGAACCTCGGGATCGGCCTCGGTCCCCTCGTCGCGGCCACGCTGCTTCTGGTGCTCGACTGGCGCGTCGTCGCGGGACTGCTGGCGGTTCCGGCGCTGCTGGCGGCCGTCTACGCCTCCCGGTCCGACATCGATCCCGAAGCCGCCATCGGGACGGACGGGGACGAGGACGGGAGCGAGGCTGACGGTGACGGCGTCGCGGCGGCAACCGACGGCGACGGCAGCGCAGCGACCGACGGCGACGGCAGCGCAGCGACCGACGGCGACGGCAGCGCAGCGACCGACGGCGACGGCGGCACAGCGACCGACGGCGATGGCGGCGATGACGGCGGCGGGGACTCGAAGGCGAGCGCGGGCGTCGACTCGGTCGCGGCGTTCCGGGCCGAGTCGCGGCGGCTCTTCGCCGGGAGCTTCGCGCTCGTCTTCCTCGTCGTGATGTGCTCGGGACTCTACTACCGCGGGTTCCTCACGTTCCTCCCGGAGCTGCTCGGACGCCTCGAGGGGTTCGAGCCGATCGCGATCGCCGCGCTCCTCCCGGAGGCCCTCCACGGCCCGCTGGGGGTCGATCCGAGCGACGGGAACACGCTCGCGCCGAGCGACTACTTCTACTCGGGACTGTTGCTGATCGGCGTGGTCGGCCAGTACGTCGGCGGCAAGCTGACGGACCGCGTGCCGGTCGAGTACGGCATCGCGGTCGGGTTCGGCGGGCTCGCGGTGCTCGCGCTCGCGTTCCTTCCCGCGGCCGGCCTCGGACTCGTCCCGCTCGCGGTCGTCGGGGCGCTGATGGGCGTGTTCCTGTTCCTCGTCCAGCCGCTATACCAGGCGACCGTCGCGGAGTACACGCCCGCCGGCACGCGTGGACTCTCGTACGGCTACACCTACCTCGGCGTCTTCGGCGTGGGGGCGCTCGGCGGCGCGATCGCGGGGACGATCCTCGAGTACGCCACCGAGCCGACGCTGTTCCTCGTCCTCGCCGGGTTCGCGACCGTCGCGTCGGTCACCGGGATCGTTCTCGGTCGCCGAAACGCGGCGTAGGCTCGCCGGTCGCGGTCTCACCCCTGGTAGCCAGCGTACTCCATCAGGTCGGCGAAGACGTCGGTGTTCATCGCCTCGCGGTAGACGATCGCCGAGAGCATCCCGCCCGGATAGACGTTCCCGTTCATCACGTGGTCGACCTTGTGACAGTGCATCGGGTAGATGCCGGGGTCGGCGTCCGCCGTGAACTCGACGGTGTGTCGCTCGGCCGGCGCGACGTTACAGACGTCCATCTCGTGGCGGGCGACCTCGGGGATCGTCCCGCCGTCCTTCTCGGTCCGCGTGAATCGGTGGTTATGGATGTGCAGCGGGTGGCTCATGTAGCCCGCGTTGACCCAGTGCAGCCGGACCGTGTCGCCGTGGTCGACGATCATCGGCGAGCCGTCCTCGGGGTGGAACGTCCGCGGCGCGACCTTCCCGTTGACGGTGAAGACGTCCGGGTTTCGGTTCCGCGGGCTGTAGGAGACGTCCTCGCCGGCCATCATCCGGTTGAGCCGAGAGTCCCAGTCCTTCACCGTCATGAAGTACTCCCGGTCGGCCGGCTCGTAGCCCTTGGGGTCGACGCGGAAGATCCCGTACATCCCCATGTCGATGTGCCGCTGCGTCTGGAAGTGGCAGTGATAGAGGTGCGTGCCGGGGACGTTGGCCGGGATCTCGTAGGTGTGCTGCTCGCCTGGCGCGACCGTGATCCCGGTCGTCGTCGGGACGCCGTCGTCCTTCCAGGCCTTCTGCGAGCCGTGGAAGTGGATCGTGTGGGGAAGGTGGCCGTCGGTGTTGTCGAGGGTCACCTCGATGTCCTCGCCCTCGGTCGTCCGGATGATCGGTCCGGGCACGCTCGGGTCGCCGTCGTCGGCCCGAAACGCCCACACGCGGGGCAGCTCGACGGGCCCGCCCATCGAGTCGAGCGGGTGGGCCGCGTGGACCGCCGGCTGGGTCGACAGCGTCACCGAACCGCCCTGCTCGTCGACGTCCACGACCTCGGGCGGGCTGGTCCGCGGCAGCGACTCCGCGGACGTTTGAGTCGGCGTCGAGTCGGTCATTGCCTTCGCGCCGCCGCCGTTCGACGGGGCCTGACAGCCCGCAAGCAGTGCGGAGCCGACGCCGCCGGTGGCCGCCAGAAATTCGCGTCGCGACACGTTCGAGCCGGGTGCGCCGATGCGGTCGTTCATCACACCTGGAGCGAGGACCCGTACATAAATAGGGGGGCTGCAGGTTCCCGACCGACGAGAAGGACGGCGAACGTATTCGACCCGATCCATATAAAAGCCGGAACGTGTTCGATTCGTGATTTATGGTGGGTGGCGTCACCTGAGCTTGAAGTACAGCCCCCGCCAGACGACGAGCGCGACCGCACCCGTCACCACCATCACCGCGACAAAGACCGCCTGCACGCCGCCGTGAAAGACCGGGGTCGCCCGGAGCCCGAGTCCGATCAGCGCCGCCGGAATCCACGATCGAACGACGAGCGGAACCGACGCCTTCGCGGACTCGACCGCCCCCGGCGAGTACGCGCCGATGAGGGGCGCTACGAGCACCCAGCCGATCAGGAAGGGCGCGTAGATCCCGAGGAGATACAGCGGGTTCTCGATCAGGAAGTCGGTCGGATTGTGCTGGTTCGCGCCGATCGTCAACACCACCAGGATCGCGACGACGTCCCCCACGGCCAGGGGGATCGCCGCACGGTCCAGGCGGCTCTCGAGGAACGCTTCGACGTCCATACCCCCGTTCCGGACGGGGTGCCCTTGTTTCGTGCGGATCGTCGCGGGGACCGATCCGGCCTCCCGCGACGCGTCCTCGGCCGGCCTCCCGCGACGCGTCCTCGGCCGGCCTCCCGCGACGCGTCCTCGGCCGGCCTACCGCGACGCGTCCTCGGAGTCCGGAACTCGCCCGACGACCGTGTACATGAATCCGTCATCGGGGACGGCCGTCTCGAACCCGGTCGCCTCGAGCGCGTCGCGGAGGGCGGCAGGCGTGACGAACGCCGAGTCCATCCCGATGGCTCGCTCGCCGACGGCCAGAACGCGCCCGAGCGGATGTGACGGATCGAACTCGCGGATCACGACCACGCCGCCGGGACGTATCGTTCGACGCAGCTCCGCGAGCGTGCCCGAAACGTCGGGAAAGTGGTGGAGCGCGTCGACGATCACCGCGGCGTCGACCGCGTTCGAGTGGACCGGGAGCCGCGCCGCGTCGCCGCGAACGGCGCCGAACCCGCGTTCACGAGCACGTGCGAGCATCCCGGCACTTGCGTCGACCACGACCGGGCCGTCGGCGTCCAGCCCGGCGGGCAGCGCCGCCGCGCGACCGGATCCGCCACCGACGTCGATCACGCGCCGAACCGGGCCGGTCGCGACGCCGAGCGCGTCCGCGAGGACCTCGGGATCGGCCCCCGGCATCACGAAGTCGTACAGCGGCGCGAGACGGTCGAAGAACCGGACGTCGCCGGGACCGAACGTCGAGTCGCCGGGACCGAACATCGGGGCTACGAGAGGCGTTCGACCGGGGCGACGAAGACGATCTCCGTCCCGGCCGGTCCCTCCCGGCTCGTCTTGTGGTTGAAGCCGTTGGCTCGGTAGAACTCCCGGCTCGTCGGGTCGTCGTGCGGGACCGACGTCCGGATCGACTCGACGCCGTCGCGCGCGAGCGAGCGCGCAACGTTGCCGAGCAGGGTCGTCTCCACGTCGTCGGCCGCGTGGTCGGGATGGACCCACAACGCGAGCAGCTCAGCCTCCCGACCGTCGGAGTCGGGATGCGCGAGCGCCACGCCGACGGGTTTGCCGTCGGCCTCGACGAGAAACGAGCAGTCGGCCGTCGCCGCGGCTTCACGGACCCCCGCCGCGGAGACGTCGAGTATCGGTGCACCGAAATCGTCGAACACGGCCGTTTCACCCGCGCGGGAAACCGCCGCCCGTAGTGCCTCGGCATCGCCGGGACACGCCGGTCGGATTTGCATCGTGTGGAGTACACGGCGGACGTGTTCGAATATCTTTCGGAGGGGAGCCCCGGGTCCGGATGCGATCCACCGGGGGCCGGGTGCGGTCCACACGGCGCCCGGATGCGGTCCACACGGCGCCCGGATGCGGTCCACACGGCGCCCGGATGCGGTCCACACGGCGCCCGGATGCGGTCCACACGGCGCCCGGATGCGGTCCACACGGCGCCCGGATGCGGTCCACACGGCGCCCGGATGCGGTCCACACGGCGCCCGGATGCGGTCCGCCTGCGGTCGTCCACGGCCACCGATCGGGTCGCAGTCGGCCGATCGGGCGCGGTCGTTGCCGATCAGATCCGATCGATGCCGATCGTGACGGTGATCCCCTCGACGTTCCACTCCTCGCGGGCGTCGGTCGCCGCGTCGGGATCGTCGAGCCACTCGGTCGCGCGGGTCTCCTCGGCGATGAGGTCGCGGTGCTCGTCGACCAGGTCGGCGACGCGGTCGTCGTCGATCGCGACGCCGAGCCCGATGCTCGCGTCGACCTCGAGGTCGAGATCCTTGCGCATCTCCTGGACGCGGCGGATGACGTCGCGGGCGTATCCCTCGGCCTCGATGTCGTCGGTGAGGGTCGTGTCAACGTAGATCGTGCCGTCGTCGAACGTCGCCGCGCTCACGCCCTCCGGCGGCGTGGCCTCGTACTGGACCATCTCCGGCTCGAGCTCGACCGCCTCGCCGTCGACGGTCACGCCGCCGTTCTCGACCGCCTCGCGGGAGGCACCCTCCACGGCGGTCATCACCTCCTGTGCCTGCCCGCCGAAGGCGGGGCCGATCTCCGCCATCTGCGGCCGTGCGCGCTCCTCGAGCTCCTCGAACCGGTCGGTGACCACGAGCGACCGCGCGTTCACGCGGTCGAGGATGAGGTCCTCGAGGGTTTCGACGGCGCCCGCGACGTCGTCGTCCTCGGTCTCGACGATCACGCGCGAGACGGGCCACCGGAGCTTCCGGCCGGCCTGCTGGCGCGCGGTCGCTGCGGTCTCCTCGACGTCGCGCATCACGGCGACGTCGTGCTCGAGATCCGGATCGTGGCGGTCGTCGTCGGGCTCGGGATACGCGAGCGCGTGGACCGTCGTTGCCTCGCCGTCGAGCGTCCGGTACATCCGCTCGGTGACGTAGGGGGCGATCGGCGCGAGCATCCGGATCGTCTCGTCGAGAACGGTGGCGATCGTGGCGTACGCGCCGCGTTTGGAGGCCGAGTCGGTCTCCTCCCACATCCGATCGCGAACCGCCTTGATATAAAAGCGGGAGACGTCCTGGGTGACGAACTCGATCAGCGCGTTGACGGCGTCGCTGATCCGGTACTCCGCCCAGGCATCGCTGACCTCGCGTTCGACCGACTGCAGCCGCGAGAGGACCCACTCGTCGACGAGCTCGAGCTCGCCGTCCGAGAGGTCCGCCGACGCGGGGTCGTAGTCGTCCAGGTCCATGTACGGCAGCGGGAACCGGAACGTGTTCCAGAGGATGTTGAGCTTGCCCTGGATCTCGCCGAGCCCGTCCCACTCGAAGGCCAGGTCGATCCCCTGCTGGTCGTGGCTCAACAGGTACGTTCGGAGGGGGTCGCGGCCGGCGCGCTCGATCGCCTCCTCGGGCGTGACGATGTTGCCGACCGACTTCGACATCTTCCGGCCCTCGCTGTCGTTGACGAATCCGTGCATCAACACCTGTTCGTAGGGCGTCTCGCCGAACGCGGCCGTCGCCATCCCGAGCTGGGACCAGAACCAGCCCCGGGTCTGGTCGTGCGCCTCGACGATCAGGTCGGCGGGCCACAGTTCCTCGAAGGCCTCGGTCTCGCCGGGGTAGCCGATCGTCGCCCACGAGGCCACCGAGGAGTCGAGCCAGACGTCGAAGACGTCCTCGACGCGCCGATAGGTGGTTCCGTCCTCGGTGATGGTGAGGTCGTCGACGGTCGGCCGGTGGAGGTCGATTTCGGTCGGATCGACCGACTGGTCGACGCGGTCGGACAGCTCCTCGCGCGTGCCGATCACGATCATCTCCTCGTCAAAGGACTCGGAGTCGGCGTCCTCGGGGACCCAGATCGGGATCGGGATGCCCCAGTAGCGCTGCCGGGAGACGTTCCAGTCCGGCGCGTCCTCGATGAAGTCGCGGAAGCGCTGGTCGCGGGCCCAGCTCGGGAACCACTCCGAATCCCGCATGTTCTCGAGGAGGTCGTCCTTGACGTCGGTGATCGAGATGAACCACTGGTCGGTGACGAGCTGGATGATCCCGGTGTCACACCGCCAACAGTGCCCGTAGCTGTGCTCGACGGTGTCGTGGGCGAGCATCCGGCCGTCGTCGATCAGGTCCGCGATGATGTCGTCGTTCGCGTCGCGCACGAACTGCCCGGCGTACTCGCCGGCCGCGTCGGTGAACTCGCCGTTCGGCTCGACCGGGCAGGCGATCTCCAGCCCGAGCTCGCGGCCGCGCTCGAAGTCGACCTCACCGTGACCGGGCGCGGAGTGGACCAGTCCCGTGCGGTCGGCCTCGACGTAGTCGGCGGCGTACACCTGCCCGGCCCCCTCGAAGTCGGGGTACTCGGCGAGGTGGTTCGCGAGCGGATGGTCGTACTCCCAGCCGACGAGCTCCGCGCCCGACAGCTCGGCCTCGATCTCGTAGTCGTCGTACCGACCCCGCTTGAGGACGTCCTCGACGCACTCGGCGGCGACGTAGAGCAGGTCCTCGGTGTCGCCTCCGTCCTCGCCGTCCGCGCCGCCATCGCCGTCCTTGCGGGCGCGCACCGCGTTGTAGGTGAGTTCCTCGTCGACCGCGACGAAGGTGTTCGCGGGGATCGTCCACGGCGTCGTCGTCCAGATGACGAGGCTTCCCTCGCGGTCCGAAAGGTCGAATTTCACGTAGACCGAGGGGTCCTCGACGTCCTCGTACTCGACCTCGTTGTTCGCGAGTCCGGTTTCACACCGGGGACACTGCGAGATCGACCGCTTGCCGCGCTCGACGAGCCCGCGGTCGGCGACCTCGGAGAACGCCCACCAGGCCGACTCCATGTACTCGGGCGAGACCGTCTTGTAGGGGTCGTCCCAGTCCATCCACGCGCCGATGGATTTGAAGTCCTCGTCCATCGCCTCGCGGTTGGATTCGGCGAACTCCAGACACTCATCGATGAACGCCTCCATCCCGTACTCCTCGATGTCGCGTTTGGAGTCGAACCCGAGCTTCTCCTCGACCTTCACCTCGATCGGGAGGCCGTGCATGTCGTAGCCCGGCCGGTCGGTCACCCGGTGGCCGGTCATCCGCTTGTACCGGATGATCGCGTCCTTCAGCGTCTTGTTCCAGGCCGTTCCGAGGTGCATCTGCCCCGAGGTGTACGGCGGCCCGTCGACGAAGAAGAACGGCGGGTCGTCGGCGTGGGCCTCCGTCGCCGCCTCGTAGGCGTCGGCGTCGTCCCAGTACGCCTCGATCGCGGATTCGACGTCCGCGGGTGTGTACTGGTCGTCGATCTGCTCCATATCCGAGCGTGTTCGGCCGCGTATTTGAATACGACGGAGTCGCGGCCTCGGCGACCGGGAGCCACGACCTCAACGACCGGGCGTCACGACATCGGGGAACGGGAGTTACGACCTCGGGGAACGGGACCGGCGACCCGTGTGAGCCGAACCACGACCGCGACCACGTCTCAGCCGCCGTCCTCGAGACCGATGTCGGCGAAGGTCGCCATCTCCCGGTGGGTCGCACACGCCGACCGGTAGATCGGGAGCGCCAGACAGGCACCGGTTCCCTCACCCAACCGGAGGTCGTATTCGAACAACGGCTCGAGGTCGAGCGCGTCGAGTTGGATCGCGTGCGCGGGCTCGGCACCCGCGTGCGAGGGGAGCAGGAAGGGACGAACCGACGGATCGACGGCGTCCGCGAGAAGGGCAGCGGCCCCGGTGATGACGCCGTCGACGACGACCGGCGTTCGGTCGGCCGCACAGCCCAGCGCGACGCCGGCGAGAACGCCGATCTCGAACCCGCCGACGCGAGCGAGGACGTCGAGGGGATCGTGGTCGTCGGCGGGGTCTCCGGCCTCCGCGTCGAGGCCGTTCGCCGCGAGCGCGTCCTCGACGACGGCCACCTTCCGTTCGAGCGTCTCGTCATCGATCCCGGTTCCGTGCCCGGTCGCCTCGGCCGGGGCGGCGTCGGTCAACGCCGCGGTGATCGTCGCCGCGATGGTGGTGTTCCCGATCCCCATCTCGCCCAGCGCGACGATGTCGGCGTCCGCCAGCTCCGAGTCCGCGATCCGGACGCCGGCCTCGACCGCGTCGACTGCGTCCGATCGGGCCATCGCCGGGCCACTGGACGCGTCGTTCGTTCCGGCGCCGATCCGGACCGCAAGCGCGCCCGGAACCGGGTCACCCGCGATCCCGGCGTCCACGACGAGCGTCTCGGCGCCGACGGCGTCGGCGATCGCGTTGACCGCGGCGCCGCCGTGCAGGAAGTTCTCGAGCATCGCCCGCGTCGCGGCCTGCGGATACGCGGAGACGCCGCGGTCGACGACGCCGTGATCGCCGGCCGCGACCACGACCGTCGCATCGGCCAGGTCGGGCCGGGAATCACCGGTGACGCCGGCGAGCGCGACCGCGAGGTCCTCGAGCCGGCCGAGGCTTCCGGGCGGCTTCGTGAGCGTCGGCTGTCGCTGGAGCGCGGCGCGTTCCGCCGCCTCGTCGACCGGCGGTATCGTGGGCCGATCGGGCGTTGTTCTCGGGTCCGGATCGGTGACGGCGCCGGGCGCGCCGTCGCGTCGGTGGCCCGCCATGCTCAGTCGTCGAACTCCGGGAGATCGTCCGGCGCGTCGTAGTCGGCCTCCCAGTCGATGTACTCCTGCTTGAGGGTCTCGCAAACGATCTGGCCGAGCTCGGTCAGGCCGGCGTTGATCCCCGACACGGTCCCCCACGAATCGAGGTCCGGGTGGAGATCGCGCTCCCGCCAGTCCTCCGGGAGGCCGGGAGCGTGGTAGCCGACGCGGTCGGCGAAGTCGTCCCAGAAGAAGTCGAACCGCGAGACCAGGCCCAGGTCGCGGACGATCGCCCAGTCGGCCTCGTCGAGGTCGCTCGTCGCCGCCCACTCCTCGAACGCGTCCGTCCACGCACCCTCTCGAAGGAGGGCCTCGATCTCGTCGCGCCTGTACTCCGCGTCCCCGGCCACGTCGGCATCCTCGTACTCGTTTGGGTCGATCGACGCGAGCTCGGGTGGGTCGGGAACCGGAACGTCGAGGCTCATACGTCGCGATTCGCGCGGCGAACGAAAAGACCCGTCGACTCCGACGGTCAAAGCCGGCCGGAAGCTCGACCACCACTTCCGGGGGCTTAACGGTTCCCCGATCGATGCCGACGTATGCAGCGAACGCGACGGGAGTTTCTCGGTTTGCTCGGCGGGAGCGTCGCGGCCGGCTCGACGGCGGGCTGTGTGGCGCCGGCACGCAACGATCCGGTCGGAGAGCGACGGTTCGCGATGCTCTACGAGGACGTCGCGCCGTCCGTCGCACGGGTGCAAGTGACGGCTGACGGACGAACCGGACAAGGATCGGGATTTCGATATCGGCCGGCCGCCGCCGACGGCGCGTACGTCGTGACGAACCAGCACGTCGTCGGCCCGGATCCCGACGCGGTTCGGCTCCAGTACGCGGACGGCGCGTGGGTCGAAGTCGCGGTCCTCGGGACGGATCCCTACAGCGACCTCGCGGTCCTGGAGCCGGGGGAAGCCATCGACGCGGAGCCGCTGCCCCTCCGGGAAACCGTGCCGCCGATCGGCACCGAGGTGCTCGTCGTCGGCTCGCCGCTCGGTTTCTCGGGAAGCGCCAGCCAGGGGATCATCAGCGGTCGCAATCGGAGCATCCCCGCGACGGGGAACTACACGATCGCGGACGCGATACAGACAGATGCCGCGTTAAATCCCGGCAATAGCGGCGGCCCGATACTGACGCTCGACGGCGAGGTCGTGGCGGTCGCGACCGCCCGCGTGTCGGGCAGCGACAACCTCGGGTTCGGCGTTTCGGCGCCGCTGGCCCGCCGCGTCGTCCCCTCCCTGATCGAGCACGGCCGGTACGACCACTCGTATATGGGCGTCGCGATCCGTGACGTCGGGCCGCTGATCGCCGAGGCGAACGGCCTGCCCGCTGCACGCGGGGTCTACGTCACCGCGACCGAATCCGGGGGACCGGCGGACGGGGTGCTCCGCGGATCGACCGGCGAGACGGTCGTCGACGGGACGCCGGTCCCGACCGGCGGCGACGTCATCGTCGGTCTGGGGGAGACGCCGATCGACACGCAGAGCTCGCTGTCGCGGTACCTCGCGCTCGAGACGACTCCGGGAGACGTGATCGACGTTCGGATCCGGCGGGGCGGGGGCGAGACGACCGTCCAACTCGAGCTTGGAACGCGACCCGAACCACAGATCTGAGTCCAGCCCGGCCCGGAGGTCTGCTCTCGGCCCGACCTAGAGGTCTGCTCTCGGCCCGATCGACCCCGAATCGGTATGCGATCCCGGAACACTGCCCGCAGGCATCCGTGACGTTTAAGTATCGATGACGGGTTCCTCAACACGCACGTACTGCAGGGGTGCTGTACCCCGAGTCCGGAAGGGCGACGATACACGCGGGTTGCGGTAGCCAAGTCTGGCCCAAGGCGCAGGGTTGCTAACTCTGTGGCGGTCACGCCTCCGGGGTTCGAATCCCCGCCGCAACGCTCGAATCGAACCGGCGGCGGATGGACGTCCATCCGCCGCACCGACACTCCAGACACCTATGAGTGCAGAAGAACCACAGGACGGCTCGCCGGAGGAGGACGAGGACCTCCAGTACTTCGTTCGTATCGGGGGCGCGGACCTCGACGGAACGAAGACGGTCGAGCGAAGCCTGACAGACCTCAACGGAATCGGCACGCGCGCGGCGCGACTCGTCGCGGAGACCGCCGACGTGGACCGCACGGCCACGTTCGGCGCGCTCGACGACGACGACATCGATGCCGTCGTCGACGTCGTCGAGAACTTCGAGGACCACGTTCCGGAGTGGATGGTCAACCGGCAGAAGGACTTCTTCACCGGCGAGACCGGCCACAAGATCGGAACCGAACTCTCGGAGCAGCGACGACACGACATCAACCGCATGAAGATGATCGACTCCTACAAGGGAGTCCGACACAAGCGCGGACAGAAGGTCCGCGGACAGCGGACCAAGTCCACGGGACGGACCGAGGGCACAATCGGCGTCAACGTCGAGGAGATCCGCGAGGACATGGCCGAAGAGGAAGCGGCCGAAGAAGCGGCCGGTGAGGAAGAATGACGACCGGCAACAACACCAAGGCCTACGAGACGCCCAACCACCCGTACCAGGGCGAGCGGATCGCCGAGGAGGCGGACCTCGTCTCACGGTACGGCCTCAAGAACAAGGAGGAGTTCTGGCGCGCCCAGTCCGAGCTGCGGAACATGCGCCGCGAGGCGCGGCGACTGCTCGGCGAGGCGCAGGGCGACGTCGAGGCCGCTCAGGAGGCCGGCTCGGAGTTCATCGCGCGACTCCGCCGTCTCGGCATCCTCGGCGAGACCGACGACATCTCGGCGGTGCTGTCGCTCGACGTCACCGACCTGCTCGAGCGCCGTCTCCAGACGGTCGCCTACCGGAAGGGACTCGCGTCCTCGACGAAGCAGGCGCGACAGTTCATCGTCCACGGACACGTCACCGTCGACGGCGCACGCGTCACGCGCCCGTCGAAGAAGGTCGACACGACCGCGGAGGAGACGGTCGCCTTCGACGAGACGAGTCCGCTCGCCGACGAACTACACCCGGAACGCGCGGACGCACAGGAGTAACCATCCATGAGCGACTCAGAAGACGGAAAGTGGGGAATCGCCCACGTCTACGCATCGTTCAACAACACGCTCATCACGGTGACCGACGAGACCGGCGCCGAGACGATCGCGAAGTCGTCCGGCGGGACCGTGGTGAAACAGAACCGCGACGAGGCGTCGCCGTACGCCGCCATGCAGATGGCCGAGGTCGTCGCCGAGGAGGTCAAGGCGGCCGGCCTGGAGGGCGTGCACGTTCGCGTGCGCGGTCCCGGCGGCAACCTCAACAAGTCCACCGGCCCCGGCGCCCAGGCGACGATCCGAGCGCTCGCCCGCGCCGGCGTCGAGATCGGCCGGATCGAGGACGTCACCCCGATCCCGCACGACGGAACGAAGGCGCCGAAGAACAAACGGATCTAACATGAGCGAGGCCGACTTCGACGTGCAGTACATCGAACGCGACGACCGGAGCGCGCGGGTGTTGATCCGCGGGCTGTCGCCGGCGTTCGCCAACGGCATCCGCCGGGCGATGATCGCCGACGTCCCGACGTTCTCGATCGACACGGTTCGGTTCGTCGAGAACTCCTCCGTGATGTTCGATGAGATGCTCGGGCTCCGGCTCGGGCTCGTCCCGCTCACGTCGCCGCTCGACGACTTCGAGATCGGCGACGAGGTGACGCTCGCGCTCGACGTCACGGGACCGCGAACAGCCTACTCCGGGGACCTCGTGTCCGCGGAGCCGCTCGTGGAACCCGCCGACGAGAACGTCCCCCTCATCGAGTTGAAGGAGGGACAGCGGGTCGAGCTGGAGGCCGACGCGGTGCTCGACACCGGCAAGGAGCACGCCAAACACCAGGGCGGCGTCTCCGTCGGCTATCGACACCTCCAGCGGATCACCGTCGAGGGCGACCTCGGCGAGTTCGACGAGGAGGAACCGCGCATCCTTCGCGGCGTGATCGAGACGGAGGACGGCGAGATCGTGCCGACCGAAACCTTCGACCACGACCTCTCCGAGCGGTACCCGGGCAAGGACGTCAGCGTCGAGGACGTCCCCGGCGCGTTCGTCTTCCACGTCGAGACCGACGGCTCCGTCGACGTCGAGGAACTGATCGTCCGCGCGATCGGAACGATCGAGGACCGCGCGGACGAGCTTCGAACCGCAATCGCCGTCTGAACAGCCATGTCCCTTCATCCCACCACCCCGACACGAACGCTCGCCCCCGTCCGTCACGGACGGGCCGTGAGCGCCGCCGGAACCGCCGGCACGGACGTCGGGGAGGTCCGATCCGGACGATCGACGCGGTCGACGATCGCGTCCGGACGGACCGAAAGTGGTTTGAAGGGCGCCGAAGTAGCGTGGAGTGCACGCAGGGATAGCCAAGTCAGGCCAACGGCGCAGCGTTCAGGGCGCTGTCCTGTAGAGGTCCGCAGGTTCAAATCCTGCTCCCTGCACTCCACTTTTCACCCCGGCGACGCGACCGGTCGCCACGCGTACCTTCATTTCGGAGGACACCAATGAGTAGCAAGACGAATCCACAACTACAGAACCTCATCGCCGACCTCAAGTCGGCATCCCGCGACGCCGACGCTGCGGTCTGGCAGGACGTCGCGGATCGGCTCGAAAAGCCACGGCGCACGCACGCTGAGGTCAACCTGGGGCGCATCGAGCGCTACGCCCAGGAAGACGAGACGGTCGTCGTCCCCGGCAAGGTGCTGGGCAGCGGCGTGCTCGAGAAGAACGTCACCGTTACCGCCGTCGACTTCTCGGGAACGGCCCGAAAGAAGATCGAGCAGGCGGGCGACGCGGTGCCGCTCGCACAGTTCGTCAAGGAGAACCCCGCCGGATCGAACGTCCGGGTGATCCGATGAGTCTCGCCGAGTTCGACGCGGACGTCGTCGTCGACGCCCGCGACTGCATCCTCGGTCGCGTCTCATCCATCGTCGCCCAGCGCGCGCTCGAGGGCGAGCGCGTCGCCGTGGTCAACGCGGAACACGCCGTGATCACCGGCAACGAGGAGGACACGATGGACACCTACCACACGCGTGCGGGCCTCGGGTCGGACAGCGGTCCGTACTACCCGAAGCGTCCCGACCGGATCTTCAAGCGAACGATCCGCGGGATGGTGCCGTATAAGAAACAGCACGGCCGTGAGGCGTTCGAGAACGTTCGCGTGTACGTCGGCGATCCCTACGAGGGCGACGACGATCACGAGTCGACCGTCCTCGAGGACACCTCGCTGGACCGCCTGTCGAACATCAAGTTCACGACGCTCGGGGACGTCTCCGAGAGTCTGGGTGCTAACGTCACATGGTAACCAATACATCCGGCAAGAAGAAGACGGCCGTCGCCCGCGCCACCGTGCGCGACGGCGAGGGTCGCGTGCGAATCAACTCCCGACCGGTCGAGCTGATCGATCCGGAGCAGGCACGCCTCAAGATGCTGGAGCCGTTCCGCATCGCGGGTGAGGACCTCCGCGATCAGGTCGACATCGACGTCACCGTCGACGGCGGCGGGTTCAGCGGCCAGGCGGACGCCGTGCGAACCGCGATCGCCCGCGGGCTGGTGCAGCACCTGGGCGACGCGGAGCTGCGCGACGCCTACATGAGCTTCGACCGGACGCTGCTGGTCAACGACGTTCGGCAGTCCGAGCCCAAGAAGTGGGGCGGACCCGGCGCACGTGCCCGGTATCAGAAGTCCTACCGCTGAGGTGATCCACCCATGATGATCCCTGTCCGGTGTTTCACGTGCGGCAACGTCGTCGGTGAACACTGGGACGAGTTCAAAGCGCGCGCCCGCGAGGGCGATGAGGACCCCGGCGAGGTCCTCGACGACCTCGGCGTCGACCGGCACTGCTGCCGGCGGATGATGGTCAGTCACACCGACCTCGTCGACGTCGTCTCCCCGTACCAGTAACCTATGTCAACGAACCACAACCGCTACGAGAAGGCACGCATCCTCGGCGCACGAGCGCTGCAGGTGTCCTACGGCGCACCGGTGCTCATCGACACCGACGAGACGCAGCCGATCCTCGTCGCCGCCGAGGAGTACGACGCCGGCGTGCTCCCGTTCACCGTCCGCCGGGAGGAGGCGTAATGACGCGAGTCACGTCCGTCTCGCTGCGTCGGGTGCTCGATTCCCGCGGGAACCCGACCGTCGAGGCCGACGTGCTCACCGAATCGAGCGGGTTCGGACGGGCTGCGGCGCCCTCGGGCGCCTCGACCGGCGAATACGAGGCGGTCGAGCTCCCGCCCGCGGAGGCGATCGCCGCCGCCCGCGAACACGCGGTGCCGCGACTCGAGGGCGTCTACGCGGGCGATCAGCGCGCTGTCGACGCCGCGTTGCACGCGGCGGACGGCACCGAGGACTTCTCCGCGATCGGGGCCAACGCGGCGGTCGCGATCTCGATGGCCGCTGCGAAGGCGGCCGCCGACGTTCTCGGCGCACCGCTATATCAACATCTCGGCGGCGCCTTCCGTGGCGGGAACTTCCCCGTGCCGCTGGGCAACGTGATCGGCGGCGGCGAACACGCCGCCGACGCCACGCACATCCAGGAGTTCCTGGCCGCGCCGACGGGCGCGCCGAGCGTCTCGGAGGCGGTCTTCGCGAACGCGGCGGTCCACGACGCGGTCGCGGAGATCCTCGCCGACCGGGGCGTCCCGGCGGCCAAGGGCGACGAGGGTGCCTGGGCGCCGTCGATCGACGACGCGGAGGCGTTCGAGGTGATGGCGGCGGCGACCGAGCGGGTCGCCGACGACGTCGGCTTCACCGTCCGGTTCGGCCTCGACATGGCCGGCGCGGAGCTGTACGATTCCGAGGCCGACGCGTACGTCTACGGCGACCGGACCCGCTCGCCCGCCGAGCAGGTCGAGTACGTCGCCGATCTGGTCACGGAGTACGACCTCGCGTACGTCGAGGACCCCCTCGACGAGGAGGACTACGACCGGTTCGCCGAGCTCACCGACCTGGTGGGCGACCGGACGCTGATCTGCGGGGACGACCTGTTCGTCACCAACGTCGACCGACTCCGAACGGGGATCGAGACGGGCGCCGGAAACAGCATCCTGATCAAGCCGAACCAGATCGGGACGCTCTCCGACGCCGTCGACGCCGTCGAGCTGGCGGTCAGAAACGGCTACGACCCCGTCATCTCCCACCGCTCCGGCGAGACCGAGGACACGACGATCGCCCACCTGGCCGTCGCCACCGACGCACCCTACATCAAGACGGGGACGGTCGGCGGCGAGCGGACGGCGAAGCTCAACGAACTGATCCGCATCGCCGAGGACGCGGTGTGATGCCGAACCGACATTCAACCGAGACCACCACCACCCATGACTGAGGACAACGACACGGTCGAACTCGACGCGGACGCGGACGCCACGGCGGAGGACGCCGCGGCGGCCGACGCCGACCTCGAGGACGCGGCCGACACGACAGCCGAACAGCCCGACGACGCGGCGGCGGCCGCCGAGGCCGACGCCGGCTCGGACGAACCCGACGCGGACGCCGCCGAGGAGGCGGCCGACGTGGACGACGAGGCGGACGAGGAGCCGCGCTTCGACGACGACGTGATGCCCGACGAGGACGCGGATCTGCTCATCCCCGTCGAGGAGTACCTCGGCGCCGGCGTCCACATCGGGACCCAACAGAAGACGCAGGACATGGAGCGGTTCATCCACCGCGTCCGCGACGACGGCCTCTACGTGCTCGACGTCTCGAAGACGGACGAGCGCATCCGCGTGGCCGCCGACTTCCTGTCCGGCTACGCCCCCGAGCAGGTGCTCGTCACCTCCTCGCGACAGTACGGCCGCTTCCCGGCCGAGAAGTTCGCTGACGCGATCGGCGCGCGCGCCCGAACCGGCCGGTTCATTCCGGGTACGCTGACGAACCCCGATTACGCCGGCTACATCGAGCCGGACGTCGTGGTCGTCACGGACCCGATCGGCGACGCCCAGGCCGTCAAGGAGGCCATCACGGTCGGCATCCCCGTCATCGCGATGTGCGACTCAAACAACCAGCTGTCGAACGTCGACCTGGCGATCCCGACGAACAACAAGGGTCGCCGCGCGCTCTCGGTCGTCTACTGGCTGCTCGCCAACGAGACGCTCGACCGCCGCGGTGCCGACACGGTCTACGCCCTCGAGGACTTCGAGGCCGAGCTGTAGCGACCCGAATTTTTCGTTTCCTGACGGACGCGTTCGCGCCTGTGGCGCGTGGTTCGGAGCGGCCGCGCCGGTACGCGGCGAACCGTCGTTCCCGCGTCGTCGACTCGCAACCCACGGCGACGAACGGGATCACGGCGGCGCGACCGCGCCGCGTCCATTCCCCAATTCCCCCGGTGATCGCCCGCGGCATACGGAGCGGATCACCTGGCGGGCTTTCCGGGCGGGGAGTATATAAGTACTCGTCCTTCGGAAGCAACCGATGTCGTGGCGGGCGCCGCGGCGACGGTCGCGTCCGACCACAAGCGCAACGCCTGTTATCGCCGAGCCTGTGGTGGGGAGTATGACCGTCTGCAGCGCGCCGGGGAAGGTGTATCTCTTCGGCGAACACGCCGTCGTCTACGGCCAGCCCGCGGTGCCGTGCGCGATCGAGCGCCGTGCCCGCGTGACCGTCGAGCCGCGCAGCGACGACCACGTCCGCGTCGCGGCCGAGGACCTCTCGCTCGACGGGTTCACGGTGGAGTACGACGGAACCGTCGGCGACCATCCCGACGTGGACGTCGAGCGCTCGTTGCTCGACGCCGCGATGGGCTACATCGACGCCGCCGTCTCGCAGGCGCGGGACGCGGCCGGGGCGCCGAACGCGGGCTTCGACATCACCGTCGAGAGCGACATCCCGCTCGGGGCCGGGCTCGGGTCCTCGGCCGCGGTCGTCGTCGCGGGCATCGACGCGGCGACCCGCGCGCTCGGCGAGCCGCTGGCGCCGCGGGAGCTGGCCGACCGAGCCTATCGCGCGGAGTTCGACGTCCAGGACGGGCAGGCCTCGCGTGCCGACACGTTCTGCTCGACGATGGGGGGCGCGGTGCGCGTCGAGGGCGACGACTGCGAGCCGATCGAGACCCCGAACCTTCCGTTCGTCGTCGGGTTCGACGGCGGGGCCGGCGACACCGGAGCGCTCGTGGCGGGCGTCCGGGGGCTCATCGAGGAGTACGGCTTCGCGGACGAGACGGTACGGTCGATCGGCGACGTCGTTCGCGAGGGCGAGGACCTCCTCGAGGCGGCGACGCCCGGGTCGGAGCCCGACGCGGAGCTGCTCGCCGAGCTCGGCGACCTGATGAACTTCAACCACGGGCTGTTGTCGGCGCTTGGCGTCTCCGCACGCTCGCTGGACGCGATGGTGTGGGCTGCGCGCGACGCCGGGGCGCACGGCGCGAAGCTGACGGGCGCCGGCGGCGGCGGGTGCATCGTCGCGCTCGACCCGACGCCGGAGACGGAGACGGCGCTGTCGTTCACGCAGGGGTGTGCCGACGCCTTTCGGGCGGAACTCGCGACCGAGGGCGTTCGGGTGGAGGCGCCGTGATGACTGGATCGACGGTCGTCTGCAAGCTCGGCGGCAGCGTGATCACCGAGAAGGACCGGCCGGAGACGCTCGACGCGCCCGCGTTGGACGCCGCCTGCGACGCGATCGCCGGCGCGCTGGCGGACGGGCTCGTCGACGACCTCGTCATCGTCCACGGCGGCGGGAGCTTCGGCCACCACCACGCGAGCGCCCACGGTGTGACCACGACAGCGGGAACCCACGACGTCGGAGCCGTGATGGACGTCCACGGGGCGATGACGACGCTCAACCGGTTCGTGCTCGACCGCCTTCACGAACGGGGCGTGGACGCGATCCCCGTGCACCCGCTGTCGGTCGGCGCGCGGGCGGACGGTCCGGAGGGTGATCTCACGTTCCCGACGGACGCGGCCGCGACGCTGGTCGAGGAGGGATTCGTGCCAGTGTTACACGGTGACGGGGTCGCCACCGCGACGGAGGGCGTCACGGTGATCTCGGGCGACGAACTGGTCGTCGAGCTGGCAGGCGACCTCGGTGCCGACCGCGTCGGTCTCTGTTCGACCGTTCCCGGCGTGCTCGACGGCGCGGGCGACGTCATTCCCCGGATCGACGCCTTCGCCGAGGTGGCCGACCTGCTCGGCGCGAGCGAGTCGACGGACGTCTCGGGCGGGATGGCTGCGAAGGTCGAGGAACTGCTCGCGCTCGGATCGCCGGCGTTCATCTTCGGGCCGGACGACCTCGAGGGGTTCCTGCGGGGCGAATCTCCCGGGACGCGGATCGGGTAGGTCGATCACTCGGCCGTGTCGATCACTCGGCAGCCTCGATCGCCCGGTCCAGCAACGTCGCGGCGCGATCGTACAGGGCGTCGGTGTCCGCATCCGTCCGCGCCTGTGCGGTCAGCCGGATCAGCGGCTGCGTGCCGGAGGCGCGAACGAGCAGCCAGCCGTCGGCGGTCTCCACCCGGACGCCGTCAAGAGCGCTCACGGCGTCAGCGTCGAACTCCTCGTCGACGATGGACGCGAGGGCGTCCATCACGGCCCCCTTCGCGTCGACCTCGCGGTTCCCTCGCCGGATGGGGTACGAGGGGAGGTCCGCGACCCGCTCGGAGAGGGAGCGCTCGGCGGCAAGGGCCGCGATCCGGATCGCGGCAAGCGGTCCATCAGGACAGAGCGTCTCGGACGGGAAGATCCACGCGCCGGAGGGTTCGCCGCCGAAGACGACCCCCTCCTCGGCGGCACGCTCGGCGACCGCGACGTCACCGACGCGGGTCCGGACGAGTTCGGCGCCGACCGCATCGAGGGCGTCGTCGACCGCGAGGCTCGTGTTCAACGGCGCGGCGACACGCGGGGTCGCGGCGTCGTCGACGTCGTCGGCGCCGGCGTCCGCGTCCGCCACGGCGTCGGCGACGGCGGCACGCGCGAGCAGCGCGAGCAGCGTATCCCCCTCGAGGAAGCGCCCGTCGTCGGCGACCGCCATCATCCGGTCGGCGTCGCCGTCGTGGGCGATCCCGAGGTCGGCGTCGGTTTCGGCCACGTGGGAGCGGAGCGACGCACAGGTCTCGGCGGTCGGCTCGCTCGCTCGGCCCGGGAATCGGCCGTCCCGCTGGCCGTTGAGCGTCTCGACCGTGGCGCCGAGTTCGACGAGCGCGTCTGCCGTGACGCGGCCCGTCCCGTTCCCCAGATCGACGACGACGCGGGCGTCGGTGAGCGACGCGGTCGCCCCGCGTTCGTCGGCAGCGGCGAGCGCTCGTCGCCCGGCGTCGACGATCGCCGCCCGATGGCTGGCCGTCGCGGGACGTTCGAAAACGTCGCCGAACCCGTGACGCCGGCCGTGGTCGTTCGGGTCGGCCGGGTCGAACGCGTCCGACCGGACGCGGTCCGCGATCCGGTTCTGAGCGGCGGCGTCGAAGGCCTGCCCGGAGGGGGTCCAGAGCTTGAAGCCGTTGTCGGCCGGGGGATTGTGGGAGGCGGTGACCGCGACGCCGGCGTCGGCGTCCGCGCCGGCGACCGCCCGGGCGATGGTCGGCGTCGCGGCGACCCCGACGTCGAGGACGTCGGTTCCCGACTCGACCAGGCCCGCGGCGAGCGCGTCGACGAGCGCGCGGCCGGAATCGCGAACGTCACGGCCGACGACGACCGCGTCGGCCTCCATCCCGAGCGCGCGGCCGATGGAGACCGCGAGGGCAGCCGTAACGTCCTCCCCGACCGGACCGCGAACGCCGCTCGTTCCGAACATACCGTCGGGTGGCGGAGTGGCCCTAAAAGCGATCGGGTCACGCACGCCGGCGGATGAGGTTGACGGCATCCGTCGGCCCGGAACCACCCGTGACACAACCCTTATTCGACCGACACGCCTCCCTTCGGGTATGGACGAATCCGGCGTACGCGATCTCCTTCGGTCGGTGGTCGACCCCGATCTGGACGACGACATCGTTTCCCTCGGGCTCGTGAACGACGTGACCGTGCGCGAGGACGGGACCACGGTCAGCGTCTCGCTCGCGCTCGGGGCGCCCTACTCGCCGACCGAGACGGCGATCGCCGAGGAGGTTCGGGGGACGCTTTCGGACGCCGGCCTCGACCCCGAGCTGTCCGCGCGAATCCCGTCCGCGGTCGCCCCGGACGAGCAGGTCCTCCCGAAGGTGAAGAACGTCATCGCGGTCGCCTCCGGGAAGGGCGGCGTCGGGAAGTCGACGATGGCGGTCAACGTCGCGGCCGGCCTGGCGGACATGGGTGCGAGCGTCGGCCTGTTCGACGCCGACGTCTACGGCCCCAACGTGCCGCGGATGGTCGGCGCCGAGACGCAGCCACGGACCGACGGCGAGACGATCGTCCCGCCCGAACAGTACGGAATGCGCGTGATGAGTATGGACTTTCTCACCGGCGAGGACGACCCCGTCATCTGGCGCGGCCCGATGGTACACAAGATCATCACCCAGCTCGTCGAGGACGTCGACTGGGGCGAGCTCGATTACCTCGTGCTCGACCTCCCGCCCGGAACCGGCGACACGCAGCTGACGATCCTGCAGACGCTGCCGCTGACCGGCGCGGTGATCGTGACGACCCCGGAGGACGTGGCGCTCGACGACGCGGTCAAGGGGCTCCGGATGTTCGGAAAACACGACACCAACGTGCTCGGCGTCACCGAGAACATGGCCGGCTTCCGGTGTCCCGACTGCGGGAGCGTCCACGACGTCTTCGGCGAGGGCGGCGGCGAGCGATTGGCGGCCGAACACGACCTGCCGTTCCTCGGCGGCGTCCCGCTCGACCCCGCCGTCAGAACCGGCGGCGACGGCGGGGAACCGATCGTGTTGGACGAGGGGGAGACGTCCGAGGCGTTCGCGGCCATCAGCGCGGCCGTCGCGAACAACGCCGGCGTCGTCCGCCGCCGCCAGGCGGCCGATCAGGCGCGATGACGGCCGGCGACGAGGATCCGGAACCGGACGCGGATGGGACACCGGACGCCCACGATGCATCCGCCATCCGCGATGCACCCGCCATCCGCGATGCATCCACCGTCCACAATGCGCCCGCTGTTCACGATGCGCCCGCTGCTCGTGCGATCCCCGCCGACGCCGCGGAAACGCGACGAGCCCTCCGCGCGATCGCCGAGGACGTTCGCGCGGACAGCTCCGAGAGCCAGCAGGTCGCGGCCGTCCTCTATCGAGTCTCCGACCTGTACGACCCCGCGGAGGACACCTCGCCGGAGGCGATCTACCGGAACGTCCGGCAGATCATGCGGGTCAAAGCGCAGGGCGGTCTCGACCGCTGACCAGTTGTTCGGGGGCGACACGCTCGTTGACCAGTTGTTCGGGGGCGACACGCTCGTTGACCAGTTGTTCGGGGGCGACACGTCCGTCGACCGGGGAAGGGGTCGACCGGAACGTAACGACTATGCCAGCCGATCGCGAAACCAGGATATGGACTGGCCACACGACCCCGACGGTGAGGAGGGGAGCGAGGGCAAACGGAAGTACGGGCACGCGGTCCTCGCGAAGAAGATCGACGAGGAGGAGGACTTCCCGCTGTCGGCCGCGGAGTACGTCGAGGCGTACGGCGACCACCCGGTTCGGATCGACTACGAGACCGTCGTCTCCGTCGAGGAGATCTTCGATCACGTCGATCGGGAGGAGTTCGCGGACTTCGTCGAGTTCCACCGGGAGCTCGGCCGGTCGATGCGCGAGGCGGGGTACTGGTTCTACGAGGGTGCCGAGACGTTCGTCGGCGCCGACGCATAACCGGCCGGAACGCCGGTTCGACGCGCCGATCCGTGAGATAGGTTCCCATCCGTGTTAACTGTACTGGAGGTAGGTTTTACAGGGACAGGTCCGATCTACCAGTATGAACAATGGTACCACTACCCGAGACGTGATGCACAGGGAGTTCCTGGGCGTCAGCGAGTCGGACGAGCTCGGCGAGGCCGCGGCGCTGCTGGTGGCCGACTCCGCCGACTGTCTGGTGGTCGTTCGCGGCGATGAACCGGTCGGCTGTCTCTCCCCGCGTGACGCCCTCGCGGCGGTGCTGGAGGGCAACGATCCGAACGGGACGACGGTCGGGAAGGTGATGAGTCCGCCGGCACCGACGATCGCGGCGAGCGAATCGATCGCCGCCGCCGAGGAGCGGCTGATCGCCGAGGGAACGAACCGGTTGATCGTCACGGAGGACGGACGGGCGGTCGGCGTCCTCACCGAACACGACGTGCTCGCTGCTCGACCCACGCAACGGCTCGAGAACGCGACCCCCGAAGCCAACGGCGAGCGGCGATCGAGGTCCCTGGAGCGGGATGCCGAACGGGGAACCGAGACGGAACCGACACAGAGCATCTGTGAGGTCTGTGGAACCCTGTCCGCGACCCTCGAGCACCACGACGGGCGACTCGTCTGTCCGGACTGTCAGGAGGTCTGAGTGCGCTCGTGGCCGGTCCCGTCCCCGTAGTCGCGTCCTCCGATCGCGAGCGAGAGCCCGACCCCGACCGATTGGATGCGTAATGACCGAACGAGAAACGGACGCCGAGGACGAACCGACGGACGAAACCGATACCGGCGACGATGCTACATCGTCCCACGCGGTCGTCGCCGCCACGATGGCGGACCTCGACGCGCTCGTCGACCTGTGGCTCGCACTGGCGAGCGATCAACGGGAGGAGGGGTCACATCTTCGGGCTCGACCCAACGCACGGGTCGTTCGAGACAGGCTTGCGGAAGCCATCGTCGCGGAGGAGGTCTTTCTTGCCCGGTCCACTGACACGGCACCTGGAAGGGACGACCCCGCTGAACGCGACCCGATCGGATTCGTTCTGGTTTCACGCGAACGCGGGTCCTACGAACGGGACGTCGACCGGGGATTCATCGACGCGCTGTTCGTCAAGCCGGGAGCCCGTGACGGCGGGATCGGTTCGTCGCTGCTCGATCGGGGGGAACGACGACTCGCGACGGCCGGGGTCGACGCCGTCGCGATCGAGGCGATGGCGAGCAACGTCGACGCGCGTCGCCTCTATCGTCGGCACGACTATGAACCCCATCGGGTCGAGCTCGAGAAGGAACTCCCCGACCGGTGACCAACGGTGGCCGACCCCGGGCCGACCCCGGGCCGGTACGAAACGGGCGGGCGGCTGCGTCCCGAACCCGCCGACGACGCGGCCCGATCGGGCCGGAAAACCGATACTGACTCAAAGGTGGGTCGACAATCCGGTCCCGTGCCAGGGGAGCATGGGCGGTTCATGCACTCGACTTGTAATCGAGACTTCCGGGGTTCAAATCCCCGCCCTGGCTCGTTCTTGCGTCAGCTGACCATCAGTTTTGACTGACCGCCAGTGGTCGTCGTACGCTGAAACAACGACCCCGGCGTGAGAGGCGCTCTCAGCGGGCAGACGGCCGAGAAAACGAACGCTCCGAGACGAAGGACTGCCGGCGTTACAGACGGCCGACGTTCTCGACCGCGACGGATTCGACGCCCTCGACGCCGCTGAACGCCTCCTCGACGGCCTCGGTGCCGCCCGCGTCGTCGGGGACGATCACGGTCGGCAACAGCGCGACGAGGCCGAACGCGACGTCGTCGCGTTCGAACCCGCGGATCTTCGCGCCCTGGGGGAGCGAGTCCTCGAGCAGCTCCTGGAGCTCGTCGAGGTCGACCTCGGGACTGTTCGGCATCACCTTGATCTTGGCTGCGACGTCACCCATCGTTAGGGCCCCCGGAAGCCGCAGTCGGGACACTCATACAGGTTGCTCTGCTTGCGGCACTTCGCGCATCGGCTGATGTTCGTGCCGCACTCGGGGCAATCGAACCGGGCGGCGTTCATCCCGGCGACCTGGATCCCGCAGGAGACGCACTGAGTGGCCGCCTGCTGCTGACTATCGCTCATACTCTGATGAACCGGGGCGCGACTTTTAACCGTTGTTCTTTGCGTTCGGTCGGGATCGGTTTCGGATCCCTACCGTCCGGTGCCCGCGCGAAACGTCGCGCGTACCTGGTCACGATCCCAACAGCAACGGACCGATCAACACCCCCATCAGATGGACGCGACGGGTGCCGACCCGCGGCGGAACGAGCCCCAACGCCGCGGCGACGACGAGCGTCCCGACGCCGACGAGTCCCGCGAACAGGAACGAGAGTCCGACCAGAAACGTGAGTACGCCGAGCGAGAGTCGAGCGTAGTCCGCCCTGCCGACGATCCGGAGGTACGCGTCGCCGACCAGAAGCAGCACGCAGAACCCGATCCCGGCGGCGAGGGCGGTCGCCGCGAGCAGGACGGGGAGGGCGAGCGGAACCGCAACCTCCTCGATGGCCACCATCACGCCCGTCCGGGGCACGCCCAGCGCGACGAGCGCGAACAGCGCGAAGACCGTGTTGCTCGTCGACGCGCCGCTCGTGGCGACCACGAACCCCCGGTCGGCGTCCGACCGTGGAACGACGGGGATCGCCGCCGTCGCGGCGATCGCCGCCGAGACGCCCGGCAGATAGCCGACGATCGCCCCCGCGAACGATCCCGCAGCGGCCGTAATGCCGAGCGGCCGACGGTCCATCGCGATCCGGGCGTCCGACTGGGGCGGCACGCCGGCACCGTCGATCGCGTCGATGAGGACCGGCGCACCGAAGAGGCCGCTGAACAACGGCGCGAGCATCCCGCCGGTCGAAAGCGGCGCGTTCGGGTCGACGTCGAGCGTGACCGATCCGAGAAACGCGCTCGCGAGAAAGACGCCGAGCCCGGCGACCGCCGCCCGCCGCGAGGACTCCGTCACGAGGAGGAATCCGACGACTGCCGCCAGGACGATCCCGATGTTCGCCCGGATCGTCGGATACGCGTGGATCATCACCCACGTGACGGGGATCGCCAACGGAACGGCGAGCAGCACCGCCAGCCCGGATCCGACCGCGGAGAGCCGCAACGCCTCGCGACCCCGCCCGGCGATCACCAGCCGATGGCCAGGCAGCGAGGCGACCGCCATCGCGGCGTCCGGGACGCCCAGCGAGAGGGAGGGAACGATGTCGAGGAACGTATGTACCACGCCCGCCCCGAGCATCGCGCAGCCGACGAGCAGCGGGTCCGCGGGGATGCTCGGGGCGGCGCCGGCGAGCACGAGCGCGAAGTTGTTCGCGTGTAGTCCCGGGATCAGCCCGCTGATCGTTCCGAGGGCGGCGCCGCCGACCACGAACGCGATCGCGGCAACCGCGAACGTCGGGTCGACGACCGGCCGGAACACGGGGTCCATCCCGACGAGATGGCCGCGGCTTCGGGGATAAACCCTCGGCGAAAACGCGCCGCGATCGGCCGGCGGGCGGTCGGAGAACGGTCCGGGACGGAACGTCCCGTCGGACGAGTGTGAGAGGGCCGACGGTCAGGCCGCGGAGGCGGCCGACTGGGCCTTCTTTCGCGTGACGTAGCCGGCGATCCGGTTCCGGACGCCCTTGGACTCGACCGTCGTGAGCGCCTCGACGCTCTCCTTGTTCGTCTCGAAGTCCGTGTTGAACGAGTCGGGATACTCCTGGATGAGGACGTTCCCCAGCTGCTTGATGTACTTGGGTTTGATGGCCATACCGCCGGTACCGGCGGCGCGAACTAAAAGGGTTCGTTCCGCCTCGAGCCCCGCGTACGTCCGCAGGACGCCGAACAGCGCCGATCGTGCGGGCTCCGTATCGGCCACCAGCGTGTGGCCCATTCCAACCGGTTACTACAGATCCCGCCACCTCGTCACCGCCGATCCCGCCACCTCGTCACCGCCGATCCCGCCACCTCGTCACCGCAGATCCCGCCAGCCCGTCGCGTCATCGATCCGCTCGAACGCGGTCCGTTCCCGCGGCCCGCCACAGCGCTCGACGGTATCGGCGAAGTACTGCAGCCGGTCGAGCAGTTCGTCATCGTCGAACCCCTCGACGCCGAGGCGCGAGGCAGCGACGGTCGCGTCGATGACCGCGCCGAACCCCCGGTTCGTCCGGGGGACCCGCTCCTCGAGGATCCGTCCCGCGACCGGTTCGAGTTCCCACGTGTGGATCTCGGTGCCGGCCTCGACGACGCGGTCGACGCGCGTGAACTCGACCTCGACGTACGCGTCCGCGTTCGCCAGCAGGGGGTCCGACTGCTCGTCGATCGTCAGCGCCGCGTCGACGAACTCCCGCGGGTCGCTCGTGAACTGGATCACGCCGTGACCGGTGCGCTCGACGTTCCGTCGGGTCCGCGTTCGGCCGTAGGTTCGTGCGGTCGGAGCCGCTTCCGCGTCGTCCGTCCCGGCGACGAACGCGTCCCGATCCGGAGCGTGAACGCCAAGCGCGGCCAGATTCCACATCCCGTCGGGACCACGCGTCGCCACAACGGTCTCGGTCACCCCGTCGAGATCGACCGGCCAGCCGTTTCCCGTCCCGCGGGGAAGGACGCGCGTTCGCTCGTCGTCGGGATCGAACCGGTCAGGGTCGACCAATCGGCGGTCCGATGGGTCAGCGTCGGCGTTCGCGCCCCCGTGATCGCTGCCGTCTCCGGACCGGGTCACACGGACAGCCCCCGTTCGAGCGCGACGAAGAGGCCGGCCGCGACCGCGTCGGCGGTCGTTCCGGGGTTGATCCCTTCCTCGACGAGCGCGTCCGCGAGCGCCTCCGCGGCCTCGAGATCGCCACGAACGGCGGCGGCGCGGTCGGAGACCTCCCGCGCGACCGACGGGCCGTGGGCGGTCGCCACGAGGGTATCCGGTCGGTCGGCAAGCAGACCGATGAACGCCCTGGCGGCGCGATCGCCGACCGGTCCCGTATCGGTTCGTATCGACTCGGCGACCGCGAACGTTCGCTCGAAGCCGGTCGTCCACTCGACCGCGTTCCAGTCGGGGATCCGGTCGTCCGCCTCCGTCTCGACCGAGAGTGCCAGCACGTCCGCGAGCGCCAGATCGCGATCCCTGAGGGCGGGTGCCGCGGCGGCCCCGCGGCGAACGTCGAGGGCGTCGAGATCCGCCGGCGGATCGGGGACCGCGACGTCGACGTGTTCGAAGGCGCGATAGAAGTCGACCGCGTCCGCGACGGTCGTCTCGGCGGCGATGCGCTCGAGGCCGTCGGGAGTGAGCGATCCTCGAGCCGCAGCCGAGACGAGCGGAACGAGCAGGAGCAGGCAGCCGAACTGCGTGTTTCCGCCCGACTGGCGGCTCATTCCGGCGACCGCGCGTTCGAACGCGCTCCCGACGCGGGCGCCGCGCTCGGCGCGACGAAACCCGTCACCGGCCCCGATCGCGCCCGCGAGGAAGTGTTCGAATCGGAGGTCCTCGAGGTCGCGCGCCCGATCGACGTTGCCGGGCTTGGGCGTTCCGGCGACCTCCAGCAACAGCGCCAACTGCGCGTTCGCGGCGGACGTCCGGGACGCGTCGCTCCGGATCGCGGTTCGGACGCGGTCGCTGGGTCGGCTCGGTGCATCGCTCGAAGCCGGGCGTCGGTCCTCGGATTCGTCCCCAGTCACGGCGATGCATCCTCCGGTTTCGATCGCGTGTCGGCCCCCGATCCGACCCCGGTTTCGCCCTCCGTCCCGGTCTCGCTTCCGCTTCCGGTTTGACGGTCGGGGTCGGATCCGGGTTCCGAAACGAACTCGGCCGCCGCGCGGGCGACGCGCTCGAGGACGGCCGGCTCGTCGCTCGGGCGACCGACGCTCACCGCGTCGGCCCCGTACGCGGCGTACTCCCGGACGCTCTCGCGCCCACGAACCTCGTTGTTCGCGATCACGAACAGGTCGGTCGCGGTCGCGACGTCGGCCACGGCGCGTTCGGTATCCATCGCATCCAGGTGGAGGATGCGGGCGCCTGCATCCTCGACCGACCGGGCGAGGGTCGGCAGGTCAACGCCGGGAACCTCGGCTCGAGCCTTCACGCTCACCGTTGCGCCAGCGTCCGCAGCCGCCGCGACGTACTCCGAGAGCCGGTCCGAGTCGGCAAGCAGCGACTCGCCGCAGCCGACCGCACACAGTTCCGGTTGGCGGCAGTGCGCGTTTACCTCGAGGATCGCGCCGTGGGCCGCACAGACGCCCGCGACGCGCTCGATCGGGGCGGCCGTCGTGCTCCGGACGTTGACGGCCGGTCGAAGCGGCGCGTCCGCGAGCGCCTCCAACTGGGCGTCGACGAACGCGATCGGGTCCGACGGGAGGAACTCCTCGCGACCGCGGTCGACGAGGTCGCGCGCGGCCGCCCGGCTGGCCGGATCGATCGCGATCCCACCGAGGACGGCACAGCCGACGTGCGGGGCCGCGGCGCGGGCCCACGACGCGTCGGACCGACCGCTGAGGCTCGCGGCCGCCACCGGCGGGTCGAAGGGAACGCGTTCGCCGCGTTCCGGAGCCGTCTCGCTACGGTCCGGATCCATCTCGTCACGGTCCGGATCCATCTCACCGTGTTCCTCGTGAGCCATCCATTTCACCCCATCGTTCATCGAACCGTCTCGAGCGCGGATCGACAGGCGAGAGCCACGCGCTCGGCGTCGTCGCCGTTCTCGATGCGAGTATCGGTTCGAACGACCTCGCGGTCGAGGTCGGTTTCGTCGGCATCGTCCAGGACGAACACGTCGGCGAACGGATACGCCGCCGCCACGCCGGCGGTGCCGGGCTCGTAGCCGACGCCGTCCATCAGCTCCGCGGCCGGCCCCGAGAAGACCTCGTCCTCGACGAACGGCGAAACGGCGACGACCGGGGTCCCCTGCAACGCGGCCTCGACGCCCGACAGCGCGAGCATCGGGCCGATGCTCGTCACGGGATTCGACGGTCCGATCACGACCGGCTCCGAGAGGGCGTCCGTGACCGCCTGCGTCGGCGTTGCCCGGTCAGCTCCACGGAACTCGACGTCCTCCACGGTCGGCGCCGCACGACGGGCGACCCAGTATTCCTGGAAGTGGAGCGGCCCCGCGTCGGTGTGGACGATCGTGGCGACCGGATCGTCCGACATCGGAACGAGATCGACGGACAGGTCGAACGCGTCCGCGAGCGTTCGCGTGACGTCGGTCAGCGACCGTCCCTCGTCGAGCAGGCTCGTTCGCGTGATGTGGACGGCGCGATCGCGGTCGCCGATCTCGAGGAACTCGGCGACGCCGGAGAACCGTCGCCAGTTCGCGATCCGCCGACCGGCGGTCTGGGCCTCATCGGGGAGGTATCGCGGTCCCGTCTCGAGGCCGGCGGCGGACGCGAGCCGGTCGAGCTCGTCGTGCGTCGCGGTGGTGTCGCCGTGGATCCCCCACCACGTCTCGCGGTCGAGGACGTCACCGCCCCAGAAGAGCACGGTGTCGACGTCCGGGCAGACGAGATGGCCGCCGATCTCGACGTCGTCGCCGGTGTTGCCGACGACCGTGATCGATCCCGGCTCCCAGACGCGGGTCGCTCCCTGCAGCAGCTTCGGCGTACCCGTGCCCCCGGCGAGAAACGTGACCATACGGGTCGGTCGGTCGGGGACGGCTTGTATGCTCCGTCCTGGAAGCGGTCGGTCCGGATCGCAACGGATGACGTCCTCGGGCGACGCCCTGGGACGGCGGACGGCGGAACCACTATCTCGCCGCGTCGATCAGGGACCGTATGGACACTCGTCGCGCGCTGTTAGACGCGCTCGAATCGGGACCCGTCTCCGGCCCCGAACTCGCCGAGCGGCTCGGCGTCTCCCGGGCGGCGGTCTGGAAGCACGTCGAGGCGCTCCGGGACAGCGGGTTCGAGATCGAGAGCGGGGACCAGGGGTACGCGGTGACCGACACGCCGACGTACGGAGCGGCCGCGATCCGGTACGGATCGACCGCTCCCTACGAGATCGAGTTCCACGAGGCGATCGGGTCGACCAACGATCGGGCTCGCGAACTCGCCGAGGCGGGACGAACCGACGTCGCGGTGATCGCCGACGAGCAGACCGGCGGCCGCGGCCGACTCGACAGGGACTGGTCGTCGCCGTCCGGCGGAATCTACGCCTCCGTGGTGATACGCCCCGATCTGCCGCCGGCCCACGCGCCGATCGTCACGCTCGCGGCCGCGGTCGCGGCGGCCGACGCCTGTCGAGAAGCCTGCGTCGATGCCCGGATCAAATGGCCCAACGACGTCCTCGTTCCCGATCCGGACGCCGACCGGGACGAGGACGATCGGACCGACCGGAGCGGGAACGATCGGACCGACCGGGACGAGGACGATCGGACCGACCGGGGCGGCGCCAAACTCGCCGGGATCCTCACCGAGATGCGCGGGGAGGCCGACCGCGTCTCGTGGATCGTCGTCGGGATCGGCGTGAACGCGAACGTCGACGTCGCGTCCCTACCACCGGGCGCCACGAGCCTCCGCGCAGCGGTCGGCGAGGACGTCGACCGGCGACACGTGGCGCAGACGCTGCTCGAGCGGTTCCACGAACTGACGAGCGAACCGGACTCCGTGCTCGCGGAGTGGCGCGAACGGGCGATCACGATCGGCCGGTCGGTCCGGGTCGAAACGGCGAGCGGAACCGTCGAGGGGGTCGCGGTCGACGTCGAATTCCCCGGCGCGCTCGTCCTCGAGACCGACGACGGGACCGAGACCGTGCTCTCAGGGGACTGTGAGCACCTTCGCCCGGTCGAGTGACCGGTCGGGTGTCGGGGGTCGTCCCCACCCTCGGCGTGGTCGGGTTCAGCCGCTTCCCGAGGCCTCCGAGCCGGACGGACCGTCGGCAGAGTTCGCGTCCGCGTCGGTCGTCTCGGGCGACTCGGCTGCACCCGTCGTGCCGGCTGCGTCGGCCGCCTCCGACCCTCCCGTCTCGCCGAGACGCACCGTGAGCACCGGTACCGACGAGCCCCGGACGACCTTTTCGGCGACGCTTCCCAGCAGCAGCCGGTCGATCCCGCCGCGCCCGTGGGTTCCCATCACGATGACGTCACAACCCTCCCCCTCGGCGTAATCGATGATCTCCCGGCTCGGCGATCCCTCGACGATCGCCGTCTCGACGGGCACGTCGTAGTCGGCCGCTATCGATCGGACCTCCTCGACCGCCGACTCGGCGTCGGACCGCAACAGTTCGTCGACGCCCTCCCAGGACGACTCCATCGGAAGCCCGGCGTAACTCGAGACGTTGATCACGTACAGCGTATGGACGCTGGCGCCGTGGATCGTCGCCAACTGAAGCGCGTGCTCGACGGCCCGGTCCCCTTCCGGCGATCCGTCGGTCGGGACCAGGATCCGATCGTAGAGTGCCATGGGAGTTCATCACAACATACTGAACACGGAGTGATAACTGTTTGCACGTTTTGCCGGTTCTTGGCGCCCCCCGTTCCCGGGTCGAGCCGCTCACGCGCCCTTGTTCTGGTCGCTCTCGAAGGTCGACGGCTCCGGCTCGATCGACCGGTAGGCGACGACCCGGTCCCCGAGCGTCGCGACGCGATCGCGGAGGTCACGATCGGTGAACTCCCCGTCGTCGATTGCGGAGTTGCCCCGCGGGACGGCGGCCTGATACGGGAGCACCCACGCGTTGAGTGCGCGGCAGACCGACCGCAGATGGTCGAGCGCCGTGATCGGGAACGAGCCGCCGGCGACGGCCACCAATCCGACGGTGACTCCCTCGAACTCCTCGAACCCGCAGTGGTCGAGGGCGTTCTTCAGCACGCCCGAACAGGAGCCGTGGTACATCGGCGTCCCCAGGATGACCGCATCGGCATCACGGATGGCGGCGCGGAACGCGGCGCCGTCGCCCTGGTCGTCGAGGTCGGGATTCAACGGCGGAAGGTCGTACTCGCGGAGGTCGAGCAGTTCCGTCGTCGCACCGGCCGTACTGGACCCTTCGAGAGCGACCCGAACCGCGATGCGGGTTCGACTCCGCGATCGAAGGCTTCCCACGATGCCGACCACGTGTGGATCGTTCATACCGTTCCCCTGGTCGGAGCACACAAAAATTCGGGGGCCGGCGGACCGTCTCCGAACCGATCGGTGCCTCGGATACGCCGGCGATCCGACCGGACGTTTATCCCGGATGCCGACGCAGCGACCCCGTGACCTGACCGCTGCTCGCGACGGTCGAGCGCGGGTGTTCGGCGCTCCGTCGCGAGAGGACCTCCCGATCCCACCGACCCGGTTTCGCGCCGACTGCTCGCCATTCCTCATCGACGCCACGCGTCGACCGGTACCGCTGCTGTCCGGTACCCGCCCGGTACTCGCCCGTCGCGGACGCGGTGGATCGCCATCGACTCCCGATCACCCGTCCGTGTCGGCGTCGTCCGCTCGAACGACCCGGTACCGGCCGCCACACTCCCCGCATCGGTAGCGATCGGGTTCCCTGACCAGCTTCGATCGTCGATAGCGGGCGAGCTCCGCGCCGCAATCGGTACAGCGGACCCACCACGTCGGGTCGACGAACCTGTCGCAGCGAACGTGCGTCGCGAGCGTCCCCGCCAGGCGCTGAAAGGCCGATCCGTGGCTCGGGTCGTCGCGTTCGTTCAGCAGATGGACGTGGATGAGTTCGTGTCGGATGGTCGCCGCCGTCGCCCGCCAGCCGCGGTTGCGGAACTGCAACCAGGCGAGGACGACCGCCTTCGGATCGCCGTCTCGATGGCGTACCGCCCCGGCGCGCCGTTTCGCGCGTCGACTGACTTCCCACTCGAGGGCGCTCACGGAGACGGTCAGCGCGTGCGTCTCGACCACGGCTCGCGCGTAGACACGTGCGGCCGCGAGAAACTCCGCCGGCGTCGCGTCCGTCCCGACCCGGTACGTCTCGACGGCCACCCGAGGACCGTCTCGGTCGCTCCCCTCGCTCCCGTCGTGAGTTCCGGTCCCGGCGTTGCCGTCACTCCCGACTCGGATGTTGCCGTCACCCTCGACTCGGGTGTTGCCGTCGGTTCCGTCCTCGGCATCGTCGTCTCCGCTCGAGTCCGACGTTCGCGCCATTCCTCACTCCCGGAGTCGAACGAGGGTCCGCTCCGCACGCTCACGAACCTCGACGATCCCGTCGTCGGACAGATCCGCCAGGAGGCCGCGGAGCCAGTCACGTCCGTGCTCGCCATCGGGCGTGTAGTCGACCCGGATCCGATGGCCGAGCGCATCCAGCTCCATCTCCTCGTGGTCGCCGAGCAGTCGGACGATCCGGCCCCGGAACTGGCGACGACTTCCTTCGAAACTCGGCTGCGTCGGGACGTCGGGTGCCGTGAAGTCGCCGGTCTCGTAGGCGCTGCACCACTCCCGCCACGGACAGCCCGCCTCGTCACACCGCGGCGTCGTCCCGCAAGCCACCCCGCCGAGCTCCATCATCGCGTTGTTCCACACCCGGGAGCGTCCCTCGGGCAACAGCGCCGAAGCGACGTCCTCGAACGCGTCGTCCGAATCGGGAACGTCGAAGGCGCGGTACAGCACGCGTTCCACGTTCGTATCGACGACGGCGTCGCCGGCGTTGAACGCGAAGGAGGCGACCGCGTTGGCGGTGTAGGGACCCACGCCCATCAGCTCCTGGAGCTCCTGCGGCGTCCGTGGGAACTCACCGTCGTACTCCTCGCGAACCTGCCGTGCGGCCTCGTGGAGGTATTTCGCGCGGTTGTTGTAGCCGAGCGAGTGGCTCGACCAGAACCCAACCACGTCGCTTCTGTCGGCCGCGGCCAGATCGGCGGCCGTCGGCCACTCCTCGAGGAACGCCTCGAAGGCCGGTCGGACCCGGTCGAGCTGGGTCTGCTGGCTCATCACCTCCGAGACGAGGATCGCGTAGGGGTCCTCGGTCTTCCGCCACGGAAACTCGCGATGGTCGGCCTCGTACCACTCGATGAGCGCCGACCGAACGTCCTCGAGGTTCGCGGGAAGATCGACGTCAGCCGGGAGCGTGTGATCCTCGACCCCGCCGGAACGGCCGGCCGTCATGGCGTCGTCCCCGGAACTCGTCATACGCGCCGTTGTGTCCACGGGTGCTTATGAATGCTGGTCGATCGACCGTCGCCGGGCGACGCCGACGCGTGCGATCCGCCCCGATCCGAAAGCGGTTTCGGAGCCGGGGCGCTGCGGAAAGCCATGACGCTCGAGGACCTGACGACCGACGTCGAGGAGACGTACGGCGAACTCGGCGAGTCGATCGACGTCGAGCTCGACCGGGAGACGCGGACCGAACTGGCGATGTTGCTCGCGGCGACCGGCGCCGACGCCGACGAGCTGGTCCGGCGAGGGATCCACGCGCTGTTCCGCACGACGGTCGACACCGGCGACCTCGACTTCCAGCTGCGGAACGGATACGACGTCTCCTACGACGAGTATCTGATGGGGATGTCGGTCGACGAGATGACCGGCGAGTCCCAATATCCCCAGCGGGACGACGAGCGTCGCTATCGAATGTGACCGTCTTCGATGACGTCGCCTCGCGGATGGTGCTGCCTATAAAAACGAGTGTCACGCTTGACTGGGCGAACGCGCCGGACGATCGGGTCGAATAGGCCGGTCGGGGTTCGCCCCGCGAATCCGCCGTTAGACCTCGACGTACTGTGCTTCCCACTCCTGACGGGCGTCGATCTCCCGCTGGCCGCGGCGCGTGAGCGTGTAGTAGTTCGTTCGGCGATCGCGTTGGCCCTTCTCGACGAGTCCCTTCTCGACGAGCGTATCGAGGTTCGGGTAGAGACGGCCGTGGTGGATCTCCTTCTCGTAGTAGTCCTCGAGCTCCTCCTTGATCGCGAGTCCGTGCGGCTCGTCGAGCCCAGCGATCACGTACAGCAGGTCCCGCTGGAATCCTGTCAGATCGTACATCTATGAATTCGGTTTAACATTATATCTTTATATCTGATAAATATATCGGATCGGCGATCGATATCCGGAGAGAATCCCAGTAAATCGGCGTTTGGATGATGTCCGAAACACCAGCTTCGTGACTACTCCGGTCGTCAGAAGACATATATAATGACACTCGAACGGCACGAACTGCGACCGCGGTCGTTCCGATGGTGGCGGCGGAAGACGGTGCTACTTTTTATAGTGCCGCCGCCGGAGACGTGGTATGCCCGAAGAGACGATCTTCGCGACGGAATCCGTCGAATCGCGTGAATCGATCGCGACGTCCCTCAGGACGGTCGCCGACAAGCTCGAGGCCGGCGAGCCGGTCACGCTCGCCGCCGGCGAGGAGTCCGTGTCGCTGTCGGTGCCGCCGCGGGCGACCTTCGGGGTGCAGGTCGAACGCGAAACCGGGAGCGGGACCGAGGAGCGGAGCGTCGAGTTCGAGATCGAGTGGGACGTCGGCGCGGACGCGGACGGAACGGAGACGTCGCTGTCGATCGAGTGACCTCGCCGGCAGGACGGGAACGTCGCTGGTCGGCCGTCCGAGTTAGATGTGTTCTTCCTCGAGGACCCACCCGAGCGCCCGTTTGTAGTAGGTGAACATCTCCTTGACGCCCTCGTGACGCATCTCCTCGTCCTCGAGGTGCTCCGTCAGGAACTCGTACTGCTCGCGGATCTCGTCTTCCTCGCGCATACGGGATCGCTCCGTCGGCAAGCGACATAGGTCCGGCGAACGGAACGACTTTACGCCGACCGGTGTTACCGACCGAGAGCGATGGACGACCGCACGCGCGAGTACCTCCGCGGCCGGTTCGGCGACTACTATCGTGACACGTCGTTGTCGCCGCCTCCCGGAGCGAACGAGCGCGAGTGGGGCCACATCCCGTGGACGCCGGGAAGCGGCACGACGATGGTGCGCCACCAGTCGCTGCTGGACCTGGGGAACCTCGAGGCGTTCTTCCGGGAGACGGCGCCGAGACACGCCTACTTCTCCGCGGCGCGCTACGACGATCCGGGCGCCTCGACGATGGGAAGCAAGGGCTGGCGCCGGGCGGATCTGGTCTTCGATCTCGACGCCGACCACCTGCCGTCGATCGACCCCGAATCGGCGACGTACGCCGAGATGCTGGCGGCCTGCAAGGACGCGCTCGAGCGGCTGCTCACGTTCCTCGAGGACGACTTCGGGTTCGAGGACCTCCAGATCGTCTTCTCCGGCGGTCGCGGCTATCACGTCCACGTCCGCGATGAGGCCGTCCTCGAACTGGACAGCGAGGCACGACGCGAGATCGTCGACTACATCCGCGCGATCGACCTCGACGTCGACGGGCTGATCCGAACCGAGCAGGAGCGGGGGACGACCAAGCGCGTCCTCCGGACCGAGGGCGGCTGGGGACGGCGCGTCCACGAGGCACTCCTGGAGTACGCGGACGACCTCCGGGGGATGGACGAGGACGCCGCGCTGGATCGGCTCCAGGAGCTCGACGGCATCGGCGAGGGACGGGCGAAGACGATCCTCGGCGCGTTTCACCGGAACCCCGACGCGGTTCGGGAGGGGAATCTGGAGGCGGGCGGCCCCGGCGTTCGCCGGCTCGTGTCGGCGCTGTGTGCACGGGTGACCGCCGAACGGACGGCCCCGGTCGACGAGCCGGTGACGACGGACACGCACCGACTCATCCGCGTTCCGGGAACGCTTCACGGCGGCAGCGGGCTCGAGGTGTGTCGGATCCCGCGAGCGGACCTCGACGCCTTCGATCCGCTGGTCGATGCCGTCCCGGACCGGTTCACCGACCGCACGATCGAGATCACCAGCCCGGAGCCGACGACGGTAGAGTTAAACGGTGAGGCCGTAATGGTGGAGCCGGGAACGAACACGGTCCCCGAGTGCGTCGGCGTGTTCCTGATGGCGCGCGGCGACGCCAGCAAGGCCCCGGAACGATGATCTCGAGCGGACCGTGACGTCGCTGCTGGACGAGTACCTTCGTCCCCCTGACGACACGCATCCACGATGAACCCGCATACACGATGAATCTGGACGAGCTCAGATCGGTGCAGGCCAAGGAACGCCGAAAGGACAGCCTGCAGCATCTCCGCGACGCGTTCTACGAGGACGTGGCGTCCTACATCGCCGACCTCCGCGCCGCGCGCGATCGGCGGGCCGAGCGCGTGGAGAACCCCTTCTCGGACGACGACGTGCGCCGGATGTCCGACGAGGTCGAGACGGCCGAGGAGGTCGCCGAGGCACTGTACGAGCGCCGGGTCGGAAAGGTCGTCAAGCTCGCCTCCTTCGCCGCGGCCGATATGCCGGTCGAGCGCGAGGGGATGACGACCCAGGAGCGCGAGCTGTTCGAGGACCTGGTGACCCGCATCGAGGCCAACAAGTCCTCGGTGCTCGACGTCCTCACGGGCGCGGAGACCGTCACCGAGGCGGCGCCGAGCGCGTCGGAACTGACGAACGCCGCGTCGGCCGCCACCGCCGACGTTCCGGCGGACGCCGATGTCACGGCGGACGCCGACGCGTCCGCGACCCGACCCGGAACGGAACGGGAAGAGGACGCCGACCGCCCGGTCCCGCCGGAGGATCCACCGGCGCCGGCGAACGGCGACGCGGACGTCGAGACGACCGACCACGCGACCGAAACCGCCGTCGAGTCCGCCCCCGGTACGGACGACGGCGGAGCGCTCGCCGAGGCGATGGGCGTCGATTCGACCACGTCGACCGCCGCGAGCGTCCAGACCGATCCCGTGACGGAAGCCGGTCACGGCACCGGGGACCGTACGACCGAGGGCCGCACCGAGACCGGCACCGACGACGCCGTCGACGCCGTCGGCGACGGCGCCGCGAAGGGTCGCGGGGACGGTGCTTCGGAGGGCCGCAGCCACGACGAGACTGCCGTGGACGATCGCAGCCACGACGGGGTCGATCTCGACCGCACCGTCGTTCGTATCACCCGGGACGTCGGGGAGATCCTCGGGGTCGACGAACGGGAGTACGACCTCGAGAGCGAGGACGTGGTGACGCTGCCGGCCGCCAACGCCGACCCGCTGCTGAAGCGTGACGCGGCCGAACGGATCGAATAGCGTCCACCCAACCGGCTCCGTCGAACCCCGACCGGCGGACTTTTTGTCGCCGGCCGGCGAGAGCGGGTATGCTCGATCCCGGCACCGACGCCCCGTCGTTCTCGCTGCCGAACCAGCACGGCGAAACGGTCTCGCTCGAGTCGATCGACGCCGACTACACCGTCGTCTATTTTTATCCCCGGGCGGACACCCCGGGGTGTACGACCGAGGCCTGCGGGTTCCGCGACGCGTGGGACCGGTTCGCCGCGGCTGACGTCGCGGTCGTCGGGATCAGCGACGACCCGGTCGACGACCTCGCGGACTTCGCCGACAAGTACGATCTGCCGTTTCACCTCCTGTCGGATACGGATGGATCGGTGGCCGGCGCCTACGACTCCTACGGCGAGAAGAACGTGTTCGGCAACGTCGTCGACGGCGTCTTCCGGAACACCTACGTCGTCGATGCGGCGGGCGAGATCGTCCTCGCCTACGAGGGCGTCGACCCCGAGGACCACGCCGAGGCGATCCTCGCGGACGTCGCGGACGAACGCGCATAACGCGGACGCACATAGGAACGACGGACGCGTGGGCGTCGGCCGCCGCGTCAGTACCCGCGCGTGATCAGGTAATCGGCCAGCTCGGCGAGCGTCTCACGGGCCTCGTTGTCCGGCAGCACCTCGAGGTGCCGTTTCGACCGCTCGGTGAGCTCCTCGGCCTTCCCGCGTGCGTACTCGATCGATCCGGCATCCTCGAGCGTCGAGACGGCGTCGTCGATCGCCGGCTCGGTCACCTCCGCCGGCGTCGCCGCGTCGACGAGGTCGTCGACGGCGACGCCCTGCTGGCGTGCGTGGAGCGTGATGAGCGTCTCCTTCTCCTCGACGAGATCGGAGCCGCGCTGTTTACCCAGCTCCTCGGAGGGGACGGTCAGATCGAGCACGTCGTCCTGGATCTGGAAGGCGCTGCCCGAATCGATCCCGTATCGATACAGCGCGTCGACGACCTCGTCGTCGGCGCCCAGCAGGACCGCCGGGGTCGCGGCGGCGGCGCCGTAGAGGACGGCGGTCTTCAGCTCGACCATCTCGAGGTACTCGTCGGGCAGCACCTCGCCGCGTGACTCGAAGGCAACGTCGAGCGCCTGGCCCTCACAGATCTTCGTGCATGTGGACGCGAGCAGCCGCATCGCCTCAAGCCCGTCGGCCGGGTCGGCCCCGGCGTCGGCCATCATCTCGAAGGCCTTCGAGTAGAGGGTATCACCCGCGAGGATCGCCGTCGACGTGTCGTAGGCCTCGTGAACCGCGGGGACGCCCCGCCGGAGGTCGTCCTCGTCCATGATGTCGTCGTGTATCAGCGTGAACGACTGGATGACCTCGATCGACACCGCCGCCCGTAGCAGGTCGATGGTCGATCCCGTCACCGTCGGGAACGACCGGTAGTCGACGGAGCCGGGGGCGACGTCGGCGATCGCCTCGCCGGCGAGGAGGACGACCGTCGGGCGGAGCCGCTTGCCGCCGGCCTCGAGGATGTACCGGGCCGCCTCGTAGAGCCGCTCTGGCTCCGCCAGCGGGAGCTCCTCGTCGATCGCGGCGTTGACGAGCTTGCGCCGCTGTCGAACCGCGTCCAGAACCCGTGCCTCCGTCGCGTCGTTCGTCATTCGACCAGCTGGAAGACGTTTCCGTTCTCCGTGACGTGGAGGTCACGATCGAGCGTGTATCCCTGCGAACGGCACAGGTCGACGTACGGTGCGAGTCCCTCCAGGTTCTGGTGGGCCGGGACGACGTGTTGGGGCTGGAGCGCGTCCAGCATCGTGTAGTGGCCCTCCTCGCGCAGGTGGCCCGAGACGTGGATGTCGTCGTAGATGCGGGCACCCTGCATCCGGAGGAGCTGCTCGGACTGGTAGCGCTGGCCCTCGTTGGTCGGCTCCGGGATGACCCGGGCGCTGAAGATGACCTTGTCGCCGTCGTCCAGCTCGTAGGGCGTCTCGCCGCGTCCCATCCGGGTGAGCATCGCGCGCGGCTCGCCCTGGTGGCCCGTGACGATGGGCAGGTAGTCCTCCTTGCCCTCCTTCATGATCCGCTTGAACGTTCGGTCGACCGACTTCCGGTGGCCGTACATCCCCAGATCGCCGGGGAAGTCGACGAAGTCGAGCCGTTCCGCGGTTCCGGAGTACTTCTCCATCGACCGACCGAGCAGGACGGGCTGGCGACCGATGTCGCGGGCGAACTCGACGAGGCTCGAGACCCGGGCGATGTGGGAGGAGAACGTCGTGGCGACGATCCCGCCGTCGTAATCCTCGACCGAGCGCATCACGTCCTCGAGGTGCCTGCGCGCGACCGACTCGGACGGCGTTCGGCCCTTCCGGCCGGCGTTGGTACAGTCCTCGATGTAACAGAGGACGCCGTTGTCCTCGCGGCCGATCTCGCGGAACCGGTCCATATCGATCGGGTCGCCGATGACCGGCGAGTGGTCCATCCGCTTGTCGAGCCCGTAGACGATCGCGCCCTCGGGGGTGTGCAGGACCGGGTTGATCGCGTCGATGACCGAGTGGGTGACGTTGACGAACTCGAGCTCGACCTGCTCGGAGTCGCCGATCGCCATCGTGCCGCCCGCGTTCATCTTTACCAGGTCGTTGTCGACCTGGAACTTGCCCTCGTCCTGGATCTGCTGGCGGACGAGCTCGATCGTGAAGGGAGTGGCGACGATCGGCGCGTCGTACCGGTGGGCGAGCTTGGGGATCGCGGCGATGTGGTCGAGGTGGCCGTGCGTCGGCACGATGGCCTGCACGTCGCCCTCGAGTTCGGACATCACGCGGTCGTCCGGAATGGCGCCCATGTCGATCAGGTCGAGGCTGTGCATCTTCTCGGTCTCCACGTTGTCGTGGATCAGGACCTTACTCAGGTTCAGGCCCATGTCGAAGATGACGATGTCCTCGCCCGCCCGGACCGCCGTCATCTGTCGACCGACCTCTTCGTATCCGCCGATTGTTGCGATTTCGATTTCCATAGTCGTGTTCCCAGAGCATCCAAAGCCGCGTTCGAACGGCGATACTGCTCACTGAAACCCGCATCTGGGGCCAAAGCCCCGGCGTCTTACAGCACGTCGGCGAGGGCCCCGCTTCGGTCGAGCCGACGTCGGCCCACCGTGTCCCGCGGGATGATGGTATCTACGGGTACACGGGCCCCTCTTAAAAACTGTGTGGGTTGGTGCGCACACCGACCGTCCGGCGAGCGTGGGGCCGCTCCCGGATCGTCGTCGAAACGGATGCGAATCGCCATCCGGAGGGACCGTCGTCGAAACGGATGCGACCCGTCATCTAGAGGACCGCCATCGAGACGACGAGCGTCGTCGAGCTGACGACGAGGAGCGCGAGGAGGACCACGACGACCGGCGCGATCCCCGCCTCGCGGAACTCCCGAACGTTCATCCGCATTCCCAGGCCGGCGAACGCGACGAGGAAGAGCCAGCTCGAGGCGTTCCCGATCGCGGTCCGCTGTGCCGGCGTGAACGCGCCCAGCGCCGACAGCACGACCAGGAGGAGAAATCCGAGCAGGAAGACGGGGACTCCCTCGCGAAGCTGCCGGAGCCGAGCGTAAAGCGCGGCGCGCCCGTCACCGCCGCCGTTTGCGTCACGGCCGCCGTCCACCTCGTCCGCGTCATCCACCTCGCGGGCGTAATACATCGCGTATCCGACGGCGACGACCCCGATGAGCGCGTTGCGCGCGAGCTTGACGAGAACCGCCCACTCGCCGGCGACGGGCGAATACGCGAACCCGGCAGCGGTGACGGGACCGGTGCTGAACATCGTCGTCCCGGCCCAGACCCCGAAGACGACGTCCGACAGACCGAGCGCCCGCCCCACGGTCGGATACGCCACGAGGGTGACCGCATCGAACAGGAGAACGGTTGCGGTGGCATAGGCGACCTGTCCACGGTCGGGGTCGATCGCGCCGGCAACGGCCGCGACGGCGGAGACGCCGCAGATCCCCGACCCCGCGGCCAGCAGCGATCCGGCTTTCTCGTCGATCCCGACCACCCATCGCGAGACGATCTCCACGAGGAGGACGGTGGCCGATACGGCACCGAGTACGATGGCGAGAACCCGCCCGCCGGCGTCGATGATCCGGCCGACGGCGACGGTGGCCCCCAACAGGACGATCCCAGTCTCGAGCCAGAGGCCGTGCGTGTCGACGCCCGGGGCTGCCCAGTCGGGCACCCCGATCGTGTTCGCGAGGAGTGCGCCGATCGCGATGGCGACGAGGAGGTGGCTTCCGATCGGGACGACCGTGGTGACCGCGCGGGCAGACAGCCCGACCAACACGAGAACGGCGATCCCTGGAAGCACACGCCACGCCGGCGAACGGTGCCGCAACCCGGCCATCCTCACCACGGGATCGGAAGGTCAAGCCCGGCGATGGCGCCCACGAGAAGGACGGCCACGCAGATCGCCTGCCAACCGCGGTCGAGCCGCCGCCAGCCACGGTTGAGCCGCCGCCAGCCACGGTCGAGCCGCCGCCATTGGCACAGAGCCCGTTCGATTGCCGATCCCCGATCCGTCATCAACTTCGGCTATCCGGGTCGGCGGGTAAAGTCTGCTGATCCGTGATGGCTCGTCATCGATGGCGGAGGTATCGTCCGCTATCGGTGACGACTTCGCGTGAACGGCGACTCTCGAGGAGGTGACGGCGTTCGGTTCGGACGACGTTCGGTTCGGTTTGGATGGTATTCGGTTCGGACGACGTTCGGTTCGAAGGCGACGGTCGACGTCAGCGCGTCGGCCGTTTTAGCTGAAAGTAGGCGCTAAGCCCCCTTCCTCAGCGAGCGCCGACCGAGGGGGAGGCGCGAGCAGGGAGGGGATACAGCGTTCACAAGAGCGCAGCTCTTGTGCGCGAACGAGACGCAAAGCGTCTCGTCAACGCCGCACGGTTCTCATACACGCTACGGTTGCAGGCCCACAGGCCCACGCCATCGCAACGGTTTTGCAGTAGGGTGGTATAATATTGATCGAACCCAATGGAGTATGACCTCGACTCGGGTGCGCACTCAACGTATTCCCTCCACTACCACCTGATACTCACCACCAAGTATCGGCGTGGAGTGCTAACCGAGGAACGAACCCAATTCATTCACGAGGTCATCAGCGGGTTCACGGACAACTACGGTGTCGAACTGACGAACCTCGACGGCGAGGACGACCACGTTCACATCCTGTTCCGAGCGAAACCCACCACGGACCTCGTGAAGTTCATCAATACGGTCAAGGGCGCGACCGCCCGCCGTATCCGCAACGAGTACGCGGACGAACTGAAGACCGAACTGTGGGGTGACTCGTTCTGGAACGATTCGTACTGCCTCATCTCGACGGGGCAGGTGTCGCTGGACGTGCTGAAACAGTACGTCGAAAACCAACGCGAGTAGAGAGCTATGTACTACGCCTACAAGTACTGTCTCAAGCCGTCCGACGCCCACCGCGAGGAGTTGGACCGCCACCGCGATATTTGTCGGCAACTGTACAACCACACGCTCTACCGCCTCAACGAGTACCAAGACGAACACGGCGAACTACCGTCCATGACCACCCTAAGGTCGGAACTCCCCGATCTCAAGAAGTGGTGGGACGACCTTTCGGACGTGTACTCGAAGGTTCTCCAAACCGTCGTGGAACGTTTGTTCGACAATCTCGAAGGACTCTCCGCACTCAAGGAGAACGGCTACGGCGTCGGTCACCTCACGTGGAAGCCGCCACGGGAGTTCCGTAGTTTCACGTACAGTCAGTCTGGCTTCAAGCTCGACAAGAAGGGCGGTCAGGCTGTGCTGTCACTCTCGAAACTCGCGGACATCCCGATCCGACTCCACCGCGCCATCCCCGAGGACGCCACCCTCAAACAGGTCACGCTCAAGAAGGAACCGACGGGCGAGTGGTTCGCCACCTTCGGCGTCGAAATGGATCGTGAACCACCCGAACCACCAGAGAACCCCGAGAAGTGTGTCGGTATCGATGTGGGGATTCTCACGTACGCCCACGACACCGACGGCACGGCAGTCGGGTCGCTCGACCTTTCCGACGAACGGGAACGGCTGGACCGTGAGCAACGGAAACTCTCGCGGAAGGAACACGGTTCGAACAACTACGAGAAGCAACGTCGTCGAGTCGCGGAGTGTCACGCCGACATCCGACGCAAGCGCCGCGACTTCTTGCACAAGCTCTCGAACTACTACGCTCGGGAGTACGACCTCGTGGCGGTCGAAGACCTGAACGTAAAGGGAATGCTGGAGTCGCCGTCGAACAGCCGCAACACCGCGTCTTCCGCGTGGGGGACGTTCCTCTCGTTCCTCGAATACAAGTGTGAGCGTGAGGGGACGCACTTCGTGGCGGTCAACCCGGGAGGAACGACCAAAGAGTGTGCGGCGTGTGGCGTCTCGACGGAGAAGCCGTTGTGGGTTCGTGAACACTCCTGTCCCGCCTGCGGGTTTGAGGCGGACAGGGACGCGAACGCGGCGTGGAACATCCTTTCTCGCGGCCTCAGAGACGTAGGAGTGGGACACTCCGAAGGAACGCCTGTGGAGACTGCGCTCCCTACGGACACCAATTCGGTGTCTGCAAAGCGCGTCATCGAAGCAGGAAGCCCTCCCCTCAACGAGCGAACGGCGTCAGCCGTGAGCGAGTAGGGTAGGGTAGTTCACCCGGAGACGGTCGTGAGAACGCGTCTCGCGGAACATCCCCATCCCGGTATGTTTAATAGTCCGACGGGAGGCGATCGGAAGTATGAGTGGCCGACCCCTCGACGTGCTGGAGTCATCGCTGAACGAGGCCGTGACCGTCCACCTCAAGGACGGAACCACGTATTACGGCCTGCTCGCCGGCTACGACCAGCACATGAACCTGGTCATCGACCCCGAGGAGGCCGCCGACGATCGCGTCGAGGGCGACGCCGAGTTCGCCGTCGCGGTCGAAGACACAACGATTATACGCGGCGATAACGTCGTCACCATCAAAGCATGACCGGCGCCGGAACGCCCTCCCAGGGGAAAAAGAACAAGACGGTTCACGTGAAGTGCCGCCGCTGTGGCGAGAAGTCCTACCACCTCAAGAAGGAACGCTGCTCGTCGTGCGGCTTCGGCAAGTCCGCCAAGCGCCGCGAGTACGCCTGGCAGTCGAAGTCCGGCGACAACTGACCACGCCCGGGGACGCCGATCCGCACCGACTACGGTCGGTTCGATCGGCGCGACGGGGCGATCCGAGACGACGATCCTTTCTCGGTTCCGCATTCACCACACCGCCAGTCTCGACGTTCCCGGTCACTCGACCCTGCCCGCAGCCACGGACGTCTCACGCGTTCGCGACCCTGCCGAGAAACTCGCGCAGAAGGGCGTTGAACGCCTCGGGCTGCTCGATCATCGCGAGGTGTGCGGCGTCCTCGATGACGGCCCGCTCGCAGCTCGGGATCTCGCTCGCGAGGAATTCGTGGTACCGCGGGGGCGTCAGCCGGTCGTGTTCGCCGGCGACCGCCAGCGTGGGAACGTCGATCGTCGAGACGCGGTCACGGACGTCGAACCGGTGACACGTGAGGAAGTCGCGTTCGACGACCGCCCGGCCGGTCCGCCGCATCGCGTCCATCGAGAGCTCGGCGTACTCCGCCGGCGCGTCGTGAAAGACCCGGTCCGGGCCGTGGAGGAACTCGATCGCTCGCTCGAAGTCGTCGGCGAGCCACTCACGGAGATCCTGTAGGACCGCGAGCTTCGCCCCGGTTCCCTGCAGCACGAGTCCCTCGAGCCGGGCCGCGTAGTCGCGTTCGAGCGCGACCCACTGGACGACGGCGCCGCCCAGGGAGTTCCCACAGAGCACCGTCGCGCCCGTCTCCTCGGCGACGGCGACCACGTCGTCGGCATAGGCGGCGAGCGCTTCCGGCCCGGGCTCGGCGTCGACGTCGTCGCTCTCGCCGTGGCCGGACAGGTCCATCGAGACCACGGGTGCCGCATCCCGGAGCCGCGCCTGCGCCTTCCAGATCGCGTGGGTGCCGCCGCTGCCGTGAACGAACAGGATCCCCGGCCCCTCGCCGTCGCCCTCGGAGACGCGGTACGCGGTCCGGCGGCCGTGGTGTGTGACGTACTCCATACTACCGCGTTTCGCACGCGGTGACAAAAACGGTCGTGTCGGATCATCGCTCATCGACAGTCGTGTCGGATCGCCAATCATCGTGAGGCACCTCGCCGACACGCATCTCCTCGACCCGAATCAGACAACCGAACCGCAATCACACTCTCGATCTAATACCCGGAGCCCTCCTGCGATAAATCGGCGACAAGTTTATATAGCTAACCACCTAACTTGGAGTTAGGATCGAAATGAATCTCACCCAGATCACCGACGGCGAAACCGTTCTTCGCCGCTATGAGTACCCGGACCGATGGGTCGTCGCCGCCGACCTCGGCGTCGACGACGAACTCGTCTCAGTCGACACCGTCGGCGAGACGGCGATCGTCGTCGTCGACCGCGACGACGTCGACGCCGAGACCGAGATCGAACTGCCCGGTCCGGCCGCTGACGCGACCGTGAACAACGGCGTCCTGACCATCGAGGTGGCCAAATGAAGCTCACCGTCAAGCCGCTCAAACAGAAGGACGCGGGCCGGCGTCTCGCCGCGATCGACCGCGTCGCCGCCGAGGAGCTCGACCTGTCGGGCGGCGACTTCGTGCGCATCGACGGCCAGTCCGGCAGCGCCATCGCGCGCGTCTGGCCCGGATACCCCGAAGATGACGGTACCGGCGTGGTTCGAATCGACGGCCGCCTCCGCCAGGAGGCCGACGTCGGGATCGACGACCGCGTGACCGTCGAGAAGGTCGAGGTCAAGCCGGCCGATCGAGTGACCGTCGCGCTCCCTCAGCGGCTGGGGATTCGCGGCAACATCGACGCGCTGATCCGCCGCGAGCTCGGCGGCCAGCCCGTGACGCCCGGCCAGAACGTCCAGTTGCCGCTCGGATTCGGCTTCATGGGCGGCCAGTCGCAGGCGGTCCCGCTGAAGGTCGCCTCGACCACGCCCTCGGGAACGGTCGTCGTCACCGACAGCACGGAGATCGAGATCTCCGAAAAGCCCGCCGAGGAGATCGTCGAGAACGTCGGCGGCGCCGGTGCGGGCGGCGACCCGACGCCCGACGTCGCCTACGAGGACATCGGAGGCCTCGACGACGAGCTCGAGCAGGTCCGCGAGATGATCGAGCTGCCGATGCGCCACCCCGAGCTGTTCAAGCGGCTCGGCATCGACCCGCCGAAGGGCGTCCTGCTGCACGGGCCACCCGGCACCGGCAAGACGCTGATCGCGAAGGCCGTCGCCAACGAGATCGACGCCAGCTTCCACACGGTCTCCGGGCCGGAGATCATGTCGAAGTACTACGGCGAGTCCGAGGAGCAGCTGCGCGACGTCTTCGAGGAGGCCTCCGAGGACGCGCCGGCGATCATCTTCATGGACGAGCTCGACTCGATCGCTCCCAAGCGCGAGGAGGCCGGCGGCGACGTCGAGCGGCGCGTGGTCGCCCAGCTCCTCTCGCTGATGGACGGCCTCGAGGAGCGCGGCCAGGTCGTCGTCATCGGCGCCACCAACCGCGTGGACGCGATCGACCCCGCGCTCCGGCGCGGCGGCCGGTTCGACCGCGAGATCGAGATCGGCGTGCCCGATCGCGACGGCCGCAAGGAGATCCTGCAGGTCCACACGCGGAACATGCCGCTCGTGGACGGGATCGACCTCGACGAGTACGCGGAGAACACCCACGGCTTCGTCGGCGCCGACCTCGAGAGCCTGGCGAAGGAGTCCGCGATGCACGCGCTGCGCCGCATCCGCCCGCAGCTGGACCTCGAATCCGACGAGATCGACGCGGACGTACTCCAGTCGATCCAGGTCACCGAGCGCGACCTCAAGGAAGCGCTGAAGGGCATCGAGCCCTCCGCGCTCCGTGAGGTCTTCGTCGAGGTTCCCGACGTCACCTGGGCGGACGTCGGCGGGCTCGGGGAGACCAAGGAACGGCTCCGCGAGACCGTCCAGTGGCCCCTCGAGTACCCCGAGGTGTTCGACCAGCTCGACATGGAGGCCGCCAAGGGCGTATTGCTGTACGGCCCGCCCGGCACCGGCAAGACGCTGCTGGCGAAGGCGGTCGCAAACGAGGCGGAGTCGAACTTCATCTCGATCAAGGGCCCCGAGCTGTTGAACAAGTTCGTCGGCGAGTCCGAGAAGGGCGTCCGCGAGGTCTTCTCGAAGGCTCGCGAGAACGCGCCGACGATCGTGTTCTTCGACGAGATCGACTCGATCGCGACCGAACGCGGGCAGAACACGGGCGACTCGGGCGTCGGCGAGCGGGTCGTCTCCCAGCTGCTCACCGAGCTCGACGGTCTCGAGTCGCTGGAGGACGTCGTGGTGATCGCCACCACGAACCGTCCGGACCTCATCGACTCGGCGCTGTTGCGCCCCGGTCGGCTCGACCGGCACGTCCACGTGCCCGTCCCCGACGAGGACGCTCGCCGCCGGATCTTCGAGGTCCACACGCGCGAGAAGCCGCTCGCGGACGACGTCGACCTCGACGAACTGGCGCGTCGGACCGAGGGCTACGTCGGCGCCGACATCGAGGCGGTCGCCCGCGAGGCCTCGATGAACGCCTCCCGGGAGTTCATCGCCAGCGTCGACAAGGAGGAGGTCGGCGAGTCGGTCGGGAACGTCCGCGTGACGATGGCCCACTTCGAGGATGCGCTCGATGAAGTCAACCCGAGCGTGACCGCCGAGACCCGCGAGCGCTACGAGGAGATCGAGAAACAGTTCAAGCGCTCCGAGGTCGAAACGGAACCCGAGGCGACGCCGGGCGGCGCCTTCCAGTAGGCGCACGAACCCGGCCGGACACGCCTCAAAAAGCCGACACACTTCAACAGCCGGACGGGCCTCAAAAGCGGACACGCCGTCGGCGAGTACGGACGGCGTGTACCGTCGGTGGTCCCGCAGCCCTCGGAATCGGTGCGTAGAATATAAACGTTCGATCCGTCTAATTCGCTTCGAATGCGGATCGAACCCGTCACCGGGAGCGCCGCCGAATGACGACCTGGATGGACGTCGCCGTGATCGCCTTTCTCGCCCAGCTCGCGGTGCTGCCGGGCGAGAAGGTCCAGTTCATCATCGCCGGCCTGTCGACGCGGTACAACCCCCTGTTGGTCGTGGCCGCCGCCGGGAGCGCCTTCGCCGGTTGGACGGTCCTCGAGATCGCGTTCGGAAGCTACGTTCAGCGGGTGCTTCCGGCCGTCTATCTCGACCTGCTCACCGGGTTGTTGTTCCTGTTCTTCGCCGTCGCGTTGTTGCGGTCCGCGCCCTCGCGGACGCGGACGGACGGCGGGTCGGCCGCCGCCACACCGGACGACGACAACACCGACGCCGCCGACGTGAACGCCGACGCCGCCGACGCCACCGCTGCCACCCCCGACCGCGTCGCGGCCGGCGAGGACGCCTCGCTCCCGGACGACGACGGCGGGACGAGCATGCTCGACGGGGAGCTCGACGTGCGCGTTCCCTATCTCGGGTGGCGAATACCCAACGCGTTCGGGGGATTCCTCCCGATCTTCGCGCTGATGGCGTTCGGCGAGTTCGGGGACAAGACCCAGCTCGTCACGATCGGGCTGGCCGCCCAGTACCCCGCGTTCCCGGCGGCCATCTGGGCGGGCGAGATGGCGGCCATCATCCCGGTCAGCCTCGTGAACGCGTTCGTGTTCTTCCGGTTCGCGAACCGGTTCGACCTCCGGACGGCACACCACCTGGCGGGGGCCGCCTTCGCGTTCTTCGGGATCGACACGCTGCAGGCGATCGTGACCGGCGTCTCGGTCTGGGACACCGTCGTCGAGGCGGCGGCGGCGACGATCCTCACGCTCGTCGGATAGCGACCGTCGGCTCTGTTGAAACCCTCAGGGGCTGATACGTCGGACTCCCACCTCGTTCGAGACAGGAGACTCACGGATCGCTCAGTCCAGAGATTGTATCTTTCATCCCCATCGGCTCGTTCACCGTGGAAAAAAAAAATATCACAACTTGACACGCAAGCAGTCGTATGTCCCCGACTCGTCGGCAGTTCCTCCTCGGAAGTACAGGCGGTATCACCGCGATTGCAGGGTGTGCGGCGCTCTCCGATCCGGAGCAGTCCCTGCTGATTTCGGTCCACAATTATACCGATTCACGTCACGAGGGAGCCCTTCTCATCGAGAACGGTGACACGGTGGTAGCCCGCCAGTATATGGAGGTCGCTGGAGCTCCGCCTGACGAATGGACGACAGTAGAAACAGAGATCGCACTCGGTAAGATGCCCACTGGTACCCGTCTCGACGTGACAGCATCGTTCGGCGATGGCCACGAGCAAACCGAGTCGATCACGCTGGATTGCCACCCCGAATATACTGGCGACGCCATATTCGTACAATTTGAGCCCGAACGTCCTACCAATCCACAATTGAGGAACGTTTGCTATGACGAGTTCCCATCGGCCGAAACATTCCAGGGAGATGCCAATCAATCATAGCCGATTACTGTATACGCAGCCTCCATCGATCGGCTGTTTCAGTCAGAATGTCTGAAGAATAGGATTTCAACGGAGCCCGACCGTCCGCACTCTCGATCGGGCCTGGCCTGGACTGCTACTCGTGGCCGTTCACCGCGACCGGTCCGTACGGCTCCGCGAGATATGCCCGGTCGCTCTCCGAGAGGTCGATCTCGAGCGCCTCGACGGCCTCCTCCAAGTGTTCGACGCTCGTCGTCCCGACGATGGGCGCGTCGACCGCATCCTGGTGGAGGAGCCACGCGAGCGCGATCTGCGCCATCGTGACGCCCTTTTCGGCCGCGAGCTCCGCGACGCGGTCGTTGATCTCGTCGCCGCCGTTCGCGCGATAGGTGTCGATCCGCTCGGCGAACCGGCCGTCGTTCATATACTTGCCGCGGGTCGTCTCGAGGAACTCCTCGTGGGGGCGGGTGAGGTACCCGCGTGCGAGCGGGCTCCACGGGATGACGCCGATCCCCTCGCGGTCACAGAGGGGCACCATCTCGCGTTCCTCCTCGCGGTAGGCGAGGTTGTAGTGGTTCTGCATAGTTTGGAACCGTTCCAGCCCGAGATCGTCGCTCGTGTGGAGGGCCCGCGAGAACTGATGGGCCCACTGCGAGGAGGTGCCGATGTAACGGACCTGGTTTCGGCGAACGGCGTCGTCGAGCGCCCGAAGGGTCTCGTCGATCGGGGCATCGTAATCCCACCGATGCGTCTGATAGAGGTCGATCGTGTCCATCCCGAGGCGGTCGAGGCTGTTCGACAGCTCCTGATCGATCGCCTTGCGCGAGAGCCCGCCGGCGTTGGGATTCGTCCCGTCCATCTCCCCGTAGACCTTCGTGGCCACCACCTGCCGGTCGCGGTCGTATCCCTCCAACGCGTTCCCGAGGACGCGTTCGGACTCGCCGTTCGAGTAGACGTTCGCCGTGTCGAAGAAGTTGATGCCGAGATCGATCGCCCGTTCGATGATCGCCCGGCTCTCCCCCTCGTCGAGGACCCACTCGCGCCAGTCGCTCGATCCGAAGCTCATACAGCCGAGGCAGATCCGGCTGACCTCCATTCCCGTGTCGCCCAGCGTCGTGTACTCCATGGTATCGTTACTCGTGGATTCGTCCTAAGGGTTGTGACCGGTTCCCATCACCGGAGCGTGGCGGCCGAACGGGGGCGTCGAAATTCCGACGATGCTGTCGACTCTTCGGAGATCGGTCGGTCGTTCAGTCGTTCGACTCGGTCGTTCGGGTATTCGACTCGGTCGTGATCCACGATTCAGTGCTCGAGATCAGCACGAGCGTATCGGTCACGTCCTCCATCGCGTCGAGGATCTCGTCGAAGCGGAGCGCGACGGTCCGGAAGACGAACGGACGGTCGATGGCGTCATCGGCGAACGCGGTCTCGATCACCTCGTTCCGGCTCTCGTCGACCGCGCTCTCGGCGCCCCGGACCGTGGCGATCTCCGCGGCGATCGAGTCCGACCGCGAGGGGGAGCGCAACAGCCGGACATAGCACGCGACGGCGTCCGCGAGCGCGTCCATCGCCCGCTCGGCACACCGCGCCATCTCCGCGTAGCGGTCAAAGGTGGCGGCCTCCCGCGGCGGCTTGATCGTGACCAACTCCTCGGCGAGGCGTTCGACCGCGTTCGGTATCTCGTCGAGCCGCTGATAGAGATCGAGCACGCGCGGCGAGTTGAGGTGGATCCGGGCGTTCCGCAGCCCGATCTCCCGGGCGTCGGCGTTCGTGATCTGCGCGGAGATGTCCCGCTTGAGGCGGTCGCAGTCGCTTTCGCGAGCCGTGATCGCGTCGACCAGCTCCCGGACCGTGGGATCATCGGCACCCCCGTCGATGTACGCATCGAACAGGTCCGACAGCAGGCGGACACACTCGTCGATCCGGTCGAGATACGCCTCCGTCCGCGAGACGATCCGGTCGTCGAACCGCCGTTCGGGTTGTGCGGCCATCGGTCGATCCCAGGCCCGTCGGCCCGAAGTAGTCTTCTAAGTGGCCTATATAGCGGTCCCCGTCGATCCATACCCATTCGGGTCGACGTCGACTTACCGCTCCGGGTCCGACGATCGATCGATGGGCTACCCGGTCACGTACTACTGTCCGCACTGTGAAACCCTCGTGGAGGTCCAGCGGGAGGGCTACCTCAACGACAAGGCGGTCACGCCGTACCCGCTCGAGGGGTGGACCTACGTCGACCCCGACGTCGCGTTCGGCTCCGCCGGATCGGCAGCCGACGTGTCGGCGGGATCGGCGGACCGCGAGCCGTCCGACGCCGACGGCGTCCGGTTCGTCTGTGGAGAGAGCGCCGGCGTGACCTGGGCGCCGGAGACGGCCGAGATGGCGTCCGAAACCGTCGACGGAAACACCGACGCCACCGGCACCGACGATGACGATCGCGCCGACGTCGGCTGCGGCGAGCCCTTTTACCTCTCGTTCGTTCGCTTCGAGGACGGGCGGGAGGTCGATCCAAGAAGCGGCACGAGCGGGGAACGCATCCGGCTCAACCTCGGTCGGGAGCCGGACAGCCCTCGCGGCCCGACCGGCCCGTCGGGCCCCGACGGCGGGTCGGGCGGATTCTGGGGGTGATCCCGGTGTCGGGGTCGGCGAGAAATCCGGCGTGAGACGGATCCGGACGTCCTCTTTCACATACCGGATCCGGCCGAACGCCCGGACTAGCCCTTGATGTTACAGACGGGGAACGTCCGGGCGACCGTGTCGCCGATCCCCAACGCGTCGCTGACGCGGACGACCTCGTCCACGTCCTTATAAACGCCGGGCGCCTCCTCGGCGATCGTCGCGCCGCTCTGGGCCTTCACGTAGATCCGCTCCTGCTCCTCGAGTTCCTCCTGCACGTCGCCGCCCCAGAAGTCGCGTTTGGCCTGCGTGCGGCTCATCAACCGCCCGGCGCCGTGGGCCGTCGAGCCGAAGGAGACGTCGAGGGAGTTCTCGCCGCCCCGCAGGACGTAGGAGCCGGCGCCCATGCTCCCCGGGATGATGACGGGCTGGCCGACGTCGCGGTAGACCGCCGGAACCTCCTCGCGGCCGGCGGGGAACGCCCGCGTCGCGCCCTTCCGGTGCACGTAGAGGTCGCGTTTCTCGCCGTCGACGACGTGCGTCTCGCGCTTGGCGATGTTGTGGGCGACGTCGTAGAGCAGCTCCATCCCGAGGTCGTCGATCGGGTCGGCGTCGAAGACGGTGCCGAACACCGTCCGCGTCCGGTGGGTGATGAGCTGCCGGTTGACCCACGCGTAGTTGATCGCCGCACACATCGCGCCGTAGTACTCGTTGGCGAGCTCGGACCCGGCGGGCGCCGCCGCGAGTTCCTTGTCGGGCAGCTCCTCGAGGAGGTCCCCGTGGCGCTTCTCGATCTCCCGCAGGTACTCCGTGCACGTCTGGTGGCCCAGTCCCCGCGAGCCGCAGTGGATCAGGACGACGATCTGCCCCGGCTCGAGCCCGTAGACGTCGGCCACGTCCTCACGGAAGACGTCCGTCACGCGCTGGACCTCCAGGAAGTGGTTACCGGAGCCGAGCGATCCGATCTGGTTGCGGCCGCGGTCCTTGGCCTTCTGCGGAACGAACTCCGGCCGCGCGTCGGGACGGCGACCCTCGTCCTCACACCGCTCGAGGTCCCTCGCGACGCCGTAGCCCGCATCGACCGCCCACTCGACGCCGTGCTCGAGGATCGCCTCGACCGTGTCGCTGTCGCCCGTGACGATCCCGCCGCCGCCGAGCCCGGAGGGGATCCGGTCGAAGAGGGCGTCCACGAGCTCCTCCTCGTGACCCCGAACGTCGTCGTAGGTGAGGTTTGTTTTCACCATCCTCACACCACAATTTATGTCATACCCGATCGCTCCGGGCGAGATACAGCCCTGCTCGGCGTCGATGGCGCCGACGCCGCCGACCGGGAACCCGTATCCCTGGTGACCGTCGGGCATACAGAGCGCGTACCTCGTCATTCCCGGGAGGTGGGTCGCGTTCCGGAGCTGGGTGAGCGTGTCGTCCTCGCCGATCTCCTCGAGAAGTGATTCCGAGGCGAACACGCGGGCCGGGACGTTCATCCCGCCCTCCTTCGGGATCTCCCAGACGTTCTCACGAACCTGCCGCAGACGGACGTCGCCGAACTCGCGGGTGGTCATACCTCGAGGGAGGCCGGGCAGGTGGAATAGCGTTACGACGCGGGGCGGCCGCCGGAGCGGGCCCCGTGCCGACCGGGAGGCGGTTCGACGGCGGGACGTCCGAGGTGGACGAGGTGGACGTTCGGCCGAGGATCCGCGGCTCAGCCGTGAACGATATCGGCGAGGCGATCGCGCAGCGAGTCGCGGCCCAGCTTGAGATAATAGGCGTCGCCGCCGTCCTCGTAGTAGTCGTTGATCCGGCGTTTGACCTCGAACCCGAGGTGCTTATAAAAGCCGATCGCGTTCTCGTTCGTCGACCGCGCGTGGCAGGTTACGGAGCGGTGCTCCTCGGCGATATCGGCGATCAGCCGCTGGGCGTAGCCCCGACCACGGGCATCCGGTGCCACGCCCAGAAACAGAAGGTAGCCGTCCCGTCGCACGCAGGCGAACGCGACGAGGTCGTCGTTTTCGAAGAGGAGGTGGGCCCGCGAACGCCGGTAGGCGTCGGTGAAGAACCCGCGCCGCTGCCGGAGTACGCCCTCCTCCTTGCGGATCGTCTCCTTGAGCTCCCAGGTCGCCGAGACGTGCTCGGCGTCGCCGGGCTGATCGATCCGCTTCTCGACGGTGACGCTCACTGAGCGGTGCTAACGCGGGCGTCGAATATAACTCCTCCGTCGCGACCGTCGCCGCTGCACGTCAGAACGATTATACTCCCGACTCCCGTTCGGGAGAGCAATGAGGACGGACCGGCCACTCGTCGGGACGATCCGCCGCGGCTTTCTCACCGGGGTCGCGGTCGTCGTTCCGCTGGTGATCACGCTGATCGTGTTGACGATCGCGTTCAACTACGTCTATCAGTACCTCGACCTGTTCTCGAACGCGATCCTCCCGTTCTCGCCGCGCATCGTGGTTCCGTTCGTCGGTGCGATCGGACGGGAGCTCCTCGTGGAGATCGCCACGCCGATCGTGCTCTTCCTGATCATTCTCGGCGTCGGGCTGGCGGTGAACGCATCGCGCTACGGCGCGTTGGCGGTCGACTATTTCGATCATCTCATCGAACGGGTTCCGGGGGTCGGGGCCGTCTACGAGAGCTTTCGGCGGATGTCGGACGTGATGCTCGAGTCCGATGGCGAGAACTTTCAGGAGGTCGTCCTGGTCGAGTTCCCCACCGACGACACCTACACGCTGGCGTTCGTGACGAGCCACACGCCGACGGCGATCGCCGACCCGGCCGGAAGCGAACGGGAGGGAATGCGGACGCTGTTCATGCCGATGGCTCCGAACCCGGTGATGGGGGGACACGTCCTGTTCGTTCCCGAATCCCGGATCGTCGACATCGATCTCACCGTCGAGGAGGGGATCCAGGCGCTGGTCACGAGCGGCGTCGCGATCGGGGATGGAGCAGACGACGGCGCGGAGGACGGGCCACCGAGTGACGGGGTGACGGCCGACACGCTGCGGGACGTTTCCCGGATCGGACACGTCGAACAGCGCATCGACCCGGCGGCGGCGGCACGGATGACCACCGACCAGGACCGAACGATGGCCGATCGAACCGAGCGGTACGACGAGGCGATCAACCCGAGCACGGCCGAGACACCGGACGCGATCGTTCGGCGGGAGCGGGACGTGGACGCCGAGTCCGAGTCGACCCCGGGAGGACCGACGCCGGCCGAGCGTGCCGACCGCCGTGCGGCGGATCGCGGCGCGACCGAGGTCCCGCCCTCCCAGCGAGCGGAGCGCGACCCACAGGAACGGGGCCGAACCGACGTTCCGCCGGAACGACACGACCCGAGCGACCGGAAGCCGGAGGGTGAGAGCGTGGAGAGCGAGAGCGTGGAGAGCGAGAGCGTGGAGAGCGAGAGCGTGGAGGACGAGGAGGGTCGTTCCGCGTGACTCACCGACTTCGCGACCATACTGCCGACGTGGCTGTCGAGGCAACCGCCGACACCCTCGCCGCCGTCTTCGCCGACATCGCGTCCGGACTCACGGAAGCGATGTGCGAGGATCCGCCCGCAGGCGGCGACCGGTTCACGATGGAGATTACCGCTGAGTCCGGCGAGGCGGCGCTGTTCGACTACCTCGATCGACTCATCTACGAGCGCGACGTCCGCGGCGTCCTGCCGGTGGACCACGACTGCCAGGTCCGACCGGCGGCCACGGACGCTCCAGACCACGACGCTGACGACACGTGGACCGTCGAGGCCAGCGCTCGGGGCGTCCCGCTGCGCGACGTCGCAGCCCGGGACGTGAAGGCGGTGACGTACTCCGAGATGGTGCTCGAGCAACGCGGAACGGAGTGGTACGCGTACGTCGTCTTCGACGTCTAGGTGTGATGGCTCCGAGGACCGACGTCTCTGCGCGATAACTCCTGCGAGATGGCTCCTGCGCGATGGCTCCTGCGCGATGACTCCTGCGCGATGACTCGGGAGACGGTCGAGCCCGAACGAGCGTGGGGAACGGTCCGCCCGATCGACCGGCATCGGAACGGGAAACGGACCGTTTGCGGGCTGTGCGAACCGCTCGCGTGCTCGAGGGCGAAGAACAACCGTTAAAAGTCGCGGTCGGGTTCGTACGCGTATGGCTGGAACCATCGAAGTGCTCGTTCCGGGCGGGCAGGCCAATCCCGGCCCGCCGCTCGGTCCCGAGCTCGGACCGACGCCCGTGGACGTGCAGGACGTCGTCAGCGAGATCAACGAGGAGACCGCCGCGTTCGACGGGATGGAGGTTCCCGTCACCGTCGAGTACGAGGACGACGGATCCTTCAGCATCGAGGTCGGCGTCCCGCCGACCGCCGAGCTGATCAAGGACGAGGCCGGGTTCGACACCGGGTCGGGCGAGCCGCAGTCGGAGTTCGTCGCCGATCTCTCGGTCGAGCAGGTCAAGACGATCGCCGAGCAGAAGTCCTCCGACCTGCTGGCGTACGACACGAAGAACGCCGCCAAGGAGATCGGCGGCACCTGCGCCTCCCTCGGCGTCACGATCGACGGCGAGAACGCCCGGACGTTCGACGACCGCGTCGACGCGGGCGACTACGACGACGTCCTCGCCGAGTAGTCGAGGTCGGACCGGCCGACGCAGCCTGGCGGGCGCTGGCCGACGCGCGGGTTTCCTTCTCTCGACGTACCGCAGTATGGACGCTTCCGCTGGGTGCTGCGATATGACGCTCCCGCTGGGCGCTGCGATATGACGCTCCCGCTGGGCGCTGCGATATGACGCTCGACCGTCGTGCACTGCAACCGCAAGCACCGCGACCGTCACCCCGGAAAGTACAGGACGAACAGCAGGAAGAACGTCGCCGCGGCCGTGATCGAGAGCACGATCGCGTACCAGATCGCGGCGGCGGCGAGAACGATCCGCCCGTCGAGGCCCTCGGCGGTGGGATCCCACCGACCCGCGGCCGGAAGCACGACCGCCAGAACCACCCAGACGAGGACGGGATAGCCTGCGGCCACGAGCAGCGTCCACCGGACGAGTTCGACGCCGCCGATTCCGCCCCGAACCACGACGCCGCCCAGGAAGACGGCGGCGTGGCCGAGAACGACCGCGCCGAACAGGAGGAAGTAGTTCAGCGCGTACCGGTCGGTGGGCCAGTCGTCGATCGCCGCGCGCACGCTCCCGGCGGCGAGGACGGGAAGACACGCGACGGTGACGAGGAACCACACGAACACGGTCGCCGCGATCGGAGCGGTCCAGCCGGACGCCACGGGCCGACTAGCGAGGGTCGGCGCATCAATTTTTCCCCGTTCGTGGCGTCGGCGTTTCCCCGTTCGTGGCGTCGGCGTTTCCCCACCCACGCGGTTGACGTCCGCCGGCCGACGGTCCTCCCGTTCCGGCCCTGTGCCCGGGTCCCACGCGCATCGCGGCTTCGACGGGTTTAAACGCCGCCTGGGGCAAGTCCCCGGTGAGACAGGCTTCGCCTGTTTCACTGACCCGTAGGAGCGTTCCTGCGTACTACGGAGGTGAAAAATGGCAGACACAATAGAGGAGGCAGTTTCTCGCGCACTCGATGAGGCACCCGAGCGGAACTTCCGTGAGACGGTGGACCTCGCGATCAATCTGCGCGATCTCGACCTCAACGATCCGTCGAATCGCGTCGACGAGTCAATCGTGCTGCCGGCTGGAACGGGACAGGAGACGCAAATCGTCGTCTTCGCGGAGGGCGAAACCGCCGTCCGCGCAGAGGAGGTTGCCGACGAGGTGCTCGACAGCGATGACCTCGAGGACCTCGGCGACGACGATGACGCCGCAAAGGACCTCGCCGATGAGACGGACTTCTTCATCGCCGAGGCCAGCCTGATGCAGGACATCGGTCGGTACCTCGGTACCGTCCTCGGTCCGCGCGGCAAGATGCCGACTCCACTCCAGCCGGACGATGACGTCGTCGAAACGATCAACCGAATGAAGAACACGGTGCAGCTCCGCTCCGGCGAACGCCGGACGTTCCACACGCGCGTGGGGGCGGAGGACATGAGCGCCGAGGAGATATCGGACAACGTCGACGTCATCATCCGTCGTCTCGAGGCCGACCTCGAGAAGGGTCCGCTCAACATCGACGGGATCTTCGTCAAGACGACGATGGGTCCCGCCCAGGAGGTGCCCGTATGAGCTCCGCGCGGCAAACCGAGACCATCCCCGAGTGGAAAAAGGAGGAGGTCGACGAGCTCGTCGAGTTCATCGACTCCTTCGCCTCGGTCGGGATCGTCGGCGTGGCCGGCATCCCGAGCCGCCAGCTCCAGCTGATGCGGCGCGAGCTGCACGGCTCCGCGGACCTGCGGATGAGCCGGAACACGCTCGTCGTCCGCGCGCTCGAGGCGGTCGACGAGGGCGTCGAGCAGCTCACCGAACACGTGAGCGGCCAGGTCGCGCTCGTCGGCACGAACGACAATCCCTTCGGGCTCTACAAGCAGCTCGAGGCCTCGAAGACGCCGGCGCCGATCAACGCCGGCGAGGTCGCCCCGAACGACATCGTCATCCCCGAGGGCGACACCGGCGTCGACCCCGGACCGTTCGTCGGCGAACTCCAGACGGTCGGCGCGGCCGCCCGGATCCAGGACGGCTCGATCCAGGTCACCGAGGACTCGACCGTGCTCGAGGCGGGCGAGGTCGTCTCCGAGGACCTCGCGAACGTCCTCACCGAGCTCGGCATCGAGCCCAAGGAGGTCGGACTCGACCTGAAGTCCGTCTACTCCGAGGGCGTGCTCTTCGAGCCCGAGGAACTCGCGATCGACGTCGAGGAGTACGAGGCGGACGTGCAGTCCGCCGCCGCCGCCGCCCGCAACCTCTCGGTCAACGCCAGCTACCCGACGGCCCGCACCGCCGGCACCCTTCTCGCGAAGGCGTCCGGCGAGGCCAAATCCGTCGCGCTGCACGCCGAGATCGAGAGCCCGGACGTCGTGCCCGACCTGATCGGAAGGGCCGACGCCCAGCTGCGTGCGCTCGCGGCCCACATCGACGACGAGGAGGCGCTCCCCGAGGAGCTGCAGGGCGTCGACGCCCGGGCAGCCGCGGCGGACGCCGAAGAGGAACAGGCTGACGACGAATCGGACGCCGAGGAGGCGCCCGACGACGCTGACGACGCCGACGCGGACGACGACGACGGCGACGACGGCGACGCGGGCGACGGTCTCGGCGCGATGTTCGGATAACACACGGAGATTACACCAATGGAATACGTTTACGCTGCGCTCATCCTGAACGAGACGGGCGAAGAGATCAACGAAGACAACCTCACCGCGGTGCTCGACGCCGCGGGCGTCGACGTCGAGGAGTCCCGCGTCAAGGCACTCGTCGCGGCCCTCGAGGACGTCGACATCGAGGAGGCCATCGAGACGGCCGCCGCGGCGCCGGCCGCCGGTGCCGCCGCGGGTGGCTCGGCCGACGCCGGCGGGGACGCCGACGAGGCCGACGAGAGCGAGGACGAGGCCGAGGAAGCCGACGAGGCTGACGAGGAAGACGAGGACGAAGGCGACGGCGGCGAAGGCCTCGGCGAGCTGTTCGGCTAACGCTCCGTATCCGGAGTTCGCGCCCACTCGGGCGCCCGACCACCAGCTCGTTCCTCACGAGCACCGTTTTTATATCAGATTACGAGCGTGAGCCACGGCCATCCGCAAGACGTCCCCCCGATGGACAGCCTCGTCGAACCTACCGGGCGATGATCTACTAGTGAGTCCGCTACCTGACCCACGAATTATGTTCGCCGAGCACGTCGGGCGTATCTTCGAGGGACTGCTCCGTGAACGTGACTACGACACCGTCCAGGCCAAAGATCAGTTCGGGGAACGGACCAAGGACGCCGAACTTCTCCAGTGGTACGCCGACGAGGGGATCGTCCTTCTCACGACCAACGCGAAGGACTTCGAAGACCTCCATCCGGACTACGAACACGCTGGAATTCTCGTGTACTTCGACCAGGAACTCCCGGACACCGACCCGGAGGGCCTCGCCCGAACCGTGGATGAAGTGTTTCGTAATGGCGGGACTCGTGCATTGACACACTATGCCTATCGCTTGACCTCCGCCTGAAGACGGTGGTATGCGCTATCGGTCTGTATCGGTACGGATCGACGGGCATCAAAGGTGAACTAGTCGATCTCGATGAGTGGCACGATTGGCTCCACGAGTGACCTTCAGCCAAGGCTTTTGACAAGCGGAGGATAACATCGAGTATATGTCACGGGCGATAGCGCTCCTCACACTCGATGTGGCATCAGCGCTCTACAATCCAACCCATATGCCGAACGAGGTCGTGCTAAAACACACTGATGGAGAACTTATCAAGGCGCGTCAAGCGGACACGGGAGATTGGCTGTCCGAGCGTCGTAAAGAACTAGAAGTGAACTTTTTGGAGGATGGGAGGTACGATACACCAACCTCTGCCGTGGCGGCTGTCGCCGATCGACAAGCGTTCGGGTTTCGGGCAAACGGCGAAGCTGTGAACCCGCTAACAGTTGTCGGTTCGTCCCGGAGTGTCGAGACAATCGAAGTCGAAGGGCTTGGGCTCGGGGGAATTATCGTGGAGGACGAACAACAACTCCCGCTCGCGGTGTACACGAGGAATGAAGTCTACTATCGAATCAGAATCTCGGAAGAAGAACGCGATGTGGACGTGACAGAGCAGATCGCGGTACTGGAGAAGAGAAAAGGTCCACGCGGAGAATGGACCGAGCGTAGTCGAGCCGAACCGAGCGAAGCGGGATATCTCTTGGAATCGATTGCTGAGGAGACGGATATGGAGACTACGTCTGGAGATAGCGACGAACTACAGGAATCGATCGACAACAAGCAGGAGTTATTCAAGGCCAGTCGCACGCAGGAAGACGAAGACGTACGAGAAAGAATGGCGATTCAGAACGATACTGTGTTCTCCCCATCGATTCCCAAGCCACGGCCCGTCGACTTCCCCAGCTGAATCCGCGGACATCAGAGTGAGCCATATCAAATCCAAAAATGTCTGCCCGCAACATTACTGGACGATTTCGACGTCGCCGTTAGTAGACGTACTCGTCCGCGGTGATCTGGGTGTAGTTGCCGCGGAGCTGTCGCTTGGTCCATTTATACCGCAACAGCAGTTTCGTCGCGCCCCAGCCGGCGGAGTAGGTCCGTTTTAAGAGGTCGCCGCCGGTTTCGGCCGCCAGCATCACGTCCGCGGTGTCGATCACGCGGTCCCAGTCGGCGGGGCCGTACTCGCTCACCATCTCGGCCATCGCCGCGCTGCGGAGCACCTCGTCGCCGATCGCCTCCTTCCAGCGACGGTTGTACGACGCGAGATCGCCGGCCGCGGCCAGCTCCCCGGCGATCGCGCCGGTCCGGACCGCCACGTGGTCGCCGCCCTCGTGGAACGCGGAGGTGGTTCCCATCGCGCCGCCGGTGACGGCGATGCCGGCGTCGGTGGGCGAGTCGATCGGTTTCGTCGAGGAGATCGCGTACGTCTCGGTCCCGTTCCGCTTGCCGGCGTCCTCGACGATCGGGAACTCCTCGAGGTCGTACTCGTCGCCGTACTGCCACTCGAGCAGGCGCTCGATGTAGGTCGCGCCGTTCGGGATGGCGTCGTCCTCGGGCCGCAGCAGCTGGTACGACTTGCGGTCGTCAACGTCGTCGATGTCGATCCCGATCGGCATCGTGAGGCCGACCCGGCAGACCCGGTCCTGGTTGGGGAAGACCCACGGATAGGCGGTCTCGCCGGGCATCACGCCCCACCAGAAGACGATGGCGTCCCGGACCTCCTCGTAGAGCTCCTCGGGGAATCGCCGGTATTCCTGATAGGCGATGTGGTTGGCCTCCCGGGAGGCGAGCCGCTCGGAGGCCTTCGAGCCGTCCGGGAGATAGCGGTCGAGCACCTTGTTGGTGACCGTCCGCTGGGGGCCGTCAGCCAACACGAGGGCGTCGGCTCCCACGGTCTCGCCGTCCGCGAGGTGGAGGACGTGCCGCGGGTCGTCGTCGCGGCCGGGATCGACCGTCCCGTCGGTCTCGACGTCGCGGACGGACGCCTGCACGCGGTAGCGCGCGCCCGCGTCCTCGGCACGCTCCCGGAGGAAATCGTCGAAGCGCGCGCGGTGGAAGGTGTAGCCGAAGGAGTCGTACGAGGAGTCGATCCCGGTGTGATAGAGCGTACAGTCCGTGTTCGGGCCGCGGAACTCGGCCCGGTCGAGCTCGTTTTGCACGACCCCGTCCGGGAACTCGTCGGGGTGGATCCCCATAATGTCGACCCAGTAGTCGAGGATGCCGGCCGCGTCGGTCGAATCGGGGCCGATCCCCTCCCGGTCGGCGCGCGGGACGCCCTTCTCGAACACGATCGCGTCGGCTCCGGCGCTCGCGGCGGCGTGGGCCGCCGAGGACCCGGCGGGGCCGCCGCCGACGATCGCAACGTCTACGCGTTCCATACTCGTGAGGGACGCGCTCGGGCTATTAAACCCACGGAGGCCGGATCCGGTCGGGAACGAGGGATCGCGGGACGGACGGGCACCGCAGGATGAGTCGCGTTCACAGGGGCGGGACCGATCCGGTGGGTTATTCCAGTCGATCGAATAGGCACGGGCGATGGTCACGGTACAGCTCGAGGCCGACGAGATCGACGAGATCCTCCGAACCGCCGGGTCCGGGGTGTTGTCGCTGTGTAACGGCACGGAGACCTACGCCGTGCCGGAGTCGTTCGGATACGACGGGGATGTCCTCTACTTCCAGCTGGTCCACGACGACGACAGCGAGAAGATGGCGTTCATCGAGACGACCGACGCGGCGACGTTCACCGTCTATGACGAGTCGCCCGCCGAGAGCGTCATCGTCCGTGGGCCGATCGAGACCGTCCCGGAGGACGACCGCGCGGTCGCTATGAACGCGATCGCCGAGAACGCCGCCATCCCGACGCTGAACGTCTCCCCGACCGCCGCGCTCGATGATCTCTCGATGAACCTCTATCAGCTCCGCCCTGCGGACGTGTCGGGACGGGCCTTCGGCAACCGACGCGATGCCGCCGAGAACGGACGCCGGTCCGCGCGGAACGGCGGCCAGGCATCGCCCTAGCCGAGGGCTGCGTGGCGGCCAGGTTTTATAAGCAAGCGACGGTCACGCCTCTCCATAGACCGGGACCGCCGCGCCGCTCGTCACGCTCGTGGCGTCCGAACAGAGCGCACACATCACGCGAGCGACCTCGATCGGAGCGACCCACTCCTCGGATGGCGTCATCATCTCGCGGTTCATCGGCGTGTCGAGGACGCTCGGCATCACGGCGTTGGCCCGCACGACGCCACGGTTCTCCGCGGCGATCGTCTCGGTGAGCAGCCGAACCCCGGCCTTGCTGGCCCGGTAGATCCCGTCGCCCTCGCCGCCCTCCAGGCTGGCGCGGGCCGAGACCGAGACGATCGCCCCCTCGGTCTCCCGGAGGTGCGGGATCGCGTGTTTCGAGACGAGGAACGTCGTCTTCAGGTTCACGTCGAAGAGGAAGTCGAAGGCGTCCACCTCCGTCTCGTGGATCGGCGTGCCGCCGCGCCAGGTGCCGGCGACGTTCAGGACGTAGTCGATCCGCCCGTGGTCGGCGATGACCGCATCGACGGTCCCGCGCACCGCGTCCTCGTCCGTGCAGTCCGTCCGGTAGAAGTGCTCGACGTCGTCGGGATCGAGGACCGCGTCCTCGTCGTCCGGCGCACGGACGTCGACCGCGGCGACCGTCGCCCCGGCCTCGCGAAACGCCTCGATGGTCGCGCTGCCGAGCGCCCCGGCCGCGCCGGTCACGATCGCGACGTCGCCCTCGAAGTCGAACTCGACGTTCATATCGTGGGATACGATCGCACCCCACTTCAAACGGATCGTCCCTCAGCCGGATCGTCCCTCAGCCGGATCGTCCGCTGGGACCGATCGTCGTCAGCTCTCGGTCTGAAGCTCGCCGTTCCACTCCCGATAGCCGCCCGCCATACTCGCGACGCGCGCGTCGTCGTCGACCGCCTCGAAGCTGCTGATGAGCTTCGCGGCCTGGACCGACGACTGTCCGATGGGGCAGGCGACCACGATCTCGTCGCCCCACTCGTGCTCGTCGATGCGGCTCGGGAGGTCGCTCATCGGGACGTTGATCGCGCCCGGAATGTGCCCGCGCTTGAACTGACCCGGTCCGCGGATGTCGACGATCTGTACGTTCTCGTCGTCGATCTTCGACTCGACGTCCTCGGGGGAGATCTCCTCGACCATACCACCCTCTGCGTCCCTCACGCCCTAACCCGTTTCGGGGACGACCGCGCCGTGGATTCCGCCCGTGCACTCGATCATCACGGATCCAGACCCAGATCCAAATCCGGATCCGGATCCGGATCACGCGGACGATATTTATACTGGCGCGGTCAACGGAAGCCATCGACCGCTTCGGATCCGGGGCGTTCGAACCCATCCATGAAGGTATCCGTCCAGTCACGGACGCTCGAGATCGACGAAACGTACGTCGCCGAGCCGCCCGCCGAGATCCGCGACCAGATCCGTGCCTACGACCGCGGCGACCGCCGCGCGTTCGACCTGTCGGTGACGACTCCGGACGGGCTGACCGGCGACGTGATGGCCGCGATGACCGAGATCCCCTACGGCGAGACCCGGACGTACGGCGAGATCGCGGCAGCCGTCGGATCCGCCCCGGTCGCGGTCGGGCAGGCCTGCGGACGCAACCCCGTACCGATCGTCGTCCCCTGTCACCGCGTGGTCGGAAGCGACGGAACGCTCGGGGGGTACTCGGCGGCAGGGGGCGTCGCGACGAAGCGGCGGCTCCTCGAATTCGAATCGCGACGGGCGGGACCCGGCTCCGTCCAAACGCGGCTCCCGACCGGCCGGGAGGGACCGCGGGAGTGATCGCCGTTCGGGGCTCCGGCTCGACCGCTCAGTCGTCGCCGAGGATCCCGCGGTGGGTCATCCGCTCGGGGTCGAGCACCTCGTCGGCCTCCTCCTCGGTGAGGTAGCCCGCCTCGACGGCGACCTCGCGGACGGTCTTGTCCTCGTCGAGCGCCCGTTTGGCGACCTTCGAGGCCTTGTCGTAGCCGATCGCCGGGTTGAGCGCGGTCGCCAGCGCCATCGAGCGGTCGACCTGCTCGGCGCAGTAGTCCTCGTTCGCCTCGAGTTTGGCCACGAACTTCTCGCCGAACGTCTCGGCGGCGTTGGCCAACAGCGCGGCGGACTCGAGGAAGCTGTGCGCCAGAACCGGCTTGTAGAGGTTCAAGTCGATCTCGCCGCGGGCGGCGCCGGCGCTGATCGTCGCGTCGTTGCCGATCACGCGCTTGTGGACCTGGTTAACCGACTCGGCGACGACCGGGTTGATCTTGCCGGGCATGATCGACGAGCCGGGCTGGTTCTCCGGCTGTTCGATCTCCCCGAGGCCGTTCCGCGGGCCGGAGGCGAGCAGGCGCAGATCGTTGGCGATCTTGTTCATCGACCCGGCGACGGTCCGGAGCGCGCCGTGTGCCTCGGCCATCGCGTCGTGGGCGGCCTGCGCCTCGAAGTGGTTGTCGGCCTCGCGGAAGGTCGTGTTCGTCTCCTCGGAGATGTACTCGGCCGCCAGCTCCGGGAAGTCGGGGTGGGTGTTGAGGCCGGTTCCGACCGCCGTCCCGCCGAGCGCGAGCTCGCGGAGGTGGAGCCGGACGTCGCCGACACGCTTGATGCCCTTCTCGACCTGCGTCCGGTAGCCGCCGAACTCCTGGCCGAGCCGGATCGGCGTCGCGTCCTGGAGGTGGGTTCGCCCCGTCTTGACGACGCCGTCGAACTCGGTTTCGGCCTCCTCGAGGGCCGTCCGGAGCGTTTCGAGCCCCGGGATGAGATCCTTCTCGACCGCCTCGAGGGCGGCGACGTGCATCGCGGTCGGGATCACGTCGTTGCTCGATTGCCCGTAGTTGACGTGGTCGTTGGGGTGCACGACGCGGTCGCCGATCTCCGCGCCGGCGATCTCGGCGGCCCGGTTGGCGATGACCTCGTTGGCGTTCATGTTCGAGGAGGTGCCCGAGCCGGTCTGGAACACGTCGACGGGGAACTGGTCGTCGTGCTCGCCCGCGATGACCTCGTCGGCCGCCTCGACGATCGCCGCGGCCGTCTCCTCCTCAAGCAGCCCGAGGTCACGGTTGGCCTGCGCCGCGGACTTCTTGACGATCCCGAGCGCGCGGACGAACCGTCGACCGAAGGTGATCCCCGAGATCGGGAAGTTCTCGACGGCACGCTGGGTCTGTGCGCCCCAGTAGGCGTCCGCCGGGACCTGCATCTCTCCGAGGCTGTCCGATTCGATCCGGTAGTCGTCTCCCATACGCGCCCGTGGTGGGTCAAGCGCGTAAAACCTACTGAAACGCGCCGGCGCGAACCGACACGCTCGACGACCTACTCCTCGACGACGGCCTACTCCTCGACGACGGCCTACTCCTCAAGGGGCAGCAGTCCGGCCTCGCGCAGTTCGTGGTCGAGCGCGCCGTCCCCGTGGTCGGCGTACGCGCTCGGGGTGTACGTCTGCAGCTCCATCGCGTGGATGTCCGTCGTCATGTGCTCGCCCAGCGCGTCGTAGACGCGCTGATGCTGGTCGACGAGCGAGAGCCCCTCGAAGGCAGGCGAGACGATCGTGGCCGCGTAGTGGTCGTCCTCGTCCTCGTCGTTATGTACGCGCGGTCGCGTGACGCTCGCGACGGCGTCGGGGATCTCCGCCTCGATCAGGTCCTCGATCGCGTCCAGTTCCATACCCAGCGATCGCGTCGCCGGGGTAAAAACGGCGCGGGACGCCGAGGGTTTTTCAGCGACCTCGCCGTCGATCCGGTATGGAGATCGTCACCGACGCGGACGTCGAGGCGACCGAGGCCGCCGACGGCGTCCATCTGACCCAGGAAGCCGCGGGCGAACACACGAGCGTCCAGGGATTCACGATCGAGCCGGGCGCGACGGTGCCGGAGCACCGGCACGATCACGAACAGGCCGGCGTGGTCACCGCCGGGACGCTGACGTTCCTGATCGCCGGCGAGGAACGACCCGTTAGCGCGGGCGAGTCGTACGTCATTCCCGGCGACGAACCGCACGCGGCGGTCAACCGCGGCGACGTGCCCGTGGAGGGGTACGACGTCTTCTCGCCGCCCCGCCTCGACCCCGACTGGCTGGCGGAGTGAGGACGGCGAGTCGCGATCGGAGCCCGCCGAGGGGCTCGACGAACGAATATGTTCGGTGACGTCCTCAGCCGATGGGAACCAACCGCTTCCCCTATACCGACGGCGATGATAGGACCACCTGTTTATGAGCGACCGAACACGGAACGCGGGACGAAGCCTCGATCGGCGAACGTATCTCTCGGCGACCGCGGCGGTCGGCGCGACGCTGCTCGCGGGCTGCTCGGGCGGCGGCAACGGCAACGGCGGCGGCAACGGCAACGGCGGCGGCAACGGTGGCGGGAACGGCAACGGTGGCGGAAGCGAATACCTCTCCGAGGAGCCGAACTACGACGGCTGGTTCGACGACGTGAGCAACTACGAGGGACAGACGCTCGACCGCCGCGACGCCGACGGCGTCACGGTCGACGTCGGGGCTGGCGACGGATTGCAGTTCGCCCCGCCCGCGGTGGCGGTCTCGACCGGCACCACGGTGACCTGGGAGTGGACCGGCCAGGGCGGCCAGCACAACGTCGCCGCCGAGGACGGATCCTTCGAGTCCGAGCGGACCGACGAGGAGGGCTACACCTTCGAGCACACCTTCGAGAGCGCGGGGACGTACACGTACGTCTGTACGCCCCACGAGGCGGTCGGGATGAAGGGCGCGATCGTCGTCGAGTAAGCGGTCGTCGCTAGCGATCGCGGTCGTCGTCGGGAGCGGTCGTCGCTAGCGATCGCGGTCGTCGTCGGGAGCGGTCGTCGTCAAGTACGGCCGCGGTCGTCGGCCGCGGTCGCAAGCGCTCCACGCGGGGGCGTGAAATTCGACGGATACATACTTACGATCCGGGGACGATCGGTCCCGATACGGGTCGTCACGCACGCAGCCGGTGCGACGGTCGAGCACACGACAGGAGACCACACAATGACACAAGCACGCCTCGTCGTCGAGATGCCCGAGGGGCCGTGGGTCGCGGACGTCTCGCGCGCACACCCCGACGCGACGTTTCAGGTACTCGCGGCGCTGCCCGGCGACGGTCCCGGGTTCGCGCTCGTGTGGATCTCGGCGTCAGACCTCGACGCGGTCCTCGAGGACATGCGCGAGCACGCGGTCGTCACCGACATGTCGCTGATGCAGCGGACCGACACGGAGGCGACCGTCCAGTTCGAGACGACCGCGCCGATGCTGTTGGTCGCGGCCAAGCGGTCGGGGATCCCCATCGAGATGCCCATCGAGATCCAGGACGGGGAGGCGACGATCGACGTCACGGGGGCCCACGACCGCCTCTCCGAGCTCGGCCGGCAGTTCCAGGAGCTGGAGATGGACTTCCGCATCGAGTACATCCAGGAGCGACTCCAGCCGAGCCAGGTCCTCACCGAGAACCAACAGCGACTTCTGCTCACCGCCGTGGAACTCGGCTACTACGACACGCCCCGCGAGTGTTCGCTCACCGAGCTCGCCGACCACGTCGGGATCGCCAAATCGACCTGCAGCGAGACGCTCCATCGCGCGGAGGAGGAGATAATCAAACGCTTCATCGACGACCTCCCGCCGCGGATCGACGCCGAGCCGGACCTGGACGGCGCCGACGTCGACCGAGACGGCGAGGGGGCGGCCGCCGGCACGGTCGACGCACGGGAGTAGATCGGCGGACCGCGATCCTGCGTCGTCCGCAGTTGCGCTCACCGTCCCTCGCGTTCACTCGTCGAGGCGATCCTCGTCGTCGCCGTCGGCGATCCCCTCGATATCCTCCTCGACGTAGCTGTGTTCGTCGGCCGGGAACTCCCCGTCGGTCACCGCATCACGGTACGCCGCCACGGCCCGGCGGGTCTCCGCGCCGACGTCGCCGAACTGCTCGGAGAAGGACGGCGACCAGTCGTTCAGCCCGAGCACGTCAGTGATCACGAGCACCTGCCCGTCGCAGTCGGGCCCGGCACCGATCCCGATCGTCGGGATCTCGAGGCGGTCGGTGATCGTCGCGGCGAGGTTGGCCGGAACGTGTTCGAGAACGAGCGCGAACGCGCCGGCCGCCTCGTGGGCCTCGGCCAGCTCGATGATCGACTCGGCGGCCTCCCGGTCGGTTCCCTGCCGGGCGTAGCCGAGTTCGTTGACGTGTTGGGGCGTCAAGCCGAGGTGGCCCATCACCGGGATGCCGACGTCGACGAGCGCCTCGGTCAGCGCGACCGTGTGGTCGCCGCTCTCGATCTTCACGGCGTCGGCGCCCTCCTCCTTTAAAAGCCGTCCGGCGTTGTGGATCGACTCCGCCTCGTCGGCACCGAACGAGAGGAACGGGAGGTCGGCGACGACCAGGGTGTCCTCGGTCGCGCGCGCGACCGCGCCGGTCCGGCTGGCGACGTCGTCCATCGTGACCGGGATCGTCGAGTCGTACCCGAGCACGGCGTTGCCCATGCTGTCGCCCACGAGGATGATATCGATGCCCGCCTCCTCGATGATCGACGCCGTCGGCGCGTCGTAGGCCGTCAACATCGTGATCGGCTCCTCGCCGGCCTTGCTCCGGAGGCCCCGCGTCGTGGTCATATCCGAGGGTACCACGGACGCCGCTTAAATCGCTCGTGTCCGGCGAGCGACGGGGGGATCCCGGAGGCACGCCGCCAGCCGCCGTGAAGACCGGGTTACCGGTCGGCCCACTCGACCATCCGGGCATAGAAGGGGTCAGACCGGAGCGCCGTCCGGTCCCCGACCAGCACGAGGGCCTGCTTCGCCCGCGTGAGTGCGACGTTGATGCGGCGATGGTCCTCGAAGATCGGCCCGTCGAGCTCCCCGGACGCGACGAGCGAGACCACGATCACCGGCTTGCTGGAGCCCTGGAACCGGTCGACGGTGTCGACGGTCACGTCGGTCCGGCGTCCGATCTCGGCCACCTGCGCGCGGAACGGCGCGATGACGCCGATGTCGTCGGGGTCGACCCCCGCGGCGACGTACGCGTCGACGATCTCCGCGACGCGCTCGGCCTCGCGAACGTTCCGGTTGCCGTCCCGGGTTCCGTCGGGGTCGATGAGGGTGACGTCCCGCCGGAGCTCCGGCGGAAGATCGCCGAGATCGGCGACGAGATCGGCCACCGACTGGGCGGCGACCGCGCCGGTCGCGGGACGGAGCGCTCCGTCGTAGAACTCCCGAGAGGCGAACGCCTGGATCCGCTGGCTCATCCGGTACTGGCGGTCGAGCATCACGCTCGCCTCGGGATACGTCTCGACGAGCCGCTCGAACAGCGAGCGCCGAAGGTCGTTCTCGGCCCGGACCACCGGCGGGAGCTGTTCGTGGTCGCCGACGAGGACGAACCGGTTGGCCAGCGAGATCGCCGCGAGGGTGCTCGGCTCGGTGAGCTGGGAGGCCTCGTCGACCAGCGCCACGTCGAAGGACTGCTCGCGCAGCTCGCGGGAGCCGCAGGCGGCGGTCGTGGCGGCCACGACCGGGGCCGACTCCAGCTCCCGCGCGCGGTCGGTCGGATTCCCCCGCTGGCGGAGCCGAACGTCCTGCATGTCCCCGCGAACCCCGGTCTCGGTGCCGACGCGGACGACGTCCTCGTCGGGAACCGCGAGCCCGCTCTCGCCGTCCGGGCCTCCGGCCTCGCCCCCTGCACCCGTTCCGTCCCGCAGCGCCGCCAGTGCGTTGTCGACCGCGCGGTTCGTGAACGCCGCGAGCAGCACCCGGTTGCCGTCGGCCACGAGGGCCTCGATCGCCCGGGCGATGGTGTAGGTCTTTCCGGTGCCGGGCGGGCCGTGGATCAGCGCGAGATCCGCCGCGGTCGTCGCCAGGTTCACGGCGTCGTTTTGCGCGTCGTTGTTGGCGATCCACTCCCGCTCGGGGCCGGAGAAGGCCGGCTCGCGCCGGTCGAACAGCACGTCCTTGCGGCGGTCGTCGCCCTTCAGGATCGCGTCGTGGACCGCGGTGAGCATCCGGTCGACCGAGATCTCCGAGGGGTAGACGTCGAGCCGCCGGAGGGGAACCGGCTCGTCGGTCTCGACGACCACGGTCTCCCCGAGCGACCGGATCCGCCCGAGCTCGGCGTCCCCGGCGATCGGATCCCCGTCGGAGGCGAGTGCGACGTCGCCCTCCCGGAGCTTCGAGACCGCGGCACCGGGCTTGCGAGCCTCGAGCCGCCACTGGCCGCCCTCGATCTCGGTCTCGGAGACGGGCTCGAGGTCGATCAGCGCCCGGTCGTCGTCGGCCCGCTCCGCCGGCGACTGTTCCCAGAGCTTCCGGTACTCCGCGTGCGTCTCCCGCCGCTCCGCCTCGATCGCGCGGTAGAATCGGTCCACGTAGTCGCGCTCCTCGGCGGGCAGCGGCGCGCCGATCTGCCCGGCCTTCGACTCCTGGTTCAGCCGGCCGGAGACGACCATACAGGTGTCCTGCTCGAAACAGTACTGACAGGTCGCGTCCGCCTCGTAGCCGGTCGGGATGCCCGGCTGGTCGCCGGTGCCGTTGAGCGCGTGCCACTCCATGGCGGCGAGCTCGTTTCGGGTGCGGACCACGAAATCGAGCAGCCCGTCGCCGATCGAGAACTCCTTTGCCGGCGAGAGGTCCCCGGTGGCCTCGGTCCGGTCCAGGGCGGTGTTCTTCGTGTACAACAGCGTGCCGGTATCGGGTTGCTGGTCGTGTTCCGCGAGCAGCAGCCCGTAACAGGCGGCCTGGATCTTGTCCTGAAACCGGGGCTCGCGGTTCGTGTTCTTGCCGGTCTTCAGCTCGACCGGCATCCCCCGCCGGATCGCGTCGGCTCGCCCCTTCAGCCCGTAGGTCGGCGATATCAGCGTGTACTCCGAGCGCCAGTCGTCGCCGTCGGTCAGGGTTCCCTGTGCCAGCCAACCGTCGATCGCGGCGGCGTTGCGCCGGACCTCGTCGATCACGTCCGCGGCGTCGTACCCCAGGATCCCGAGCTCGAGGCCGGCCTCGGCGACGCGGTCGGCGATCGACGCCTCCAGATCGACCCCGCGGAGCAGATCGCCGAACACCTCGTGAACGATCGTCCCCTTGACCACCGGGTAGTTCAGCGGGATCCCGGACAGCTTATTTAAATAGTACATCCGGGGACACTGGACCCACGACCGGAGCCCGGTCACGTCCACGAGGAAGTCCGGCTCGAGCACGACGGCCGAGTCGCCGGTCGTCGAGTAGGTCGTCTCCCCGCGGTACTCGCCCGCCTCGGCATCCGTCACGAGCAGTTCCATCCCGATCTCGGCGTGCTCGGCCGTGTGCGTCCAGTCGCCCCACAGCGTGACCGAAACCGGGTCCGCCGCGCCGTCCTCGGGGCGGATCCCGATCGAACAGCAGTCGCGTTCGCCGTACTGCGTCGACGCCGATCTGACCTCGCCGACGTCGACGATCGGCCCCCGAAGGTTCACGGACGCGTGTGGGTGACGGGCGAGAAAAACGCTGTCGGTCGTGCTACCGACCCGACCGGCCGCGAGAGTCGGACCCACCGACGCCTATTTCTTCGGAGCGTCCAAACGGACCGGCAGAGTTGCCCCGATGGACGTACTCAGCCTGACGCTCTCGCTGTCCCTGTTGTTGCGGCTCGTTGGCGTCGGGGCGTCGCTCATATTGCTGTACCACGTTCGTGACCGTCGGTTCGCGTTCCTCACGCTGTTGCTGTCGCTGATGGCGGTCAGACAGCTGTTCGCCCTCTCGGGCTTCGCCCCGGGGGTCACCGAGATCCCGGGGCTCCTCGTGAGCGTGTTCTCGCTCGTGGTCATCTACTACCTGTACGGCTACGTCCGACAGGAGCAGGCCACGAAGGCAGAGCTCACCGAGACGAACAGGACCCTCCGTGCGAGCCGGAGCCGGCTCGCGGCCACGGTGGCCGCCTCGCCCGAGGACGTGGTGGTCTTCGACGCCGAGGGGCGGTGCGTCGAGATCATCTCCGGAAACGACGAGGACGTCACCCCGGATCTCGTCGGCCGGTCCGTGACGGAGCTGTTCCCGCCGGAGCCGGCCGGTCGGATGCTCGAAGCGATCGAGACGACGCGACGGACCGGCACCGTCGAGCGGATCGAGTACACGGTCGATCAGGACGGGGACCGACGCTGGTACGACGTGCGAACCGCCCGCGTGGACGATTCCGGCTCGTCCGCGGCGGCCGATGACCGCGTGCTGGCGAGCCGCCGCGAGATAACCGAGCGAAAGGAACGGGAACGCGACCGCCGGCGGTTCCGCCGCGCCGTCGATGCCGCCGGAGCCGCCGTCTACATCACCGACCGGGATGCCACGATCGTGTACGTCAATCCGGCCTTCGAGGACATCACGGGGTACGCCGCCGAGGAGGCGATCGGCCGGACCCCGCGGCTGCTCTCCTCGGGCGCACACGACGAGGAGTACTACGAGCGACTCTGGGACACGATCGAATCCGGCCGGACGTGGCGTGAGGAGATCACGAACGAACGGAAGTCGGGGGATCGATACCACGCGAGCCAGACGATAGCGCCGGTGTTCGACGAGGACGGCGGGATCGTCGAGTACGTCGCCATCCAGATCGAGGTGACCGACCGGAAGCTCCGGGAACGGCAGCTCGCGGTCCTCGACCGGATCCTTCGTCACAACCTGCGAAACGACCTGAGCCTCGTGCTCGGCTACGCGGAAACGATCGAGGAGGCCACCGACGGCACGCTTCGGGAGAGCGCCAGACGCATTCGTGAGACTGGAACCGGGCTGCTGGAGAAGGCCGAAACCGAGCGCCGCGTCGTCCAGCTCATAACCGAGAACCCGACCCCCCGTCCGCTCGACGTTCGTCCGATGGTCGACGCCGCGGTCGAGACCGTCCGGACCGCGGCGCCCGCGGCGACGATCGAACTCGAGGCGCCCGAGTCGGCGTCCGCGGTCACCCTCCCGGCCCTCGAGACCGCGCTCGAGGAGGTACTCGAGAACGCGGTCGTCCACGGGGACGCGGAGCCACGCGTGTGGGTCACCGTCGAGGCGACCGACGGGAGCGTGACCGTCCGGATCGCCGACGACGGGCCGGGGATCCCCGAACAGGAGCGGGCGATCCTGACCGAGAAGCACGACATCGACGCCCTCTATCACGGCTCGGGGATCGGGCTCTGGTACGTCTTCTGGGTGGTGAAGCTGTCGGGCGGCCAGCTCTCCTTCGAGGAGCGGTCTCCCCGCGGCAGCGTCGTCGTCATCACGCTCGACCGGGCGGATCGATAGGGTCCAAGCGGGAGCGGCGGGATCCGATCGAGATCGACGGGACCCAAGCCGGAGCGACCGCGTCCGGGAACGCGGGACGTCCAGCGATCCCGAGCATCGACACGCTAATGCGGCGCAAGCGGCAACGGGGTCGTATGCGCGTTCGAGACTGGCAGGACATCCTGCAGGAGGTGACCGAGGGGTCGACCGATCCGGACGGGTGGCGCGCCGTCGCCGGCAATCGCCGGAACGGCGTCGGCGAGGACCTGTTCATCGGCCACCCAAGCGTCGGCGTCTACCAGCTCAAGACGTACGCGAAGAATCCCCGGGAGCTTCGTGGGGTCGGCACCCGCGTCGCGCGCCGGGTCGACGACGGGCTCGATCCCCTGTTGCCCGCCGAGGACGCCGCCGGTCGGTTCGCGGTTCGGACGCCGCCCGAGGACGAGGACCACGCGAAGGAGATGGCGACCCGCCTCGAGGAGACGCTGAAGGTCCACGCCGAGGCGCCCACCGAGCCGGACCACCTCTTCGAGGACGTGATGGAGGCGATGGACGCCCCCGCGTTCGGCCCGATGGACTACGAGTTCGACGGCCGCCCCGACGAACTCGACGAACTGACCGACGAGTTCGAGGAGGCCGAACGCCTACTGTCCGCGGAGCTCGAGGACCTCATCGAGGACGACGAGGTCGGTCGCGGGTTCCACTGACGCGGCCCAGAGGACGTCGACCGCTTGCTGTCGCAACCGGTTCGGCGCTCGCTTTTCAGGAACGTTTTACCTGCCGGCGAGAAACGGCGGGTATGCTCGACGTCGCCTTACATACCGGAAGCGAACACCCCGACCTGTGGTGGATCGCCGCCCCGACGCTGCTGGCGTTCCTCGCCGGCGTCGGGATCAACCTCTTCGCCGACCGGATCCGATCGACGCTGAGACTCGGCGACGAGTCCGCCGAGTAGCGTCCCCGATCGCGACCGTGATCGCGGCCCGTGGATTAGCTCCCTCCCAACGACCACGATCGGCATCCCGTTGACGCGGTCGACGGGGCGGCGTCCCCCGAGACGCGTTTACGTGCTCTCGAATACGGAATCGAGTATGGGTTCCGAAACGGAAACACCGCCGTATAGACGCTTCAAACCGAGTATTCTCGACCCTCGCTTTTGAATCGAGGTCCGTTACATACTGATTCGGACTTAAATACTGATCCAATAAAGGAATCATGATTTCCGAAATTATGATTTCCGAAATCGTAATTTCCAAAATCGTAATTTCCATTATGCTCGGGATCGGACACGTGGTATGGAACGATTCGTTGATCGGGACCGCGAACTCGATCAACTCACGGACTGCTACGAGTCCGAGACCGCGGACTTCGTCGTCATCTATGGCCGTCGTCGCCTCGGAAAAAGCGAGCTCGTCCGCCGGTCCGTCGCTGATCGGGATGACGCCGTCTACTATCAAGCGGTCGAATCCACGTCGCAAAACCAGCTCGAAGGGTTCGTCGATGCCGCCACCACGCAGTTTCCGTCACTGCAGAACGTCCGCCGCGACTGGGAAGCCGTGCTCGAAACGCTCGGCGAGGAGGACGCGATCGTCGTCATCGACGAGTTCCCGTTCCTCATCGAGGAGGACGAGTCGCTTCCCTCACGGATCCAGCGCGTCTGGGATATGGAGCTCCAGGAGACGGGGATGACGCTCGTACTCGTCGGCTCCTCGATCAGCGTTATGGAGGAGAAGGTTCTCTCCGGCAGCGCGCCGCTGTACGGTCGGCGGACGGCGACGATCGACCTCAAGCCCCTCTCCGTCGCCGATGCACGCCGGTTCTTTCCGGCATACGACTCCGAGACTGCCATCGCCGCGTGGTCGATCTACGGCGGCACGCCGTATTACCTCCAGACCATCGACCCCGACCAGTCGTTAGGAATGAACGTCCAGCAGTCGATCCTGTCGGAACGCGGACTCCTCTACTCCGAGCCCGAGTTCCTGCTCCGGACCGAACTCCGACAGCCGAATACGTATTTTAGCATTCTCCGTGCGCTCGCTCACGGGCGTCGGACTCCGAACGAGATCGCAGGGATGGCTGGCGTGGAGTCGGGGTCGCTCAGCGCGTACCTCCAGAAGCTTCGCCGCCTCCGCCTCGTCGAACGCCATATTCCCGTCACTGAATCGCCGACGGCCTCGAAGCGTGGGCGGTACCGCATCGCCGCGCCGCTGTTCCGCTTCTGGTTCCGGTTCGTGTATGGCACTCAGGACCGACTTCGAATGCTCGGCGACGACGCGTACGACGAGCTCGTTGCGCCCGAGCTGGCGGATTACGTGAGTCCGCTGTTCGAACGGCTCTGTCAGCAAGCGCTCCCGGACCTCATCGATCGACGGTTCCGTGACGTCGGCCAGTGGTGGTTCAAAGAACACGAGTTGGACGTCCTTGGACTCACGGACGAGGGACTCGTCGCCGGCGAATGCAAGTTCACCTCACAACCCGTGAGCGAAGGCGTCCTCTCGGACCTCGAACGAACGACGTCGGAAGTGCGGTGGTCAACGGGACCGGCAGACGGAGAGCCGCTATACGTCCTGTGCAGCCGCTCCGGGTACACCGACGATCTCGAACGCGTTGCGGACTCGCGTGACGACGTGCTCCTCCTCGAGTTATCCGCCATCATCACGTGAGACGACCGGCCCGTCCGTTCCGACACCGCGATTACGCTTTCGCGCCGGAAGGACGTCACGGACCCAGATAGCCCCACGCCTGCAGCCGGTCGCCCTCGCCGTCCGTCCACCGCTCGCCGATGTCGTCTCGGTAGTACATGTTGGGCATCACGATGTCATCGATTCGGTCGTACGCCTGCTCGCGTGCGGCCGCCATCGTGTCGCCTTTGCCGGTCACCACGATGGGCATCCCGTTGTCGCCGGCGACGCGCCACTGGCCGTCGACCTTCTTCGCGTCCTCGATGTGAACCCCCTCGTGGCTCTCCGTCTCGAACACTACGGCCGCGTTCCGGGAGTTCTCGTCGTACGTCTGCTCGTCGTCGAACGGGAACGGCGGGAGCACGATCCGAACGGCGATCTGGTAGCCGTTGTGAACGTCTAGTTCGGGGTCGTTGCCGTGGGCGAGGTCATAAAAGAACTCGCCCGTCGAGGACTCGATGGACTCCTCCTGGAGGGCGATCGTCGGATAGCCGAACCGGGGCGTGAACTCCAGCGGGTAGATTCCGGTCTCGTTGACGATGCAGTTGATGTCGATGCTCCCGACGTAGCCCTCGTCGGCGAGCCAGCCCTCGAGCTTGCCGAAGGTCTCCGTGAACAGCTTGTTCTGCCCGGCCCAGAACATCGACGTCCCCATCTCGCCGGTCGAGGGGCCGATGTTTCCGGGGAACAGCTTCTTGTGCTCGAAGTTGAAGTTGACGCGGTCGATGAACTCCTCGCCGTTGAAGAACCCGCAGATGGCGATCTCGACGCCCTCGACCTTCCGCTGGAGCTGGAAGCCCTTCATCCGGTGGCCCCACGCCTTCTTATATGCCTGCAGGACGTCGACGACGTCGCTCCCGTCGTCCTCGTTCCCGACGTACAGGAGCCGCTTGACGTTCTGCACCTCCCCGAGCGGCTTGATGACGTACGGGGCGGGGTGTTCCTGAACGTGCTGGATGCCCGCATCGAAGTCGTGGAAGACGTGGTGTTCGACGGTGTTCACGCCGTGCTCCTCGAGGACGTCCATCGCGTAGCCGCGGTCCTCCTCGAGCCGGTCGGTGTTCGGCGTCCCGCCGACGACGGCGTGTCCCTCCGCACGGAGCTCCTCGGCGAGCGCCCCCGTTCCGACGTCGGAGCCGACCCAGATGTCGTCGAAAACGATGACGTCGGCCCACTCGACGTCCGCACGCCAGTCGTCCGTCTTGGGAACGAATCCGTCCCCGATCTCCCGGTCGCTTTCGGCCTCGATGTAGTATTTCACGTCGTGTCCCTCGCGATGGACCTGCCAGGCCAGGTCCGTGATGAGCGCCGCATCCGCGGAGACGAACAGGAACCGTGTGGATGCCATGGCTGACCATCTCCCAGCAGCGACTTGAATTCTCCCCCGGTCGAGTCGGTCGGCGCGTTCGGTCGAGTCGGTCGGCGCGTTCGGTCGAGTCGGTCGGTGCGTTCGGTCGAGTCGGTCGGTGCGTTCGGTCGAGTCGGTCGGCGCGTTCGGTCGAGTCGGTCGGTGCGTTCGGTCGAGTCGGTCGGTGCGTTCGGTCGCGATGAGCTTGCGGACGACGATCACTCGGCCGAAATGGGGACCGTCGATCGCCGGACGGACGGGGGAGATAGGGACCGTCGATCGCCGGACTGACGGGGGAGGTGGACAGAGTTAAGAGGCTGACCACCCAATCAGATTTCGTATATGACCTGGTCCAATGAGGACTGGTGGCCGAACCTGCTCCGACTGGATATTCTCGACGACAACGTCTACGACGGCAGTCCGTACGACGAGGACTTCGACTACGCCGAGGAGTTCCAGACGCTCGACCTCGATGCGGTGAAGGCGGACATCGAGGACGTAATGACGACCTCCAAGGAGTGGTGGCCGGCCGACTACGGCCACTACGGGCCGCTGTTCATCCGAATGGCGTGGCACAGCGCCGGAACGTACCGAACCCTCGACGGCCGTGCCGGCGCGGCCGGCGGGCTACAGCGACTCCCGCCGGAGAGCAGCTGGCCGGACAACATCAACCTCGACAAGTCCCGCCGGCTGCTCCAGCCGGTCAAGCAGAAGTACGGCCGCAAGCTCTCGTGGGGCGACCTGATCGTCCTGGCCGGGAACGTCGCGCTCGAGTCGATGGGCTTCGAGACGTACGGTTTCGCCGGCGGTCGCGTGGACGAGTTCAAATCGAACGAGGCGGTCGAGTGGGGTCCGGAAACCGAGTGGGAAACGTCCTCGCCCGAGCGGTATAAGGACGGGGAGATTGGCAATCTCAAGGACCCGCTTGCCAACACCGTGATGGGGCTCATCTACGTGAACCCCGAGGGTCCGAACGGCGAGCCTGACGTGGCGGGGTCCGCGAAGAACATCCGGGAGGAGTTCGAGCGGATGGCGATGAACGACGAGGAGACGGTCGCGCTCATCGCCGGCGGCCACACCTTCGGGAAGGTTCACGGGGCCGACGACCCCCACGAGCACCAGGGTCCCGAGCCCGAGGCGGCGCCCATCGAGGAGCAGGGACTCGGCTGGAAGCACGACTTCGACGAGATCGGCGGGATGATCACGAGCGGCATCGAGGGCCCCTGGACCGACGCGCCGACCCGGTGGGACATGGGCTACATCGACAACCTGCTGGGACACGACTGGACCTCGGTCAAGGGCCCCGGCGGAGCCTGGCAGTGGCATCCGGTCGAGGCGGACGAGATCGAGCACGCCCCGGGCGCACAGGACGCGTCGAAGACGGAACAGCCGATGATGCTGACGACCGACGTCGCCCTGAAGCACGACGACGACTACCGGGCGATCCTGGAACGCTTCCAGGAGAACCCCGACGAGTTCCAGCAGGCGTTCGCGAAGGCGTGGTACAAGCTCATCCACCGCGACATGGGCCCGCCGGTGCGGTTCCTCGGTCCGGAGGTCCCCGAGGAGACGATGCTCTGGCAGGACCCGCTTC